>NZ_JBYTEQ010000024.1:0-76150 GCF_058792115.1 Cellulosimicrobium sp. EB106-03-01-XG111
CCCCCCCCCCCCCCCCCCCCCCCCCCCCCCCCCCCCCCCCCCCCCCCCCCCCCCCCCCCCCCCCCCCCCCCCCCCGGTACGTCGAGGCACAGCCACAATCCGTGTTCACGTATCAAGCACCACTGGTCAACTTGTAACGATAGATTATGAGTAGCGGGGGGACGGGGCGTTGGGTGCTCATCCGGCAGGATGAAGCCCATGCCGCGACTCACAAAGCCCCCCGGGATGCCTAGGGAGGTCGAGGTCGCCATTGAGCTCATCGGCAACAGAGCGCGCGCCGAGGTGCTGCGCGCCCTCGCACTCCACGGCACGCTCACGATCGCGGAACTCTCCGACCTGCTCGGAGCCACGCGGCCAGCAGTCCAGGGTCACCTCAGAGCCCTGGAAGGCGAGGGCCTGGTGGTTGCCGACGTGCCTCCCGAGCGGCGCCAGGGGCGTCGTGTGCAGTGGCGCGCGGACCGCCAGGCGGTCGAGCGGGTGGGCGCCGCCTTCGGCGACTACATCGCCGGCCGCTGACGACACGCCCGGCGTGTCCTCCCACAGCCGCCATATGCCTATGGCTAAGTTTCAGGGCATGGCTACGAAGGCAGCGAGGACACGACGGGCCCGCGGGTCTCTCGACGCTCACACGCGCCGGTCCCTGTTCGCTGAGATCGACAAGGACGCCAAGGCCACCTTCGACGAGATCGCGGACGCCACCGGCGTGTCGCTCGCCCTCGTGCTCGAGGAGCTGGCGAAGCACGCGCGCAGCGAGCTCGACGACAACGGAGTTCCCGAGTGGTGGCCGTCGTCGGCCACCCAGCAGGACGGGCTCGAACTCGTGATCGCCGATGGACGGGAGGCCGCTCCTCGCAAGAGCGCATAACCCCATAACGCAGAGCGGCCCGCCCCCGAAGGGGCGGGCCACGATCAGAAGCTCATCACCCTCAAGCTTGGCGGCGCGGAGGTGATGGGCCCCGATTGACGCACCCTCAGGTGCGTCGCTGTCTGGAGACCATCATAAGCACCCATCGGGCCCTCGCACACGAATTCGAGGGCGACACACCGAGCGGCGTCGACCTGCCCGCGCCCGATTCTGAACGAACGTCCAGTGCGTCCCACGACGTCGCGGCGGCAGAGTGGGCCGCCTGCGCTCCCCTGCTCGCGGGCGCTCCGCGGGTCCGCCTCGGATCACGGCGCGCAGGCGGGATCCAGTACCGGGACCGCGACGAGCGCCCCCTGACCGCCGCCCTGCCCTCGGCGCCGGCGGCCGTGCGCGTGTACGGCGACGACGGCACCTGCCGCGCCCTGTGCTTCGACCTCGACTCCTCACGGGGTGGCGCCGCGCGCGTCCTCGCCGACGCGACACGCCTCGTGCGCGAGCTCGAATCGGTCGGCGCTCGGGTGATCACCGACGTCTCCCCCAACGGCGGCCGCCACGTCTACGTCCCGCTCACCGAGCGCCTGGACTACACCAGCGCCCGCGAACTCGTCGAGGCGATCGCCACCGCCTACCCCACGATGGACCCCGGACCGCACCAGTCGCTGCGCACCGGCTGCATCCGCGTCCCCGGCGCCGCCCACGCAACGGGCGGCCACCAGGCGCTCACGATGAGCCTCAACATCGCCGTCGACGTCCTGCACCGGCCCAGCCCAGCCGCAGCGGTCGCCGCGCTCCAGCATGCCTACCGCGCCCAGATCGACGCCCTGCGGGCCGCACAGGCCCCTCTCCGGGCCTCTGAGCCCGCTACGGACCCCCACAGCTCGGCCGCCCGCGGCCGGGCCCTCTCGGCCCGGCTGACGCGTATCGCCCGCGACGGCGTGTACGACACCGGCCGCTACCCCTCACCGTCCGAGGCACGACAAGCCGTCATCGCCGGCGCGGCCGCCGCGGGCTGGCGCCTCGCCGACGTCGCCGCCCGCCTCACCGACGGACGCTGGCCCGGACTGGCAGCGCTCTACGCCCGCTACTCCCCCACCCAACGCCACGGCGCCCTCGCACGCGATTGGCACAACGCCCAACGCCACGTCGCGCAGCACGCCGATCCGGCCACGACGGCCGGGAGTCACACTGTGCACAGATCCAACACAAGCGCCCAAGAGTCACAGGGGGGCACCCCAGATCTCGGCGACGAGCACGCCTTCGTCCGGACCTGGCGAGCCTGCCTCCGCACCACAGAGCAACACCGCTTCCCCGGACGGAAGTGGTACGGCGCTCGGTTCCTCCTGCGAGCTCTCGGAGAAGCAGCGCACAAGACCGGGAGCCGGTACGTCTCGTTCGGCACCCGATCCCTGGCGATCGCGACAGGGATGGACCACTCAACCGTCTCCGTCCTGCTGCATGAGCTCGGGAGAGCCGGCTGGATCGACCGGCTCGAGCAGGGCCGTGGCGAGCACGCCGACCTCTACGCACTCACCCTTCCGTCGGACCTGGCAGACCGCGCCACGGCCCTGCGGTGGGACCGCGGGAAGGTGCATGCGCTGAGACCAGCTTTCCGCGCCCTCGGCCACGTGGCGGCCCTCGTCTTCGAGGCCGTCGAGAACGCGCAGGCAGAGACGATCACGCAGCTCGTGGACGCGACCGGTATCTCCCGCCGGGCTGTCCATGAGGCCGTCGACCTGCTGAGCTCATGGGGACTCCTCGATCGGACCGCAGGGTCCCTACTCCCCCGCTCGGACGCCCTGCTTCGCGTCGCCGAGCACCTCGGCGCCCTCGAGGGTGTCGAGGCCCAGCTCCGGCTCTACGCCGCACAGCGCCGCGCATGGCGTACCTACCTCACGCGGCACGAAGCAGCCGAACTCGCAGACCCGGCCGAGTCCTGGTGGTGGCCCCCAGACGATGCGCAGGCGAGCGAGTGGACGTTGGTCGACGGCCTCGCGTCGTAGGGGTAGGCAATACTTGTAAGCCTTACAAGCAACGCAAGGCTTACAAGTATTGCAAGCATTCCATTAGTTGCTATGCTTCCTCGTGCGCCGCGGCGCGTCCAGCAACGAAAGCAAGCATTGCAATGCTTGCATTGCGCCAGGAGGTGCCAAAGATGCCCGTCACGATCCTCTTCGCCAACAACAAGGGCGGAGTCCAGAAGACCGGATGCACGGTCCAGACCGCAGCCGGTCTCGCACGCCAGGGGCTCAACGTCCTGGTGGTCGACATGGACCCGCAGGCGAACGCCACCCGACGGCTCGGGATCGAGTGGGACTCCGCCAACCCGATCCCGAGCGTGTCCGAGGCCATCGCCGCGAACGCCGAGGGCGCCGGGGAGGGCGCAGTCGTCGAGTGCGGCTGGAAGAACGCCGCCGGCGAGATGACGGCAGAGGCCAAGCACATCGACGTGATTCCGGCCCGCTTCGACCTCATCAACCGCGAAGCCGAAGCCGGCACCGTCGGCGCGTTCCGGCGTCTGCGCAAGGCGCTCACGGGCTGGACCGAGGACTACGACGTCGTCCTCATCGACTCGCGCCCAGACCTTGGCCACCTGGTGCAGATGTCGATGAGCGCTGCTGACGTCGTGGTCATCCCTTCAGACACCGGCTACGACTCCGTCGAAGCCGCGATCCGCGTCAGCGACTTCGTGACGCAGCACGCCGTCGACCTCGCCAACCCCGAGCTCCGCGTCGGGGGAGTCCTCGTGACACGGCGCCGACAGACCGCCGAGGGGGATTTCCAGATCGAGGGCCTACGTGAGCGCTTCGGCGACCTCGTGTGGGACCTGCGCACCGTCAAGATCATCCCCGGCGACGTGGAAGTGGAACTCACGCCGCCGTACGTGCCCGAGTGGACGAGGTTCGCAGAGGCCGATGCCGCCGGCGTCTCGCTCACCGCCTGGAACGACGAACGCGGACGCACCACAGTCCGCATCTTCGACGAGATCGCCCAGCGCATCATCGATCGGATTTTGCCCGCGTACGCCGAGAGGATCGCCTGATGGTCGAGCGCAAGCGACCCAGCGGAACCAGCCCGATCTCCCTGACGCCCCGCGTCGAGCCGATCGCGACCCCCGCGGTGCCCGCTCCAGTAGTCCAGCAGCCAGCCGAACCCGCAGCTCCGGCGGCGCCGTCGAAGCAGCCGGACAACCGGCCCGAGGCTCCGCCCGCGGCCACGACGCCGCGACGTGCCCCGACGCAGCGCCCGCGCGCGACCGAGCCCGAACCTCCGGTGCAGGCCGCCGTGGGCACAGCCATGATCTCCCGGACCTTCCGATTCCAAGAGGCCCTGATCCGCCGCGCCGAGACAGCCGTCTTGCGCACTGCCGGCCTCGACGGCGGCCACGTCTCCATGACCGCGCTGCTCAACACCGCGCTCGAGCGCGAACTAGCCCGCCTCGAGGACGAGCTCAACGACGGCGAACCGTTCCCCGCGAACCGAGGAGAGTTCCGCAGGGGCCGGCCCATCGGGTCCTGACCGCCACCGACCGAAGGAGCAGCGCATGACCATCGACCTCACATACCCCCACACGGTCACGGTGACGATGCCTGCGGCGCGTGACGTCGAAGGGAGCCTGCTCAGGCTCCTGGCAGATGGTCCGAGCGGGTTCGTCGTGGGAGACCTGATCTGGCCGAACGGCCCGGCCCCAGAGCACCTCTAGCAACTCTTTCCACCGCCCCGGTGATCCCTCGAATGAGGGACACCGGGGCGATGTCGTTCCCAGACCCGGCCGGTGGCCGGTGGGGGGAGCGGTGTGGGCGGCTGGGGCGTGGAGCTCACGGCGGTGGGTGGTGCTCCCGGCCTTCGGCCGGGACCCGAGTCGTGGCCGCTGCGCGGCCGCGGTTGCCGCGCTGCGCGCGGTTTTCTTCCCCTCCTGGCTCTTCATCATCACCCGCGCACCCCGTGCCGCAACCCGCTCGCCTTCGGCGCCGGCCCGCCGTCGAAACCGGCCCGCGCGGACGAAAAGCGTGTCCGCGCAAACCGGCCCCGCCGTCGGGCCGGACCGCGGGTTGCGGCCCGGGGCCCCGCGCGGGTGGTGATTACGACGCCAGGAGGGGGCGAAAAACGGTCGGGACCACCGGCCACCCACCACCTGGCAGGAAGGAGCCCTACGTGGCTCAGCAGCCCCAGATCCGTGCGCGTTCCATCGCCGACTTGCTCGCCTACATCCCCGCGCGCATCGGCTACGCGCCGACCGAGAGCCTGGTCGTCGTCGGGCGCCGGTCGACCACGGGACAGGTCGGACTGGTAGCCCGCGCCGACCTGTCCGACGTGACGCCCGAGACGGCCGACATGCTCGCCGTGCACATCGCGAACGACCGCGCCGCGTCGGCCGTGCTCGCCCTGTACACCGACGACCGGCAGGAGGCCGACCGCGCGCTCGCCAGCATGACCGAAGCGCTGCACGGGCAGGCCGTCGACGTCCAGGACGCCGTCCAGGTGAGCGCCGCCGGGTACGTCGACATGCACGCCCCGCTCGCCGTCGTCCGCCCCCTGTCGGATGTCACGACGAGCGTGCTCGCCGCTGAGATGGTCGCCCTCGGCATCGCCCCGGTCCGCGACCGCGCCGGGCTGCTGCCCGCCGAGGCCACGCCCGAGGCGCAGACCACGGCCCGGCGGGCAGCCGAGAAGCAGGCCGCGAAGAGCGCCGACGAGCAGACCACGCACGCGCTCGCCACGTGGCGGCTCGCGCTCACGGGCCTGGTCGGCGGCCCCGGGGTCTACGGCGAACTGGCGCAGATGCTCACGCACACCAAGGTGCGCGACGCCGCGCTGCTGTCCATGGTCCCCGGGATCGACCCCGACACCGTGACCGAGACCGCCGCCGGAAACGCACCCGACGAGGCGACCGGGCGGGCGGTCGCGGCGATCGTTGACCCGAAGGTGGGCGAGCGCCCGGGCCACGCCGCAGACGCGGCCTCCGACCTCCTCGCCCAGATCGTCGCCCACGTGCCCACCAGCGCCCCCGCCTGGACCCTCTGGGGCCTGGTGGCCTGGTGGCACGGGCAGAGCCCGGCGGCGGGCGACGCGTTCGCCCGCGCGCTGCGCAGTGACGAGTCCTACCGGCTCGCGCTCCTGCTCAACACCGCCATCCAGGTCGGGATGCCTCCCGCCTGGGTCGCGCGCGAACGCGACGCGCACTGACCGCCCCGCGCGCGGCCCGTGGGGTAGCCCCTGCGGGCCGCGCGTCGTCGCGCGTGGTGCTGCCCGTACCGGCCCATCGAGGGCCGGCACGGGCACCGGGGAGCTGCCGCCCCCCGAACCCCCGCCTTCAGCGCGGGGCGGCGGCGACGACGATGCGACCACTGCGAGCCATCGGTGGGCAGATGGTCCGGCCGGTGGCCGGTGGCCGGTGGCCGGTGGGGGAGGGGTGGGGCTGGCTGTGGTGGTCGAGCTCGCCGGGGTGGGTGGTGCCCCCGGCCTTCGGCCGGGACCCGAGTCGTGGCCGCTGCGCGGCCGCGGTTGCCGCGCTGCGCGCGGTTTTCTTCCCCTCCTGGCTCTTCATCATCACCCGCGCACCCCGTGCCGCAACCCGCTCGCCTTCGGCGCCGGCCCGCCGTCGAAACCGGCCCGCGCGGACGAAAAGCGTGTCCGCGCAAACCGGCCCCGCCGTCGGGCCGGACCGCGGGTTGCGGCCCGGGGCCCCGCGCGGGTGGTGATTACGACGCCAGGAGGGGGCGAAAAACGGTCGGGACCACCGGCCACCCACCACCTGGCAGGAAGGGTCACCATGACCACCACCGCAGCAACGTCCATCGAGGTCGGGTCGGCACCAGCCCCCGAGAGCGTCGAGTTCGCCCACGTCGACCCCCGAACGCTCGTCGTCGGCGTCAACGTGCGCGCCGATGCGGACCTCACCCCCGCGTTCGTCGGCTCCATCAAGCAGCACGGCGTCTTGCAGGCCGTCCGCGCCCGCCGCGCCGAGGACGGAACTCTGGTCGTTCTCGAAGGGCAGCGCCGCACACTGGCCGCCGTGGAGGCCCAGCGGGACACGATCCCGGTACAGATCATCGATGGCACCGAGGACGAGGCCCGCCGCATCATCGAGCAGCTGGCCGAGAACGACCACCGCAAGGACATGCGCGACAGCCACCGCACCGCCGCGTTCCAGCAGTTGTCGCTCATCGGGCTGAGCGCCGCGCAGATCGCCAAGCGCACCGGCACGGACAAGGGCGTCGTGGCCAGCGCGCTCACGGTCGCCGGGTCGAAGTTCGGCGCTGCCGTCCAGGCCAAGTACGACCTGCCCCTCGACGTCGCGGCCGCGATCACGGAGTTCGAGGACGACCCCGAGACCGTCAAGAGCCTGACCGCCGTCGCCGTCGAGGACCCGAACGGCTTCGCCCACGCGGCCCAGCGTGCCCGAGACGACCGCCAGCGCGCCGCCGAGGTCGCTGCGGCGCGCGACACGCTGGCCGCGCAGAACGTGACCGAGATTCCCCGGCCCGCCTATGACGACGCCAAGATCAAGCGCCTGGACAGCCTCAAGCCCGCCGCCGACGACCCGAACGGCACCGACCTCACCGTGGACACGCACGCCGAATGCCCCGGCCACGCGGCCTACATCTCGGCCCAGTGGCAGCGGGTCGAGGTCGTCTACGTCTGCACGAACTGGCGCAAGCACGGCCACGGCGACCGGTACGGCACCGCGAGCACCCAGCGCAAGGGGTCGATGAGCGAGGCGGAGAAGGCCGAGCGCCGCCGGGTGATCGAGAACAACAAGTCATGGAAGTCCGCCGAAGTCGTCCGACGGAAGTGGCTCGCGGAGTTCTCCCAGCGCAAGACCGCCCCCACCGGAGCGGCCGCGTTCATCGCCGCACGGATCGCGACCGGCACCCACACCCTGGGGCACGGGGCCGACAAGGACCACGAACTGGCCGCGCAGTGGCTCGGGATCAAGCCCGCCACGAGCGCGTACCGGGGCCGCAGCCAGGGCATCGCCCAGGCCGCCGCGAAGGCCACGGCGGGCAGGGCGCAGCACATCGCGCTCGTGCTCTGCCTGGCCGCGTGCGAGACCGGGACCGGGGTCCAGTCCTGGCGGCATGAGGGCAGCCTGTCCGAGTACCTGGGCGCGCTGGAGACCTGGGGCTACGTCCTCAGCGACGTCGAGAAGATCGCCCGAGGGAAGGCACCCAAGAAGAAGTAGCCCAGCCCAGCGCGCGGTCCGTGGGGGAGTCCCTGCGGGCCGCGTGCCGTTTGCGTGGTGCTGCCCCTACCGGCCCATCGAGGGCCGGCACGGGCACCGGGGAGCTGCCGCCCCCCGGACCCCCGCCTCCGCTCGTCGACGTCGCGACGGCACTCCTCGCCCGTTCTTCGCACCACGCCCACTGTCACACGGCCCTCCGGTTCGCCCGTTGGTTGTGAGCAGGAGGGCGTCACAGCCAGGCACCACCGGTCACCTTCCATCAGTGATCGCGCCAGATCGCCGGCGCGACGGACCACATGACGACGAGGGGAACACCATGACGAACGACGCGGGACGAAACTACCCACGCTGGGCGACACCGAACCGACCGGGCAAGACCCCTCCCGCCAACCGACCGGGCCCCCACCGGCCACCGGCCGAGCACGCCGACCGGCCGACCGGCCGACCACGGCTCCCGCGGTGGCCAGGCGGCGAGTGGGCCGCGGTGGCTTCCACGGTGGCGCGCGCCGTCGTCGTTGTCGTCGAGCTCGTGATCAAGCACGACTGAGCCCGGGGCCGGCCGGCGGCCGGTGGGGGAGTGGTCGGGCTGGCTGTGGTGGTCGAGTCTCGCCGGAGTGCGTGGTGTTCCCGGCCGGTGGCCGGGACCCGAGTCGTGGCCGCTGCGCGGCCGCGGTTGCCGCGCTGCGCGCGGTTTTCTTCCCCTCCTGGCTCTCCATCATCGCCCGCGCGACCCTGCGCGCAACCGACCTCGCTGCGCGTCCCGGACCGTCGAAACTCGTCGGCCTGCGGTCGCTGCGCTCCCTGAGCTCGGCCGACGAGCCCCGCCAGTCCGGGACCGGTCGGTTGCACTCCGGGCCGCTTATCCGGGCGGTGATTGCGACGCCAGGAGGGGGCGAAAAACGGTCGGGACCACCGGCCACCCACCACCTGGCAGGAAGGGTCACCATGACCACCACCATCCCCACCAAAGGTGTGTTCGGCCCGCCGATCCACACGTATACCCGCGCCCAGGCCATGGCGGACGGCGTGCTCGTCGACGCCGGACCGCTGGCCAAGGAAGCAGGGTTCCGCTGGCCCGTCGCGCTCACCCAGGCGGCCCACGCCGAGGCCGTCGCGTGGAACCCCGAGCACGAAGCCGGGCAGGACGAGACCGGGCGACTGTGGGACGTGCTCTGGCTCGCCACGATCGCGGCTCGCGCTGGCCGCTCCCGGTTCACCGTGGCCCGAGTTCCCAACGCCCCGGGCCAGGTCGAGGCCCAGGACCTCGACCTGGTGCTTCACGTCGGCCCAGGTGACACCGCCGCACCGGTCGTGACGATCAGCCTCCCCGGCGAGGACTGACCTACACCCGCGGCGGGCCGACGACCGGCCCGCCGCGGACCACCAGAACCAGCCCGGCCCACGAAGGGAACCACCATGACGACCGAGCACCAGACCATGCGTCAGCGCGTGGCCGCGATCAACTGCCACCCTGCCCAGCTCGAGGGCGAGCAGCGCGCCGCCCTCGAGGAGCGCATCCGCCACCGCCTGACCGGCTACCCCGACCGGTACGTCACCGAGTACGCGAACGGAGACGCTGACTTCGCGCTCTGGCTCGCCCTGGTCGACCTCCGGCTCACGCGCCAAATCTGGCTCACCCACCGCGACATCGCGGACCGCCCCTGGCGCGAGGACTACGACGCCGGACGCGACCCCATCGACGCCGCCGACGAGGCAGCCGAGGACGAGGCCGGCCAGCTCTTCGACTGAGCCAACCAGCGGGCCGGGCGCCAACCACGCCCGGCCCGCCTTTCAACTGAGGTATACATGTACGTGCTAAGAATGTATACTTGAGTTGTTGGAAGGGCACACAACGGCCGGAGACCACCGGCCACCCGACACCAACGCGAAGGAGGGCCTCCGTGGCTCAGAACACCGCCGCCATCCCGTCTCTCGCCCGCGAGGCGTTCGACCGCAGCATCGAGCTCGCCAAGCAGCGCGCCGCGCGCACGGGCGAGAACCTGAACGACCTGCTCGACCGCATGGACCGCGCGGACCACCGGACGCTGTCCGCGACGAACATCCTCGCCAGCGGCGACCACGCCACCCGCGGCACGTGGAAGGGCCGTACAAACTTCGACGTCGTCGGCGGGCTCCTGCGCCCCGTCAGCCCGGAGCAGTGGTCCACCCGGCTCGGGCAGAGGGCCGCTCTGCGCGCGTGACGTGCCCCGGTGGGCCGGAGAGGGAAACCCCCGGCCCACCGGCTGGCCCACCACACCCCAGACGCGAGCAGGAGCGAACCATGCTGACCATCACCCACACCCGCGAGGCAGGAACCCTCATCGACGGCACCGAGCGCGGCGACGGCACCAACGTCGTCCTCAAGGCCCACCGCTGGCGCTGGAGCCGCAACCTCGGCACCTGGTACGTGCCGCAGTCGCGCGACCGCGCCGCCAAGGTGCGCACGATCGAGACGACCGCGGCCGCGCTGCGCGAGGCCGGTCACGACGTCGAGGTCACCATCGACGACACGGCCCGCCCGGCCGCCGTCGTCGAGGCCGACAAGATCGCCCGCCAGGCCGCCCGCGTCGACGCGCTGGCAGCCAAGGCCGAGCGCAAGGCAGGCGCCGCCGCGGCCGCCTACGCGCGGCACGAGGCCGCCGTCGAGCGGCTGCCCGAGGGCGGGGAGCCGATCAAGATCGGCCACCACTCCGAGAAGCGCCACCGCCGCGACACCGAACGCGCCTGGTCCACGCTCGGAACCGCCGTCCACGCCCAACGCGACGCCGACGCCGCCCACCAGGCCGCAGCGACCGCCACGGCGACGACCGGCGCCCGATACAGCCCGGTGACCGTCGGAAACCGGATCGACCGGCTGGCCGCCCAGATCCGCAAGTACGAGCGCGAGCTGGTCGCGCCGGTCTACGACCCCGACACGGGATATCGGCCCGCGACCGAGCACGAGCAGGCGCGGCGCCGTCGTCGCCTCGAGCCGGCGATCGCCGAGGCCCGCGACAACCTCGCGCACTGGCAGGGCGTGCGCGCCCAGCAGATCGCGGACGGCACGGTCACCGACTACGGGCCGCACAACGTCGCCAAGGGTGACGCCGTGAAGATCAGCGGCGACTGGCGCCGCGTCGTCCGAGTCAACACCAGGACCGTGAGCGTCGAGACGGGCTACTCCTGGACCGACCGCGCGCCCTGGCACGAGGTCACCGACCACCAGCCCGCGACCGCAGCATGACCCCCGAGCCAGGGCGGGCCGCGCCCGGCCTGCCCTGGCCCAGCCCGTACCGACACGAGGAGACCCGCCATGACGACCGCCACCGCACCCCGAACCCGTAGGCTCACCCCTACCCGCCGCGCCGCCGTGGGGGACTTGCCGCCCCCCACACCCCCCGCCTCCGGCGCGGCTCACGACCGCCTGCAACCCCGAGGTGCCCCACCCATGACGACCCGCCGCGTCGACGCCCTGCCCGACGAGCACGCCGGTCCGATCCTCGGCCTGCTGGAGCAGGTCCGCGCGGCCGCGGCGCCGCCTGCCGGCGATGGGGGAGCGTGGGCCGCGGCCGAGGCCGGACAGGTCCGCGTGCGCACCGGGTACAAGGCCGCCCGGCGGACCCTGTCCGCCGGCCAGTGCGCCGCGCACACTCTGCGCCTGCTCGCCCTGGCCCAGCCCGAGGCCGACCGTGAGCCGTGGACCGACGCCCTGGCCCACGCGGGCGATGCGATCGGCTCATGGGACTGGGACACGCGAATGCAAGGCGCCCTCGACCTGCGCCGCGCGTTCAAGGACCTGCCCGACCCGCTGCCGGCGAGCGTGCGCCCGGTCCGGCTCGTGGCCGCCTGGCTCACCCACGCAAGCGGCACCGGGCTCGTGCCCGTCACCGCCCGCCTCGCCGCGCACGTCCTCGAGCTCGGACCCCGCGACGACGTCCTCGCCGCAGCCTGGTACGCCACCCACGGGGACCGGCTCCTGGCCGAGCTCACCGCCAACGGCACCCCCACCAGCGGCGCCGCCGACGTCGACGAGGCACACCAGCGCGCGCTGCTCCGCACCGCAGTCCGCGGTCTCTACCGCGCCCAGCTGCACACGAAGGTCGACCTCGCCGCACGAGCAGGCATCACTCGCCGCACCCTCGATGCGTGGATCGCGTGACGGCTCGGGTCGCCCACAGTGCCGCCCGGTACGGTGACGCGGTGCGATCCAGGGGCGTAGGAGCGCTGCTCGCGACAGTGGTGGTCGGGCTACTCGTCACTGGCTGCGGGACGAGCGAAGACGACGAACGCTTCCTCGCATTCGTGGACGAGGCTCTAGGCCAGAACTCAGACATCGAGTTCCCGCGAGACGACCTCCTCGCTGCCGGACATGGCGTGTGCGCCAAGGTCAGCGGCGACGATCTGGCGCTGTCTGAGGCGACCGATCACGTCGCCGAGACGCTGGACACCGATGACTTCACCGCTCAGGTGCTGGCCCTTGGCGCCGCGCAGGTCTACTGCCCGCAGAAGGTTCCGCGTGACTTGCTCTACTGAACCCGAGCACGCTTGAAGCTGACTCTAGTCACCCCTGCCGACGCGGCCGCCCCGCGCCCCGGCGACGGTCCTCGATGCCCTCGAGGGATTCCGCGGTCCACACCGGGCCGCCGTTGAGCTCGCCGGCCGGATCGGGTAGCCAGTCGACCCCGCGGTGCCGGGCCGTGCGCAACGACACCGGCGAGACGCCGAGCCGCTGAGCCAGGCGCGCGCTGTCGTACAGCCCGCGCGGCCCGGGGCCCGGATCACGCGGCCCGCCGGGCCCAGATTCCTTGCTCACCCGACCACGCTAACAGAACCAAAGCGTTCTGTTTCTGCTAAACTAGAACGCAAGCGTTCGGATATTGGAGGCATGATGAACCCCTCTCGTGGGCCCCTCGCTCTCGCTGGCTCGCTGGTTCGGCCCTACCGGCCCATGCCTGAGCCGACGACGGCTCAGCAGGCCCCGGCCGAGACCTACGAGTCGTTCCCGCGCTGGCCTGTCGTCCTTCTCGCCGCCGGCGCCTTCGTCGCGATCTGGGGCGGCTGGGTCGACCTGGGCCAGATGTCCGGCTTCGGCCCGGTGAACCTGCTCCCCGGGATCATGGACCTCACCCTGAACCTTGCGATCACGCTGCCGCTGGGCATGGAGGTCTACGCCGCATTCGCCCTTGGCGTCTGGCTCACCCACCGCAACATCCGGCCCGCCGCGCGCTCGTTCGCCGGCTGGTCTGTTCTGGCCTCCCTCGTCATCGGTGCCGCAGGCCAGATCACCTACCACCTGCTCCACGCCGCGGGCATCGAGCGCGCTCCTTGGCAGGTCGTCGTCGGCGTCGCGTGCGTCCCCGTCGCCGTCATGGGCATGGGCGCCGCGCTCTCCCACCTGCTCGGCGTGCGCCGCCCCCGGCCGGTCGCCGTCGAGAGCGCCGGCCCGGTGGTCGCTCCGGCAGCTGCCGCGCCGCTTGTCGAGTCTGACGCGAGTCCCGACGAGGCCCCCTCGCCGACGCACGAGCCTGACGAGACGGCGCAGGTCGAGCCGGTCGCAGAGCCCGCCGAGGACGAGGCGGTCGTGGTCGAGCCGGTCAACACGAGCCGCGTGGCGCGGTCGAGCGCCGACCTGGACCCGCGCACCATGTCCGCCGACCAGCGCGACGCCCTGATTCTTCAGCTCGCACGCGAGGCGCGCTCCGAGCGGGACCTCGCACAGCGCGTGCCGTGGTCGCGGTCGACGGTGAACCGGGTCCTGCGCAAGCACGACGTCGTCCTGAACCAGCCCGCGAACCAGCCCCAGATGCAGTGGGCCACGGACCGCGGCGAGACGGCCGTGGCGTGAACCACGGTGCCCGGCGACGGAGCGCCGCGCACGATCTGGCGCAGCCCTGCGGGCCGCGGCTGACGAGCGTTCTGAGTCTTCGGTCCGTCCCTGGCTCCGAGTGTGGCCGGCCGTCCCCGGGCGCAAGTCGGCTCCGCTGCGCTACGGCCCGCCTGCCCGCGAACTTCTCGGCTGCACTCGCTGCGCTCGTTGAGCCCGCCGAGAACTTCGCGACCAGGTGGGCATCCCGACTCGCTCGCGTTGCTCGCGCCCTGCGGGTGCGTCCTGGGACGGCTGTCGGCCAAACGCTTCGCTTGCAGGGACGGTCCGAAAAACGACGTGGGGGAGGGCATCATGGCCAGCCAGAGCATCAAGGTCACCGTGTACAGCAAGCCGGCGTGCGTGCAGTGCGACGCGACGTACCGCGCGCTCGACAAGAAGGGCATCGAGTACTCCGTGGTGGACATCAGCACCGACGACGATGCGCTCGAGCGTGTGCGCGCGCTCGGGTTCCTCCAGGCCCCGGTCGTCGTCGCCGGCGAAGAGTCGTGGGCCGGCTTCCGGCCCGACCGGATCACCGCCCTCGCAGCCCGCCAGGAGGCCTGAAATGACCGTCAAGCTCACCCGTGAGCGGGTCGTGGCGATCAACGCCGCCGCGTGGGAGTACTGGCGCTGGAACGCGAACCAGGCCGAGGACTGGACCCGGGGCTACCTCGCCCGGCGCGGTCTGCGCGGCCTGCAGGCCGGGTACGCGCCCGAGGGATGGGCCCGGCTCGTGGGACGCATGCGCGGCCGCGGGTACAGCCCCGACGAGCTCGTGGCGGCCGGCCTCGCGTTCCGCACCAAGGCTGGGGGAGTGGGGGACGTTTTCCGTGACCGCCTGGTCCTGCCCTACCGCGACGAGACTGGCGCGATCATCGGTTTCACCGCCCGACGCAGCCCCGCGGCCGACGACGTCGACGACGCCCCCGCGAAGTACCTGAACACCACGACGACGCTCGCGTTCGACAAGTCTCGGGACCTGTACGGGATCGACCCGGCCGCGGTCCGCCGCATCCAGGCCGGCGCGCGGGTCGTGGTCGTCGAAGGAGCCCTGGACGTCGAGGCCATCCGCCGCACCGGGTCACCCGTCGTGCCGCTGTCCGGTTGCGGCACCGCGCTCACCGCGACCCACCTCGAGCGCGTGCGCGCGATCCACGCCGACGCAGTCGCCCTAGCAGTGTTCGCGTTCGACGCCGACCCTGCCGGCCAGGCGGCCGCCGTGCGCGCATGGGACCTGCTCACCGATGACGAAGCCGGCACCGCCGGTGCCCTGGTCCTGCCCGACGGGACCGACCCCGCCCAGCTCATCCAGGACGGCCACGGCCAGGCCCTCGCCGAGCGCCTGGCCCAGCCCCAGAGCCTGGTGTCCGTCGTCGTCGACGTCGTCCTGGCTCGTCACGACCTGACGACCGTCGAGGGGCGTGTGAACGCCGTGCGGGCCGTAGCCGCGCTCGTCGCGCGCATCGCGGACTTGCCGCTGTCGCGCGTCGGGACGCAGCTGCACGCCCGCCTGGCCCCGCACACCGACCTCGGGGTGATCGCCGGCGAGCTCGCGATCGCCGCGGCCGCCGCGCGCGGCACCACCTGAGCCGGCATCTGGGCCCGGCTAGGTTGGCATGCGCCAGGACCGGGAGGAAGAGCATGCCGATCAGCGACGAGGAGCGCGCCCAGCGCGCCGACGATGCCCAGCGCATCCGACACAGCACCCAGCTCGAGGGCGGACGCACCAGCGACGCCGCCCGCGCGATCCAGGACAAGTACGTCCGCGGCGAGATCGACGCCGAGGAACTGATGCGACAGACGATCGCGCTCGACAGCGACCAGGACGGAGCCAGCCCTTGACCGAACGCCCCTGGGAGAGCGGCGACGAGCACGCCCGCTGGGACGGGTATCTACTCGCCGACGGGCGCACCCTGCGTAACCGCGTCGGCGCCACCACACCCGAGATGCTGCGCGAGCGCGAGGACCGGCGCGTCGAGGCCCGGGCGCTGACCCTGCGCGAGCACGGGCTGCCCGCGACATACGACCTCGCCGGGCTGCGAGCGATCCACCGGCACCTGTTCCAAGACGTGTACGACTGGGCCGGGGACGTGCGCACCGTGTCGATCCGCAAGAGCCGAGACGGCTGGTTCGCGCCGCTGGACCGGATCGACGACGCGATGGACGCCGTCGCGACCTACCTGCGCGACACCGACAACCTGCGCACCCTCGACCCGAGCGCCGTGCCGGGTGCGCTCGCCAGCGTCTACGACATCGTCAACCAGACCCACCCTTTCCGGGAGGGCAACGGGCGCGTCCAGCGCGAGTTCATCACCGCCCTGGCCCGCGAGTCCGGCCACCGCCTGGACTGGACCAAGGTGACGCTCGGCCGGCCCGGATACGAGTCCGAGAACGACCAGGCCTCCCGCCTGGCCCGCACGGGAGACCGCGGCCCGCTGCGCGCCATGTTCGCGCGCATCACCACCAAGGCCGGCGCGATCGACGACCACGTGAACGACGCCCTGCGCCTGGTCGCCGCCTCCCGACCGCCGTCCACCGCCCGGCCGTCCGCCACCGCGCCGGCCGTCGCGCGCGTCAACCGTCCCGCACCGGGAGCACCCGGCAGGGACTACGGGAGATGAACCCGCGCCGCGGCCTCGCCGTCCTGGCCGTCGCCGTCGTCGCCGCGTGCAGTTCGCCGCGGGCCGAGGCCACGGTCGAGGTCGGGGGAGAGGTGTTCGCCGTCGAGCTCGCGGACAGTGCCAACGAGCAGAAGGAAGGCCTGGCCGGCCGCGAGGAGATCCCTGCCGACACCGGGATGCTGTTCCAGTTCGGAGAACGCGCCGAGCACCAGATGTGGATGGCCGGCATGCAGGTCCCGATCGACGTCGCCTGGATCGACGATGACCGCGTGATTGGCGTTGCGACCCTCGACCCGTGCACCGAGGTCGACCAGACGACCTGCCCGCGGTCGACCGCACCGGGCCCAGCGACCGCGCTGCTCGAGGTACCGGCCGGAGCCCTGGCCGACGTAGCCGCCGGCGACGTGGTGACGCTGCGCGAGCCCTGATGAACCACGCGGTATAAGATGCCTAATGAATGGAGGTGGTGAGCATGTCGACCATCGATCAGCCCACCGTGGAGGAGCTGCGCCGGCTGCGCAGTCGGCGCTCGGTCACCGAGCTGTCCTACCAGCGGACGCTGCGCGCGCTCGCGACGACGATGACGCAGAGCGAGCTGGCCGCCGAGCTGCACGTGACGCAGTCCGCGGTGAGCCAGGCGCTCAAGACCGCCCGGGCCGTGGACGACGTCCGGCCCGGGTTCTCCGGCGCGAGCCCGTACGAGATCGCCCAGCGGTACGCCGCAGGGGAGCTGGACCGCGACCGCGCGCTGGAGGAGCTCGTGCGCTGGCCGTACGACCCGATCGCGCGCAGCGACGGGTACGACGCCCTGGTCGTCGACGCGCCCGGGACGCACACGCTTGAGGAGGTCGTGCGCGCCTACCGCGAGGGCCTGATCGACCAGGACATGTATGTCGCGGTGGGCCAGGCGCACCAGACGAACTAGGCTCCCAGGCCGTGACGACGGCCGCCGAAGTTGACCGCCATGCCCAGACTGTCCGGGCCCTGTCGGCACCAGGCGCGCCCCTGTCGCGCGAGAGCCCGCACGCCACCATCGCGAACCCGGCCTGGTTCTTCACCCCCGGGATGCCCACCCCGATGCGCGAGGAGCTGCACCAGAAGATCCTCGGCCGCTTCCGCGCCACGATGGAGAACGAGGTCGCGCACGACAAGCGGGCCATCGTGCTCGCCGGCCCGCCAGGCGCCGGCAAGTCGCGGATCCTGGACGAGCTGATCGGCGATCCCAGCAGCGAGAGCCGGCGCCGGTGGCTCGAGGTCGACCCCGACGAGATCAAGACCCAGCTCCTGGACGCGGCCGCGGCCGACGGGTCCTACGAGACGTTCATCAAGCCACCCGCCGTGCGCGAGCTCGAGGCCCAGGGGGAGCGGTTCTTCCCGCTCGACTTCGCCGCCCTCGTGCACGAGGAGTCCTCCGCGCTGGCCAAGGTCGTGCGCGAAGAAGCGATCCGCGCCGGAGCCAACGTCGTCATCGACTCCGTCCTGTCCAAGCCGGACGCCGCGGTCGAGCTCGGGCACCAGCTCGAGCGCGCCGGCTACCGCGTCGACGTCGTCGACGTCGAGGTGCCCTACGACGTCTCGGCCGCCAGGATCGCCCAACGCTGGCGCGAGGCCTACACGAAGGCGCTCGGCGGCGAACCCAAGTACCGCCACGGCGGCCGCTGGGTCCCCGAGGACTACGCACGCGGCGTGTACGCGGGGGAGGGGCTCCGCGCGATCTCCCAGGAGTCCGCCGAGCGCGTCGCCCACGAGTGCAGCAGCGTCACGAGCTTCCGCCGCTACTGGACACCCGCGAACGACCGGCCGCGCGTCATCGAGGTGGACCAGGTGCGCGGCCCGAACGCCGGCCTCGTAGACCGTAGCGCCGCCAACGCGGCCCGCAGCGCCCGGGCAAGCTTCCCGCCCCAACAGCGCCGGCCAGCGGCGCCTCAGCCGAAGCGCACAGGACCTGAGGTGGAGCGCTAGCGGGATGTCGCGATGGCGGCCAGGTCGCTCTACTCCTCGCCCTGCCCGTCGCCTCCGTCGGCACCAACGAGACTCTGCGCCGCGGCCGCCTTCTCGACCTGGGTGGCCGCAATGTCAGACCAGAAGATCTCGTCGGCGGAGTTGATGTCGAAGAGCTGCCGGGCATAGGAGTGCATCAGCGGCTTCTCGAAGCGGAAATACCCCGTGGCTGTCTTTCGCACTACCGCCCCGCGGTCTTCGCCTTGGAGCTCGCGCAGGTAGATGGTCAGGTTGCTCGACGGGTAGGCAGGGTGGTCCCTCTTGATGGCGGCAAGGATCTCAGCGTGCGTTCCCCCTCGCTCACCAAGTGTGGCGAGCGCCTTGACGATGATGGAATGATTGTTGTAGGTCACGGAACGCTTGACACGTAGCGCCTTCTCGAACGCATCCTTGATCGCGACCTGCCGCGTGCGGCTGTAGCTCGACTTGGCGACAGCCAGCACCTGCTTCGTGATCGACACCCGCTCTTGCTGTGGAGCCCTGACGCCGGATGCGTAGCAGCACTCGAAGGCGAGACCGTGCGTCACTCCGGCGAGCCCGACGGAGTGACGGATGATCTCCTGCTGGACCTCGGAGAAGTCGACGTTGAGCAGCGACGAGCCCTTGTCGAGCAGAGCTCCGAGCTCTTTGTCGGTCAGAGGCGGCAGCTCGATGTGCGCGAGCCGGTCTCGCAGGTTCGCGTCCGGGGTACCCCAGACTTCGACGGGAGTGTCCGCTGCGCCGAGGACGATCACTTGAGTCTTGGGATACGTAGGCCCGCTATCACTAAAAATCTTGAGCGCGTGTGACAGCGCGGCCTTGGTCTCGGCGCTGGTCTTGTGGAAATCCTCTATCACCCAGACCTTCTCGCGTTTTCCGAGATGCCCAACAAGATTCTCGGCGTCGACTGGCGCGCTGACAACGGGGGCGTACTCTTTCTCGCGCCCGACCTCCCATTGTCCTCCGGCCTCAAGGATTGAGGGGACACCCCCGGACACGTTGAGGCTTCGGTTGTCGGTGTTTGTGTGACTCGTGCTCGTCACCACGCCGAGCTGGTGGAAGGCGGACGTGAGGACCTTCGTGTAGTCGCTTCCAGCCTCGCAGCGGGTGACGATGAACTCGCGACCCATCTCCGTCAGAACGCGAACCGTCATCGAGGTCTTGCCCGCACCTGACTCGCCGTACACGACGGTCTGGGTGCCTGGAGTGCTCAGGGCTCGGCGAAGATCGGCTTCCTGAACCGGGCGCTCGACGTAGGACCCCTCCGCCGGGGTGCTCGGCGTGAAGACCTTTTCGAGTGCCACCTGTGCAGGCGAAGCAGTCGGAGCCGACGAGTCCGAAGCCGGAGCCCGCATGCGACTCCAGAGGTTCTCCCACCACTTCCACGCCACCCTGACCGCCTCCTTGTTCCGGGGAGAGCGTAGTCGTGCGATCGCTCGTCGAGCTGCGCGAGCAGTGCGAATCGCGTCCAGCACTGCTGACTGACTCGGCGAGAGCGGATACGTTCGGGCCATGGCGAGGATCGTTCGACCACTACGCGGCCGCCTCCAGGTCTGGCTACCGTTCCGGCAGAGCGGACGAGGGAACTTTGTCCTCCTGAAGCAGCTCTGCGGCGAGCGGACTCACCCGCAGTACAACCGCGACCTTCGGTGTTTCGAAGTGGCTCGCGATCATCTTCCCGTGCTCATCGAACGGCTGCCCGGCATGCTCGGCATGCCGGTCGAGTTGGTTCTGCACGGATCGACGCAAACCAAGTGCGCAGAGAAGTGCTGGACGGCGAAGCCAGAGACGTACTGGGACTGTGAGTGCTCCTGCGCTGGCCGTTTCCACGGCTCGGTGACAGGGCCCCCGAAGCAGTTCGGAACGGGCTTCGGGGTCGAGACGACCTACACGACCAACGTCATGATGCTGCATCCGTAGCGGTGCCAGCTTCGGGGCCGTCGTCAGGGCTCGTCGATGGCTCGCCCCCTTCGCCGTCGTCGTGTCCCCCGGGCGTGGGGGGATCGAACAGCGTGATCCGAGGTGCGTCACCCGCCATGAAGGGGTTGTGCCAGCGCGAGCGACCCGGCACGAAGGCGTCCGTGACGACCATCGTGCTCAGGCCCCGGTAGATCGCCAGCACAGTAGCCCGATCATGCAGCGCCTCGTCGGTGCTCCGTGATTGCCCCCGACGCGGCGCTCGGCGGCGTCGTCCGTGGAGCTTTTCCCCGACGGTTGCGGTCCACTCCTCACCGTCGTGCATGAACGTGATCGACTCGATGCGACGGTCAGGGGGCAACGGCGGGGAGTTGGCGAACTTCGCAAACTGGGCGTACAGCTCTTCCGGGGTTCCAGCGGGCCAGTCGGGCGGCTGGGGTACGAAAAACTGTGCCATGACGCCATCCTGTCAGGTCAGGCCCTGGTGGGGGAACGGTTGGGAAGCACTTGGGCGGGCGATCACCCGGACGCCGATAAGGGTCGTTACGTCTGGTTTGCGGGCTCGTCGCCGGCGGCGTGCTCGAGGATGGCGGTGAGTTCGTCGGCGCGGGGGAGTGCGGCTTGCTCGTCGGGGGGCAGGCTGTCGTAGGTGTAGTTGGCTACGGCGAGTGGTGCGGGTGCGCCGGCGAGGGCGTAGCGGACGATGGCTTCGTTGCGGCCGGCGACGAGGAGGATGCCGACGGTGTGGGCGTGGCGGTCGGGCTTGCGTAGGCGGTCGTCGACGAGGGCGACGTAGGTGCCGAGCTGGCCGACGTGTCCTGATTCGAACTGGCCGATCTTGAGCTCCACGACGACGTAGCGCAGCTGTTCGACGTGGAAGAGCAGTAGGTCGATGACGAGTTCGTCGCCTGCGACGGTGAAGCGGACCTGGCGGCCGACGAAGGCCATGCCGTGCCCGAACTCGAGCAGGGTGTCTTGGAGCTTGTCCATCAGGGCTTGTTCCATGTCGCGTTCGTTGACGCGTCCGGTCAGGCCGAGGTGGTCGAAGACGTAGGGGTCGCGCACGAGCTGTTGGGCGAGCTCGGAGTCCGCCGGGGTCAGGTGCGTGGTGAAGTTCGTTGGTGCGGCGCCGATGCGCTGGTGCAGGTGCGAGGCGATCTGGTTCTCGAGCACGGCGCGGGACCAGCCGTGCTCCGCGGCCTGGGCGGCGTACCAGTCGCGACGGGTTGGGTCGTCGAGGCGGGTGAGCAGAACGGTGACGTGGCCCCAGGGCAGTTGTGCAACAGCTTGTTGCACGAACGCGTCCTCGTCGGGCCAGGCCTGGGCGACTGCGCGCATGTAGAGCAGGTTGCGGCGCGACCAACCGCGCTGGTCGGGGAACTCCGCGCGCAGGTCGGCGGCGAGCTGGTCGACGACCTTTGCGCCCCATCCCGCGGCCTGCTGGCGGTCGAGGATGTCGCGCCCGATGGACCAGTACAGCCGCAGGAGCTCGGTGTTCGCGGCCCGGGCAGCGCGCACCTGGCTCGTGCGGACCCGGTCCTTGAGGCGCTCGAGCAGCTCGGCGTACCCGGCCGGCGTGACGTCGCTGGAGCTCACGGCATCATTCTCACAGAGCCCAAACTGCGGCGCGGGACCCTGGTGCGCGTGTGACCCGTCTGGCTACTGCCGAATCAAGGGCGATTGAGCCGAGCGGCACGGTCGTGGCACCAGGGACGCAGCCCGTCTCGCGGTTGGATCTTCACGGGGCTCCGCGGTTAGGTCGGGGGGCGACAGAGACTGGGGATGCACTTTGCGTCTCAGTCGTTGGTGCTCGCTTGTCCTGGCAGGGTCAGCCTTTCCGGCTTCAGGAGACCTTGGTGCCAGGTGGTGAGGGTCGCGACAGTCTCGGCGAGGACGATGGTCACATCTTCAAGGTTCTCGAGGTGATGCCGGGACCAGCGCTCTCTCTCGACACGCTCCATGCGACCGCTTATCTCGTCCAGCCGGTCAAGGAGCCAAAGGCAGACTCGGGGATGGGCCTTCAGCTCGGTCGCAGAGAAGTCGGTGACCGCATCGACGAGGGCGAGGAGCTCCTCGTTCGCGTGGCGGAAGCGTGCGAGGCCGAGCCGATTGCGCAGTGCTGTGGCGGCGCGCACGATCGCCGCGACGCCGTTGGCGGTTCTCAGCTCTCGTGCGTCGCGCCGCTCAACACGGCGTGTGTGAGCCACCAGGAGGACTGGTCCCCATACGCCGACCAAGGCGGCCCCTACGCCGCCGCAGAGCGCTACCCAGACTGCTTCCGTCACGATGGGTGAAAGTAGCGACCGCCACCGACATGGTGGGGACCGCGTGCGCCCTCGGGCGCGCCGCCGTTGCCCACAGAGATGCGAACGCATATGGTGAAAACGGTGGGTGCTTGCTGCCTGCCCTGAGGAGACCAGAGGATCAGGCCTTCGGAGTTCTTGTGCGACTACGCGCTGATCCAGGCTCCATAGGCGACCTCGTACGGCGTGTCGCACCGTTGCTGGCCGATCTTCACATGTAATGTCACTCTCAGTGGGGAGACCTGTGCCCCGGAATAGGAAGCCCCGAGACAGCCTCGGGGCTTTTCTGTTGCTATCGCAGGGCAACCGGCGCGCCGCCCCCGGAACACTCGGGCAGTTATCGTGACAGTGTCACACTTGAGGGGTGGCACTTCTGCGTGTGTATGAACTCGCGCGAGAGCTCGGCGTCGGCGCCGACCAGGTCCTGGCCGAGGCGCGGAAACTTGGCCCGTCGCCTCGATCGGCGACGGCCACCCTCGAGCCCAACATTGTTCGGCAGGTGCGCGACGTGCTTGAGACAGCAACGACTCGCCCTCCGCTGGATCGCCATGTCCTGAACCCCTTCGCGGCTCCTCCTGGTGCTCGACCACGACCCAAGTCGTTGAGATCGCCAGCCGACTACGACGACCTGTGGCCTCCAGAATCTCCACACGACGAGGAACTCACCGCGCAACAAGCTGCCTACGAGCTGGGCGTGTCGGCAGCCGCCGTCCGCCAGTGGGTCCATCGCGGATACCTCAAGGCTGTAGGAACGCGTGGCCGGGCGCACGTGTACACACGAGGCGACCTGTCACAGGCGCAGCGCGAGGCGGAGAGGCGGACGCGGCGAACCCCCGGGCCTTTCCTCGTTCGACCCTCGCTGATGCGAGGACCGGTCTCGACCGCCGAGGCGGCGGACCTCGCCGGAGTTCTGCCCTCGACCATTCGAGCGTGGGTTCACCGGGGATTGCTCCGCCCACTGGAGGCCCGCGGGCGGGCGCACCGCTTCGACCCGCTGCACGTCCTTCGTGTGGCGCGCCGCCACTATCGCCGACGAAGCGCCTGACCGCAGCAGTCTCAGACTTGACTCCAACGCCCGGCCTCAGCGCCGGGCGTTGTCGTGTCCCGACGATGCGACTGACGCGATTCCCGCAAGGGTCGAGCGAGCCGCGCCCGGGGCTTCGGCGCCCCCGAACTCCGCAGCGACCACGCTGCGGCCCACGCCCAGCCCTCAGCTGGGTGCCCACCAGAGAAAGGTTGCGCCATGGACGTCATCTCCGCGCCCGCGGTGATCCTGTCTGCGGCTACCGCTCTGCTTCACGCGGCCACGCTCTTCGTGACCCGCCTGTTGCCCCTGGTCTCGGACCGCGCGAACGAGCGCGCCGTCCGGCTCGCCAAGGCGCAGCGACCGCAGAGCAAGTAGCGAAACGCACCTTGACTGATGGGTAGGGAGAAGTCTGCCCAAAATCAGGCCGATAACGTACCTTATGTCATATTTGCCCGTTTGGTGGTGCGGAAAGAGCTCCAGAGATGCGCTGACCACCTGGCAAGCGTCAGCTCGTCGGAGGGTGTCGACTGTGTGGCCACTAGTCACCGGTCACCCGCCGCCGAGGGCGAGGATGAGGCCGTAACGACCCCTCGGACCTAACCAACTGCGTGCAGGAACACTGCATCGCACCGTGTCCCGCGCCCCGCCGCAGGAGCTTTCATCGCGCTCTGACATCGCCAGCGTGAGCGGATGAGACGGACAAGCGGTGCCCGGTCGCACTACGCTCCGAGAGTGGCACCCGATCTGTCTTCGGTTCATATCACGGTGAACTCGACGCTCGTTGTCGAGGATGGCCGGCCTGGTCCGACGGCGTGGCATGTGTCAGTAGCCGCGCATCCCAAGTTGTCCGTCGACGACGCTGACGACGAGGACGAGGGCGAGGGCGATGAGCCACCTCAGCTGTTGTGGATGGATGGCTGGACCTTCGCACTGGGGACCGGGATCGATCTCGCGGACCGCATGGACGAGATCAGCAGCGACGCCGAGGTCTTCGCGCCGTTGGTCGATGGTGACGAACTCACCGAACGACTGACAGACGAACTGGACATCACGCCGTTCGGCAACAGGCTCGTACTGATCAACCACGTCCACCTGCTGAAGGAGCTGCGCAACCAGGGTGGTATCGGGCGCTACCTTGCGGGCCTCGCCGTCCGTCAGCTGGACTCCGACGCCGGTCTCGTTGCCCTGCACGCCGCGCCGTTTGAGCTGAGGGATCAGTACGGCCTGGACGTGCCGCACGCTGTCTGGGAAGCAGGAGCCGAAGCACTGGGCCGCCTGTGGGAGTCGATCGGCTTTCGACGCTTCGATGGGCACCTGTACGTGCTCGATCCGGCGATGATCACCCTCGACGAGGCAACGGACAGCCTCGCCCGTGGACTTCGGGACGTCTGGACCCAGAGCCTTTAACAGGTACTCCACGTCGGTTCGCGTTACGTCCGAATTGAAGTCCCGCCCGCGCCAATCCGCGACCGCACCGACGCGAGCGTCGGGACGGGGACGGTCGTCTCCACATCAACCACGGCGAACCCGGGCCCGCGCGCCGCGTCGACGCGGCCGGTCGCGCCTGCCCTCTTCGGCGTGGACGAGTAGGCCACCCGGTGTCGACAGGCTGAGCGTCCAGCGTTCCGTGCGCCCTATGCGAGCCGTGCGATGTCGAGCCCATCCACTGCGTCGCCGCGAGGACTGAGGTAGGCGGGCCGACGGTGCGCGCACGGTGCGGGGTCTACTTCTCCCGATCCAACAGCCCGTTGACGCGTTCGTTCGCCGGTGGGAGGGTTGAGGTCGGTGTCTGGAAGGACATGATCGAGTCCATGGTGGGCTGCATGATGGTCTGGATCTGGGCCCAGCGGTCGGTGACGGGAGACAGGGTGGTCGTCCCTTCGTCGACGTGGACGGCGAAGGCTTGCGCGTCGACGCCGATCTCTTCGAACGCAGTGATCGCCTTATCGGATGATCCCTTGATCGCGGGGAAGACCCGGGCCTCGCCGGCCATGACGTCCTGGCAGGCGGGGCTGGCGAGGTACTCGACCCAGCGCCAGGCCTCGTCGGGGTTCTCGGTGCCTGCGTAGATCGCGTCGGACAGGCCGTTGAAGACGCTCGCTCGGTGCCCGGTCGGGCCGATGGGCGTCGGGGCGACCTGGACGTCGATTCCCTGCAGCTCGGACATGGCGCGGGCGTTCCAGGATCCCTCGATGAGCATCGCGTACCCGCCTGAGCCGAGGGACTCGATCGTGCCGATGCCTGAGGTCGCGACGGACAGGGGCGGCATGTAGCCCTTGTCGATGAGCCCGCGGTACCAGTCGATCGCCTCGGCGAGGGCGGGGTCGTCGTAGTTGAACGCCGTGGGCCACGGGTTGGTGTCGGCGTAGGTCCATCCGTTGCTGAGCGCGAACGTGCTCCACTGCACCTGGCCGTATCCGCCGCCGCTCTCGTTGTAGCCCATGCCGTAGACGGCGACGCGGTCCTTGTCGAAGCCGGGCTCGTCGCCGCGCACGCCGTTCTCGTCGACCGTCATGTGGGCGATGAGCTGCTCGAACGTGCCGCCGTCCTGGGGGTTCCACTCGAGTTCCCACAGGTCCTCGGGCGTGTAGCCGGCCTCGGTGACCATGTCGGCGTTGTAGAACAGCCCGACCGTGTCCCAGTCCTTGGGGAGCCCGTAGAGGCCGCCGTCCGTGCCGCGCCACAGGTCGACGAGGCCGTCCTGATACTGGTCGAGGTTGAGATCGGATGCCTCGACCCGGCCGGAGATGTCGAGGATCTGGTCGAAGCTCGCGAACTTGCCGAACTGCTGGGCGTGGTCGACGAAGACGTCGGGGGCGCTCTCTGCGACCATGCGCGCCGTGAGCTGTGTCCAGTAGTCGTCCCAGCCGTACTGCTCGATGTTGATGAGGATGTCGGGGTTCGC
The DNA here is from genome assembly GCF_058792115.1 of Cellulosimicrobium sp. EB106-03-01-XG111. NCBI lineage: Bacteria > Bacillati > Actinomycetota > Actinomycetes > Micrococcales > Promicromonosporaceae > Cellulosimicrobium > Cellulosimicrobium sp. EB106-03-01-XG111. The sequence goes on from NZ_JBYTEQ010000024.1 coordinate 26,647, forward strand.
GTCCTCGAAGTCGGTGGCGCACTGCTGGTAGCCGGGCAGCTGGTTGGCGTCCCACATCCAGTAGGTGATGCTCACCTGGTCACCTGCCCCTCCGGGCTGGGAGGCGCAGCCGGCCGTGAGCGTGAGGGCGGTGGCGGTCGCGGCGGCGAGGGTGGTCGCGCAACGGAGTCGTGCGGTCGCGGAGCGTGCGGTGCGGCTGGTGGTCATGGTGTGCCTCACTTGATCCCGGAGAAGCCGATGGAGCTGACGATGCGCTTGCCGAGCGCGATGAAGAGCAGCACGATCGGCAGGGCCGCGATGAGGGTCGCGGCCATGAGGCCGGACCAGTCCGGGCTGCCCTGCGGCGTCTGGGAGCGGAAGATGCCGAGCGCTACGGTGAGCACGCGCACGTCGTCGCTCTGCCCCACGAGCAGGGGCCAGAAGTACTCGTTCCACGCGGTGATGTAGGTCAGGACGGCGAGCGTGGTGATCGGGGCGCCGGCCATCGGCAGGATGATCCGCAGGAACACGCGGGCCCGGCTTGCGCCGTCGAGCATCGCGGCTTCCTCGAGTTCGCGGGGTATGCCGAGGAAGAACTGGCGCAGGAAGAAGATCGCGAACGGCGTCATGAAGAACGTCGGCAGGATCAGCCCGGGGAACGTGTTGAGCAGCCCGAGTTCCTTGATGAGCACGAAGTTCGGGATCGCCGTGAAGATGCCCGGCACCATGAGCGAGGACAGGAAGATCGCGAAGACCGTGTCCTTCCCGCGCCAGCGCAGCCGTGCGAAGGCGTAGGCGGCCATCGCGGAGAAGAAGACCTGGCCGAGCGTGATGGCCGTCGCGACGATCACCGAGTTGCGCAGGTAGAGCCAGAAGTTGATGCGCCCGCCCGCACCGCCTTGGGCGAGCGACTCCTCGAGCGTCGTGAGGCCGAACACGCGGCGGAACGCGTCGAGCGTGAAGTCGGCCGGCAGGAGGTTGTCGGACTGCGCTGCGAGGGCCCGGTTGTCGGAGAACGCGGTGCGCAGCATCCAGTAGAACGGGAAGATCGTGATGAGCAGGATCACGACGAGGCAGATCCAGCCCACGACGCGTCCCCAGGGGAAGGGTCTCTTCTCGGGTGCGCGTCGCACCGCAGTCGTGGTGAGGCTCTGGTCGTCGGAGGGTGTGGAGAGGGGTGGGTTGGTCGTCGTCGACACGGTGGGCTCCTCCTCAGGCGTTGTCCGACTCGTTCGCGCGCAGCAGCCTGAGCTGGGCGAGCGCGACGACGAGCAGGACGGCGAACAGGACGACCGACAGCGCGGACGCGTAGCCGAAGTCGAGCTGGGCGAACGCGAGGTCGTAGATGTAGAGGTAGATGACGCGCGTGGCGTTGACGGGTCCGCCGTTCGTGGTGACGGCCACGGTGTCGAAGATCTGGAACGACCCGGTGACGGTGATGACGAGCACGAGCGCGAGGACGGGGCGCAGCAGCGGGAGCGTGATGGACCGGAACTGGCGCCAGGCGGACGCGCCGTCGAGCGACGCGGCCTCGTAGACCTGGGGCGAGATCGTCTGCAGGCCCGCGAAGATCAGCAGGGCCGTGTACCCCATGTGCCGCCACACGTTGATGAGCGCGATCGTCGGCAGGGCGAGCGCGGGGTCTCCGAAGAACGCCTGCGGGTCGATCCCGACCTTGCCCAGGAGCACGTTCACGATGCCGATCTGGAAGTCGAGCATGAAGAACCACACGAGTGCGACCACGACGTTCGCGACGAAGTACGGCAGGAGCGCCATGCCGCGCACGAGGATCGAGCGGGTCATGCGCTGGAGCAGCATCGCCAGGCCGATCGCGACGACGGTCTGGATGACGATGTTCACCACGACGTAGTAGCCGGTGACGCCCATCGCGTTCCAGAACAGCGGGTCGTCGACCAGTCGGCGGTAGTTGTCGAGCCCGACGAACTCCGCCGGGGCGAGCACCGAGTAGTTCGTGAAGCTGAACCACGCCCCGCGCACCGTGGGCACGAGGTAGAACACCACGAACCCGATGGTCGCCGGGATGAGGAAGATCAGCGCGGTGCGCAGGTCGCCCCGGCCGCCACCGGCAGAGCGCCGCCGTCGACCGGTCGGTACCGGGGTTGTTGATGCCGGACGGGCCGGCGGTGTCACGACTGCCATGTCGGTTACTCCTGTCGCGTCGTCGCGAGGTGAGGGAACGGGAGTGCTGGGGCGCTGTCCGGGGCCGACGACGCGCCGGCCCCGGGCGCAGAATCAGACGGCCGTGAGGTGCAGCAGGACGGTCCGCTCGGGGAACTGGTTCGGGGCCTGGAGACCGGCGACGGCGAGCGTGCGACCGGACAGGCGGGTGTCCTGCGTCCACCACGGCGGGAGCGCCTCGCCGTGGCCGGGGACGACCTCGTCGCCCGGGGGCAGGGGCCGCACGTCGTAGGTGGCGTCGGGGTCGAGGCCGGGCAGGCGCACGCGCCCGGGCGGCGCCCAGACGCCGGTCGCGACCTGCACGACGGCGAAGATCGCCTCGCGCGCGTCGGTCGCCACGACCCCGTGCACGCGCAGCGCGGGGTCCGGGTCGTCGGCGCGCACCGTGCGCCCGTGGTGCAGGAGGTAGCGGTGCTCCTGGTACGCCTCGACCCAGCGTGCGACCTCGGCCCGCTCGTCGTCGGTCGCGGACGTCAGGTCCCACTCGATACCGAGGTGGCCGAAGAACGCGGTCGCGCCGCGGAAGCTCAGCTCGTGGCGCCGACCGGTCGTGTGCGAGACGGGCGAGCCGATGTGCGACCCGAGCATTTCGGGCGGGACGAGCAGACCGGTGCCGGCCTCGATCGTCTGGCGCTCGAGGGCGTCGATGCAGTCCGACGTCCAGATCCGCTCGGTCCGCTCGAGGATCCCGAGGTCGGCACGGCCCCCACCGCCCGAGCAGGACTCGAACTCGACGCCGGGGTGCGCGGCGCGCAGGGCGTCGAGCAGCCGGTAGGTCGCGAGCGTCTGCGCGTGCACACCCGCCGCGCCCGAGGCACTGTGGCCGGCCTCGATCAGGTCGCGGTTGTGGTCCCACTTGACGTACCCGACCGGGTACTCGGTCAGGATCGCGTCGATCTGCCCGAACACGTGATCCCATGCCCCCGGGTGGGCCAGGTCGAGCACCTGCTGGTGGCGCGCCTCGGGCGGGAGCCGGTTCCCGGTCTGCAGGATCCACTCAGGATGCGCACGCGCGAGGTCGGAGTCGGGGTTGACCATCTCGGGCTCGAACCACAGGCCGAGCTCCAGGCCGAGGCCCGTGACGTGGTCGGCGAGGGGGTGTAGACCCTCGGGCCACACGTCGGCGTCGACGGTCCAGTCGCCCAGACCCGCGGTGTCGTCGCGGCGCCCGCGGAACCAGCCGTCGTCGAGCACGTACCTCTCGACCCCGGCGGCCGCGGCCGCGTCGGCGAGCGCCTTGAGCCGCTCCAGGTCATGATCGAAGTACACGGCCTCCCACACGTTGATCAGCGCCTTGCGCGGCGTGCGCGGGTGCTGGGGACGCGAGCGCAGGTAGGCATGGAAGCGGTGCGAGAGCTCGTCGAGCCCGTCGCCGTACGATCCGTAGACCCACGGGCTCGCGTACGACTCCCCCTCGGCGAGCCGGACCTCGCCCGCGAGCAACAGCTCGCCCGCGCCAAGCACGCGCACACCCTGCGGCATGGCCTGCTCCGCGAACGTGCGCGTGTTGCCCGACCACGCGACGTGCACACCCCAGACCTCGCCCGAGCGGTACCCGAACCCGCGCCGGCCCGCGGTCAGCAGCAGCGTTCCGTCGTGGCTGCGCGCCCTGCGGGACTCACGCAGGTGCGTACCCGCGACGAACGCGTGCCGCTGCGGGCTGCGCTCGCGCAGGTGACGACCGGTGAAGTCCAGGATCTCGTCAGCCTCGCGCGGGACCGGCAGGGCGACGTCGAGGCCGCTCACCGTGAACACGGCACCGCCGAGGTTCGTGATCTCGGCGCGCGTGCGCACGAGCCCGTCGGCGAGCAGCTCGAGCTCGAGTACCAGACCGAGACGCGCCGCCTCGTCGTGCGCACGGGCCACGACGCGGTGGGCGACGGGCGCACCGTCCCGGTCAATCCCGTGCGCGACCTCGACGTCGGTCACCGCGAACGCGGTCGAGAAGTCGGCCCCGTCGCGGTGGCCGGTCACGCCCGGCGTCCCGAGCCAGCCCACCGACTGCTCGGGCAGCAGGGACAACTGGACCGGCTCATCGGTCGTGCCGGACGCGACAGGCGGGACGCTCGTCGCGGCCAGCGCCTGGAGCTCGGACACCGACACGTCACCGAGATCCGCACCCCAGTGCAGGACCCGCGGCAGGCGGCCTCCCGACGTGTCGAGCACGAGGCTCACACCGGCCGCACGCAGGTGCAGCAGGCCAGGCGTGGTCGAGTGGGCATCGGGTGTCGTCGTGCTTGCGGACGTCTGCGTCGTCATGCGGGACCTCTTCGTCGGTGTTGCTACCAGATTATTTCTACGGCAAAACTATTATGGGTGTCAAGCACCCTCGGGTCCGCAGATCCAAGGCCGCCTTGATGCAGAGTTATTTCGCGGAGTGAACTTAATCGCCGCACTTCGTTGCGCCGCGGAACGTAATGGGCCACAGTGGCCGTGTGACTCCAGGCCCGTGGATCCCGCTCAGCGGTCCCGCCCACCGCATCGCGCTCGATGTGCTCCTCGACGGCCCGCTCTCGCGCGCCGAGCTCTCGCGACGGCTCGACCTCTCGGCGGGGAGCCTCACGCGTCTTACCAAGCCGCTGCTCGACGCGGGGCTCCTCGTCGAGGTCGAGGACCCGGCGCCCGGGTCCCGGGTCGGGCGCCCTTCTCAGCCCCTCGACGTCGTGGCCGGCGCGCACCACTTCGTCGGCGTGAAGCTCACCGGAGACATGGCGCACGGCGTCCTGACGACGCTTCGTGCCGACACCGTCGCCACTGACGACCTTCCGCTCACCGACCACTCCCCCGGCGCCGTCGCCGAGACCGTGGCACGCCTCGTCGCTGACCTCGCCGCACGCGCACCGCACGACGTGACGGCGGTCGGGGTGAGCCTCGGCGGTCACGTCGTCGGGGCGACGGACGTCGTGCGTGCGCCGTTCCTCGACTGGGCCGACGTGCCCCTGGGCACGATGCTCCGTGAACGCACGTCCCTGCCGACGGTCATCGCCAACGACGTCACCGCGCTCACCGAGGCGACCCACTGGTTCGGCGCCGGCCGCGGAGCGGCGACCTTCGCCCTCATCACCCTCGGCGCGGGCGTCGGGTTCGGCCTCGTCGCGCACGGCCGCCTCGTGACGAACGACGACGCCAGCCTCGGCCTCGTCGGCCACCACCCCCTCGACCCCGCGGGCCCGCCATGCTTCCTCGGGCACCGCGGCTGCGCGACCGCGATGCTCGCGATCGGCTCCATCACCGCCCAGATCTCGATCGCGCTCGGCCGCCCCGTGGGCTACGACGAGGCCCTCGACCTCGCCCTCGCGGGCGACCGCGCCGCACGACGCGTCGTGGACGACGCCGGACGTGCACTCGGACGCCTCGTCGCCGCCGCAGCCAACTTCACCATGCCCGACCGGATCGTCCTCGGCGGTGAGGGCGTCCGGCTCGCAGACGTCGCGCACGAGGCACTGCTCGATGGTCTGCACAGCGACCGCGACCCGCTCGCGGGCGACCCCCAGATCGCCACGCTTAGCCCCTCGTTCACCGAATGGGCGAGCGGTGCCGCCGTCATCGCGATCCAGACGTTCGTTCTCGGTACCTGAAACGCCCCACCGCCCGTCCGGGCGGCAGCGACGGATGCGCATCCGCCGTACACCCCGGAGTCACAGGTGACCCTGCCTGACGGCACGTGCACCGAGGGCAGCGACCTCGAGATGAACGCCACGGCCGAACCGGTCGACATCACCGCACCGACGTTCGAGCTGCCCGGTCTGGACGACGGGAGCCTCTACGGCGTCGGCGGCACGATCGACTTCGACTTCACGATCGACGACCCAACAGCCACAGTCGTGGCCACTCTCGACGGCGAACCGATCGACCTGTCGGTCCCGCTCGAACTCTGGCGGCTCGAGCTCGGCCAGCACACCCTGGTCGTCACGGCCACGGACCCGGCGGGCAACACCACGACGCAGACCTTCAGGTTCTACGTCAAGACGTCGCTGCGTGACCTCGATATCCTCCTGCGCCACTTCGAGGAGTCCGAGATCATCCAGGGCAGAGACGTCGTCCAGCTGCGGAACACCCTGTTCCGCGTCCGCGCCGCCGAGGCACGTGGCAACAACCGCCACGCCCTCGTGCACCTCGAACGGTTCAGCACCCGGGTTGACCGGCGCGTCGACGACGAGGCCGCCTCGGCCGCACTCATCCGCAGCGTCGATGCCATCACCGTGGAGCTCGGCGGCACGCCTCCCGGCGCCGACGCGCAAGACCGTCGCAGCCTGAAGGGCCTTGCTGTGGACCCGAGCGAGGGACGCAGGCTGCTGCGCGACTAGCTCGAACAAGCCGGGGCACGGGCCATCACGACCCGTGCCCCGGCTCGCGTCACGTACAACGGATGAGCGTCAAGCGGTTTGAACCCGTGAGCGGGCAGGCAACGGCCGGGGGCCGGTACCGGAGCTCTCGCGGGGAGTTCCCCTAACTTCGCGCGGCCACGCGCGACATGCAGAGCTGCAGGTACACGAGGGAGGCCCTCACAGAGTCTCCCTCTCTCGGGACGCGACTGATGGAATCGGTGGACAGACCAGGAGTACCCCCCTCGAAGGACCCCAATGCTCGACACCGCAGCCGCCATCACCGAGGCCACCACCCTTTTCGACCCCATCTTCCTCGGGGAGATCCGACTCGCCAACCGGGTCGTTATGGCCCCAATGACCCGCCTGCGTTCGGGTCCGTTCGGCGTCCCCGGGGAGCTGCTCGTCGAGCACTACCGGCAGCGTGCGAGTTTGGGGATGATCGTCACCGAGGGCACCTACCCCAGTCGTGAGTCGCAGGCCTATGTCGGCCAGCCTGGTATCGCCACAGACGACCAGGCGGCAGGGTGGGTGCGCGTCGCCGACGCGGTGCACGCCGAGGGCGGTCGTATCGTGATGCAGCTCATGCACGGGGGTCGCACCGCCCATCCCGCTGTCAACGGTGGCCGTCGCGTGATCGGCCCCAGCGCCGTCGCCGTCAGCGGGCAGCTGCACACCGCGGACGGCAAGCAGGCTTTCGTGGCGCCCGAGCCGATGACCTCCGACGATCTGCGCCTGGTGATCGACGAGCACGTCGCTGCGGCCCGTCGTGCGATCGCGGCGGGCATCGACGGTGTCGAGATCCACGCTGCCAACGGCTACCTCCTGCAGCAGTTCCTCTCCCCTGCCTCGAACCTCCGCACCGACGAGTACGGCGGTTCGCCGGAGAACCGTGCCCGCTTCGTCGTCGAGGTCATCACAGCCGTCGTCGATGCCGTGGGTCCTGGACGTGTCGGAGTCCGGATCTCACCTGAGCACGGCTACCAGGACACGTTCGAGCCTGACCGGGCGGATGTGCTCGCGACCTATGGCGGCCTTCTCGATCAGTTGCAGGAGCTCGGCCTCGCGTATCTCTCGGTGCTGCACCATGACCCGGTCGGTGCTCTCGTCCAGGAACTCGCCAGACGTTTCGACGGCCCGCTAGTCATCAATAGCGGCTTCGCCACCGTGACGTCGCTGATCGAAGCCGAGCAGCTTCTCCGAGCACCTTTCGTCGACGCGGTCGCGGTGGGGCGCGCGGTGATCGCCAACCCTGACCTCGTCGAACGATGGCAGGGCGGTCACCCGCAGAACGAGCCGCGCCCCGAGCTGTTCTACACGGACGCCGCCGAGGGGTACACAGACTATGCGTTCCTCTTGGCGAGCTGACCGGATCGAGGAAGCGCCTCCCCCCCTTTTCAGTCCGCAGCGGCGGGGCTGGCCGGTGTGCTCGGCGCAGCGCCACCCTGTCGAGGCTGCTCGTCCGAGCCGGTCCAGGAAGCAAGGAGCGTCAGCCCGTCGGCGCTGGCACTGCCGGGCGTGGCCGTGTACGTGGTGATGGTGATGTGCGGGTCGCCGGGCAGGGCGAAGTCGTTGTAAGCCAGCTCTAGTCGTCCCACTTCGGGGTGGTCGATCACCTTGCGCCCCCGGGTGTGACGCCTGACGTCGTGCTTAGCCCACCGACTGGCGAAATCGGCGCTGCGGGTGGAGAGCTCACCGACGAGCTCGGTCGTCCTGTGATCGAGAGGGTCTCGTCCGGCGGTGGCCCGCAGGACGGCGACGATGAGGTTCTTCGCGTCGTCCAGGTCGGGGTAGAAGGCGGCTGAACGAGAGTCGAGGAACGCGAATCGTGCGAAGTTCGGGGGTCGCTTCGCGCTGTCGAACAGGACCGCGTAAAGGGCGCGACCTAGCTCGTTGGCAGCCAGGACGTCCAGGCGCTGGTTCTGCACCACGGCGGGCACACTCATCGACTCCAGCACCTGCCGCACTGACGCGTCCACGGACCCCGAGCGCGGAGCCTGCTTCGGGCGCTGCCCGGGCGCGACGTTGCGGGCGAGGTCGTACAGGTGGGCGCGCTCGTCGTCGTTGAGCCGGAGCACGCGGGCGATCGCCTCGAGGACGCTCTCGGAGGCTCCGCCGATCCTGCCGCGCTCCATGCGCGTGTAGTACTCCACGCTGACGCCGGCGAGCATCGCAACCTCTTCGCGCCTCAGCCCCGGTACCCGGCGGTCGCCACCGACACAGGGCAGGCCCGCCTGCTCGGGCGAGACGCGCGCCCTGCGCAACATGAGGAAGTCCCTGATCTCATCCTGCATCTCCATGTCATCCACGCTACGGCGGAGCATCCCCGAGTGGGGGTCCCTGACAGTGCCTGCCGCACGAGCGGCGCCCGGCGGAGCATGGAAGAAGCAGCACAGGGCCGCGCCGTGCTCTCGCGCGGCGCAGCGAACGGAAAGGACACGCTCATGGCCTCGTGGCCTACGGACATCATCGAGGAGATCGCTACGACCGACGACCTCCACATCGCCCCGTACCACCCCGACGGCAGGACGACGGGCACCCCCACCTGGATCTGGTCGGTCGTCGTCGAGGGCCGGGTGTTCGTCCGCGCCTGGAACGGCGTGCGCGGCCGCTGGTACCGCTCCGCGATCGCGCAGCGCGCCGGAAAGATTACCGCCGCGGGTCGCGAGCACGAGGTGGAGTTCGCCCCGATCACGAACGAGGCACTGAACCAGCGGATCGACCAGGCCTACCGCGAGAAGTACGCGGGCAGCACGTACCTGCCCCCGATGGTCTCGCCAAGCCCGAAGGCCGCCACGGTCGAGATCACGCCGCGCGACGCACGCTGACCACCACATCCGAAGGAGAACACCCCCATGGAGATCGCCGTCCTCGGCACCGGCCTCGTTGGCCGCCTCCTGGCCGCCAAGCTTGACGCCCTCGGTCATGACGTCGTCGTCGGAACCCGCAACCCGCAGGCGACGCTCGCACGCACCGAGTGGAGCAAGACCGGCGACGTCGACACCCCGCCCTACGCCCAGTGGCAGGAAGAGCACCCCCGGATCCGGCTGCTGCCCTTCCCTGATGCCGGCGCGCATGGCGAGGTCGTCCTCAACGCGACCGGCGGCGCGGCCTCCCTCGCCGCGCTGGAGCAGGTCGGCGCGGAGAACCTCGCCGGGAAGGTGCTGCTGGACCTCGCCCTGCCACTGGAGTTCTCCGAGGGCTTCCCGCCCACGCTGACCGTGGCGAACACCGACAGTCTCGGTGAGCAGATCCAGCGCACCTACCCGGACGCGAAGGTCGTGAAGTCCCTGACCAGCGTGTTCTGCCAGGTCATGGTCGAACCGTCGCGGGTTCCCGGCGAGCACAGCATCTTCGTCTCGGGCAACGACACCGGTGCCAAGGGGACGGTGCGCGCCCTGCTGGAGAGCTTCGGCTGGCCCGCCGAGAAGGTCATCGACCTCGGCGACATCAGCGCCGCCCGGGCCGTGGAGATGTACTCACGGCTCTACTTCACCCTCGTCGGCGCACTGGGCACCTTCGAGCTCAACATCAACGTCGTCCGCTCCAGCTGACGACACCCGAAAGGAACCTCACACATGGACAGCAACGCCACCCTCCCCAGCGTCGGCCAGACCTGGCTCGCCGACCTCGGCCCCGACACCCCGCTCGGCCACTTCACCGTCGAGATCACCTTCGAGACCGAGACGCGCGTGAGCTTCCTCGTCACCGGCGGCGCGATCGAGGGGCGCACCGAGACGATGAATTACACCACGACCCAGGTCCGCGACGGCCTCTACGTCGTGCGGTGGACCGAGCCGGACTCGAACGACCACGTCACCCACATCGAGGACTACACCAACGGGGCGTGCATGGCCTCCTCCGTCATCGGCGGCGAGTTCGTCCAGCTGCACGGCACCTGGACCCGCGTGCGATGAGAACGCAAGGGACTTCGCCCAGATGAGGTGAGAGGTCCCCGGCCGGACCGGCCGGGGACCTCTGTGTGCAGGGTAGTTCTCTGCGGGCCCGTCCATCGCGTAGCCGCCTGGCCGAAAGTTCGGACACGCGATCGACTGCGGCCAGCCGCGAACCTCGCCAGATCCAGCACACAAGCCGACAGCGCGCCTCGTGGGGACCGGACCTCACGGGGCACCCTCAATGTGGCGGAGCGGACTATTTCCCGCTGTAGACCGGGAACGCGCTGGAATCCCCGTAGTCCTTGGCGTGCAGGTCGCGAAGGCCGTCCATGTCCTCGTCGGAGATCTCGAAGTCAACGTCCGCGTTGGACCGCATGTGGTCAGGGTTCGCCGTCTTCGGCAGCGACACCGTGCCGAGCTGCAGGGTGTACCGGATGCACAGCTGCGGGACGCTCACGCCGTACCGCTCGGCCATGGCCTGCACGTCGGGGTTCTTCAGGATCTCCCCGTGCGCGATCGGCGAGTACGCCTCCACGAGGATCTGATTGCTCTGGCAGTACGCCAGCAGCTCCGCAGGCGTGTTGCCTGCGTGGACGAGCAGCTGGTTCACGTGCGGGGTGACCGTGCCGCCTGCCACGATGTTCTCGACGTCCGACACCAGGAAGTTCGAGACGCCGATCGCACGGAGTTTCCCCGCCTTGTGCGCGTCCTCGAGCGCGCGCCACGCTTCGCGATTGCCCTCCGCGTAGTCCCCGCCGCGAAAGTCGTCCCACGGCTGCGGGGCGTGGATCAGCATCAGATCGATGAAGTCCAAGCCCAGCTTCTGGAGCGACTCGTCGATGGCGGCGACCGCGCCGTCGTAGTCCTTGATCTCCGCGGCGAGCTTCGTCGACACGAACAGCTCCTCGCGCGGCACACCGCAGGTGCGGATCCCCTCGCCGACACCACGCTCGTTGCCGTAGGCCTGCGCCGTGTCGATGTTGCGGTAGCCGATCTCCACGGCAGCGCGCACCGCGTCAACGACCTTGTCGTCGTCGATGAACCACGTGCCCAGGCCCAGCTTGGGGACCTCGACGCCGTTCGACAGCGTGTACGTCTCGTTCAGGATGCTCATGCGCTTTCTCCGTTCGTCGGCAGCCGGCCATACACCTCGTCGGTGACCGGCTCGAGCCATTCGTTGCTGACGCCCTCGCCCGGCGTGATGAACGCGAGGTGGGAGAACCACGAATTGGCCTTCGCGCCGTGCCAGTGCTTTGTTCCCGCCGGGACGCGGACCACCGATCCCGGCTCCATGCTGACGGGTTCCTCGCCCGCGGCCTGGTACCAGCCGCTGCCCGCTGTGCACAGCAGGACCTGGTCACCGCCACCGTCGCTGCCGTGATGGATGTGCCAGTTGTTGCGGCAGCTCGGCTCGAAGGAGACGTTGCTGACGGGAACGCTCCCGTCGGTCAGCGGTGCCAGGTAGCTCTGCCCGATGAAGTACTGCGCGTACGCGTCGTTCTTCTGCCCCAACGGGAAGACCTGCTCGAACGTGTCGTCGTCCATCTCATCTCCTTCTGTCTCATGCTCGCCCAAGCGCGGTGTCCGTGCCGGGCAGCGTCCTGGGTCCAGCCGGCAGCCGGCAGCCGGTCGAGGCCGTTCGTCGGCCGTCCGCCGCCTTCGGGGCCCACATCCGAAGCGCGTGCATTGCGGGCGGTGCGCGCGGGTCATGGTGGCCCAAGTTCCAGCGCACCGACGTTGGTCGTTGGTCAATCAGCCAAGGGCAGGTAGCACGCGCACTACCCTCCGACGCCCGTTCCGACTCCGGTTCGCGCTCATCCCTTCAACGTTACGACCGGAGACCGGTGTCAGCCTCTGTGAGCATCCCCGGCTCTCTGGCTTCCGCGCGACACGCGCCGGGCGTTCCATGGATGGTGAAGCACATCAGCGCGACCAAGAGGGAGTACCCGTATGAACAACGAGCAGAGCACGGGCTGGACCGGCGGGCACGACGCGTTCGGCGACTTCGCGCCCGGGCTGGTTCACTACACCGACAAGGTCCTCTTCGACGAGGTCTGGGAACGCGAGACCTTGTCCAAGCGCGACCGCAGTCTCGTGACGGTCGCCGCTCTCACCGCGATGGGCAAGACCGACCAGCTGCGGTTCCACGTCGGCTTCGCCCGCCAGAACGGTGTCACGGAGGACGAGCTGAAGGAGGCGATCCTCCACCTGGCGTTCTACGCCGGCTGGCCGAACGGGATGAGCGCGATGACCGTGGCAAGGGAGATCTTCGGAGGTGAGGCGTAGCGGCATCGCGTCGCCACTGAGTGGTGGGCGACCGGCAGCGCCGGGCCCCGCTGCCGGATTAGCAGCGGGGCTCGGCGCCGTGGTTGCCCGGTGGCCACGGCACGGTGTCCTTCGCCGGTTACGCCGTTCTGTACACCCCATCAGTGCTGACAGCCCCAGCCAGCTTCTGTCAGAGATGTTCGCCGAAGAATCCCGTGAGTCGGTCCCAAGGGATGAGGTCGTTCCGGTCGTAGAGATCGACGTGCCCGGCACCAGGGACGATGTGAAGTTCCTTGGGCTCGGGGGCCTGCGCGAACGCGTCCTCGGTGTAGTAACGCGAGTGCGCGTTCTCGCCCGCGACGAGGAGCAGCGGGCGCGGAGCGGTGAGCTGGATCTGTGCGAGCGGCATGAAGCTGGTGATCGCGCCGAGGCTGGTCAGGCTCAACGGGTGCGAGCGTGGGTGTTGTCCCCGCGGCGTTGCGTAGTACTCGGCGAACTCGTCGGCTGCCGCCTGCTGCGAGGGCTTCAGCGGCACCATGTCCCCTCCCCCGTAGCGCACCTGACCTCCCTGGAACTCGACCCAGCGCTGTTCCGCGGCCTCGGCCAGGGCCAGCTGGCGTTCGGCGATCGTGTTCACCTCGCTCGGGACGGGGGCATACCCAAGACCGTCGCGGTAGGCCCGGCCCATGTCGTACATGCTCACCGTCGCCACAGCCTTGAGGCGCGGGTCGATCTGTGCCGCGCTGAGGGCGAACCCACCGCTGGCGCAGACCCCGATCACGCCGATCCGGTCGCGGGCCACCGTGCGGCGTGTGCCGAGGTAGTCCACAGCAGCGCTGAAGTCCTCCACGAACGTCTCGAGGGACGCGATGTGGCGAGGCCGGCCCCCGCTCTCCCCGTTGTAGGAGGCGTCGAATGCCAGCGTCACGAAGCCGTTCTCGGCCATCGTCTGCGCGTACAGGCCCGACGTCTGCTCCTTCACGCCGCCGAAGGGGTGACCGACGACGAGCGCCGGCGCACGGCCTCGCAGCCGCTTGGGGCTGTACATGTCGGCCACCAGCTCGATGCCGAGCCGGTTGCGGAACGACACCTTCTGGTGGTCGACCTTCCGACTGCGGGGGAAGGTCTTGTCCCACTGCGTCGCCCAACGTCGGGGTGTCTCGGCATGGGCAGCGCCGCCACCAACTGCAGCAAGCGTCCCGGCAGCAACCGCCGCACCGGTCAGCTGCAGGACGTGACGCCGGCGCAATCCGTCGCGGCTTCCTTGCGTGCTCATCGGATCGTGCGACTGGTTTGAGGTCATAACTGGCCTTCCTGGGTCGTGGATCTCTCGACTGACCGCTGCGTCATCGACGTGGGCCCTTGCGATCTGGTCCGACGGGAGGCCGCGCCTCGGCCCCTCCCCGCCCTGTGCGTTGTCGCGACTCCATGCAATCCCGGCCGCGCCACCTGCGGGAGTCCCTGCCAGTACCCCTCTCGACAGAGACTCCCCCCTCTCCCGATGAGCCGTGCACGATGAGGAGACCGCACAGGGCCGACACGGGAGGAACCTCGATGCGACTGCCCCGGTTCGTCGCCGGCGTGGCGATCGTGCTCGCGCTGGGTCTCGCAGGATGCGCCGTGTCGACCCGCGGCGAGAACCCGTCGACCGCGCCCTCGCCGACGGGCTCGGTGAGCCCGCCGGCTGCTACCACGAGTGCGCCTACCCGCCCGACCGTGGAGGACTCCATGAACGACGCCGTTGTCGGCACCGTCATCCGCTTCACGACCGCGTCCGAGGACACGATCGACGTCACCCTCGACGAGGACAACCCCGCGGTCCGTGACCTGCTGTCGATGCTGGCGCTCACGTTGACCTTCGAGGATTTCAACGGCCTCGAGAAGATCGCCTACCCGCCACGCGACATCCAGACCGCAGGTTCCCCGCCCTCAAGCAGCGGCAGCGGCGACCTGGCCATCTACGTCCCCTGGGGGAACATCGCGTTCTTCTGCGCCGGCGAGCGCGGCGAACCCTCAGCCGACATCGTCCATTTAGGAGTGTTCGACGCCTCGGGCGAGCAGCTGGAGGCGCTCGAGCACGGCGAGGTCACGGTCACGGTCCTCGACTGAGCCCGGACACGAACACGAACACGACGAAGGAGGTTCACCCCGATGAAATCCACGAAGAGGTCCTTGGCCACGGCAGTTGGGCTGGCCGCTGCGCTGCTGTTGACCGGCTGCAGCGGTGAAGCCGACCCTGCTGAGACGCCCACGCAGACGCAGTCGGCACCTTCGTCCTCACCGACCCAGAGCGCGGAGGCAACGCCGACCCCGACGGAGGACTCCGACACTGCTGACCAGAGCGTCGTGGGCACCGTCGTGCGGTTCACCGCCGGAGACGCCACCGTCGAGGTGACCATCGAGGAGGACAGCCCCGCCACCCGCGACCTGCTCTCCCGGCTGCCGATGACGCTTGAGCTCGAGGAGTTCAACGGCCGCGAGAAGGTCGCCTACCTTGAGCCAGCGCTGGACTGGGAAGGCACCGCCGGCTCCGACCCCGAGGACGGCGATCTCATCTACTACGTCCCGTGGGGAAACATCGGCTTCTACTACAACACCGCGGGTATCGGGTACTCCGACCAGACGCTGCACCTCGGGACGTACGACGCCACCGAGGAAGAGCTCTCCCGGTTCGAGGGGCAGCAGACGACCGTCGAGATCGTCGACTGACCGATCACCGACGTCCAACGAAGGGAAAGGCAGCCATGAGCGTCACCTACGACTTCACCGGCAAGACCGCGTTCGTCACGGGAGGTGACAGCGGGATCGGAGCCGCGGCATCGCGCGCCTTCGCCGAGTCTGGCGCGAAGGTCGCGGTCGTCGGCCTCCACGAGGAGCAGGCGACGCAGTTCGCCGAGCAGCTGAACGACGAGGGGCACCGTGCCCTCGGCATCGGCTGCGACGTCACCGACGAGACCCAGGTCGCCGCAGCCGTGGCGCGCACCGTCGAGGTCTTCGGGAGCCTCGACATGGCCTTCAACAACGCCGGGATCATGCTGCCCCCGGTCGACTCGGCAGATGAGACCGTGGAAGCGTTCGACCAGATCGTGGCGGTGAACCTCAAGGGAGTGTGGGCCTCGATGAAGCACGAGCTGGAGCAGATGCGCGCACAGGGCTCCGGCTCGATCGTGAACTGCTCCTCGCTGGGTGGCCTCGTCGGCGGTGACGGCCGCACCACCTATCACGCCACCAAGCACGGCGTGATCGGTGCGACCAAGAGCGTCGCCCTGCAGTACGGACCCCGCGGTGTGCGCGTGAACGCGGTCTGCCCCGGCACCATCGCCACCCCGATGGTCGACCGGATGACCGCCGGCGGCGAGCTCGACCCCGAGGGCGCCGTCGCCGCCATCCCGATGGGACGCCTCGGCCGGCCCGAGGAGATCGCCGCTGCCGTGCTCTGGCTGTGCTCCGACGCCGCAAGCTACGTGACGGGCGTCGCGCTGCCCGTCGACGGCGCGTACACCGCGCAGTAGCGCTGGCAGCGAATGCCCGGGAACGGCACGAGAGCCCCGAGGCCCAGGTCTCGGGGCTCTTCGTCGCCGACGGTGTCCGGCCGGCCAGGTCCGCGTGTCGTCTCGGCGTCGTCAGAGGGTGAGCAGCACCTTGGTGGCGCGGCGCTCGTCCATCGCCCGGTAGCCCTCGGCGGCCTCCTCGATCGGCAGCGTGAGGTCGAAGACGACGCCTGGGTCGATCTGATCGGTCATGATGAGGTCGACCAGCTCCGGGAGGAAGCGGCGCACCGGCGCGGGACCGCCGAGCAGGCTCACCGTGGAGAAGAACAGGTCGAGACCATCGATCTCGACTCCGTGGGAGACTCCGACGTAGCCGACATGCCCACCGGGCCGGGTCGCGTGGATCGCCTGCATCATCGACTCCTGGGTACCGACGGCCTCCACGGTGGAATGCGCACCGTAACCACCGGTCAGCTCCTTGATCTTGGCCACGCCCTCCTCACCGCGCTCCTCGACGATGTCGGTGGCTCCGAACTTCTTCGCCAACGCCTGACGCTCGGCGTGACGCGACATGGCGATGATCCGGTCTGCGCCGAGGCGCTTGGCCGCGAGGACAGCCAGGAGCCCGACCGCGCCGTCGCCCACGACGGCCACGGTCTTGCCAGGGCCCGCCTCGGCCGCGACAGCGGCGAACCACCCGGTGCCGAGCACGTCGGAGGCGGCCAAGAGGCTCTTCGTCTGCGCCGGCGTCGGCTCCCCGTCGACCTTCACGAGGGTGCCGTCGGCGAGCGGGATCCGCGCGTAGTCGGACTGGGTCCCAACCGACCCCATCATGACCTGGTGGATGCAGCGCGACTGAAACCCCGCCTGGCAGATCTCGCACGTGTTGTCGGATGCGACGAAGGACCCGACGACGAAGTCGCCGACCGCAACATCGTGGACGTCGTCGCCGACTTCTTCGACCACGCCGATGTACTCGTGGCCCATCGGGGTCGGGCCGTTGACGTCTTCGATGCCGCGGTACGGCCACAGGTCGGACCCACAGATGCAGGCCGCGGTGACACGGATGACGGCGTCGGTGGACTCGACGATGGTGGGCTTGTCGACCTGGTCGACGCGGACGTCTCCGGGCGCATGCATGACGACGGCGCGCATGTGGGTCTCCTTCGTGGTTGTGCTCGTGTGCTGTGTCTCCAGGCCATCATGTAACCGGCGCCCGGCGGGAGGCCCTGTCAGGGACTGCCACCCGATGTCGATCGGCGACTGCCGGGTCGGGGAGGTTTCCGATGAACATGCTCGGCGCTCCTGGCTCGCCGCGATTTCAGCTCACTGCTTGTCGCCGGAGAAGTCTCCAGCGAGGCGGGTGCTTGGCCGTCAAGGCTCCGACGGAACGCCGAGACGTGCCCGTCATCGGGTAGCACGTCGGTGTTGTTCAGTGCGGGCGTCGGGCCGCGGCGCCGCGTCGGTTGCGGGCGGTCAGGGCCATGAAGGCGCACCCGATCCCTATATGGCAGGCCCGTCGATGGAGGTACTGCGAGTGACTCCCACTCGCGCAGGCAGTGACCTAGCGTGAAGTCATGGACAACCGAGCGGAGGTCCGCGAGTTCCTCATCACGCGACGGGAGAAGGTCACCCCTGAAGAGGTGGGCCTTCTGGCGGGCGCGAACCGGCGTGTCAAGGGGCTCCGCCGCAGCGAGGTGGCGTCCCTGGCCGGCGTGAGCGTGGAGTACTACACGCGCCTGGAGCGTGGCGCGATCAGCGGCGCGTCCCCGGAGGTGCTCGAGGCGCTGGCTAGAGCGCTGTGCATGGACGATGCTGAGCGCGCCCACCTGTTCGACCTCGCTCACGCCGCAAGCCCGGTGGCGCGCCCGCCACGCAAGCGCAGCCCGAAGGGCTGGAGGCCGCACACGAGCCTGCAGTGGGTGCTGGACGCGGTCACCGCGGGCCCCGCGTTCGTTCGCAACGGTCGCATGGACCTGCTTGCCGCGAACGCGTTGGGTCGGGCCTTCTACACCTTGGCTTACGACAGGCCCGGGCAGAGGCCAAATCTCGCCAGGTTCACCTTCCTCGACGAGCGCGCCCACGACTTCTACCCGGACTGGGACGCGTTCGCCGAGGTCACCGTCTCGATTCTGCGCACCGAGGCGGGCCGCGACCCGCACAACAAGGACCTGCACGACCTGGTCGGTGAGCTCTCCACGCGCAGCGACGAGTTCCGCCGTCTCTGGGGTGCGCACGACGTACGGCACCACGGAACAGGGTTCAAGACGTTCAGGCACCCGGTAGTGGGTGCGATGACGCTCGCCTTCGAAGGGCTGGAGATGGCCGCCGAGCCGGGCCTCACGCTGACGATCTATACGGCCGAGCCGGGCTCTGACTCAGCCGAGCGGATGCAGCTGCTCGCCTCCTGGACTGCCACCGCAGCGGACGAGGTGCCCGCACTGGCTCCTGGCGGGAAGCGTCGCGAGCCGAGCGACTGACCGACGATTCCTGGCCGGGCTCGAGGGCGTGAGCCGGCCCGAACAACGGAAGAAGACGCCGGTGAAGATCACCTTGAGCCTCGGCGACGAACTGATCACAGGCGAGCTCTACGACAACCCTGTTGCCAACCAGATCGCTGACATGCTGCCCTTCGAGGCTGTGTTCGACGACTTCCACGACCAGGAGAAGCTCGCACCTCTCGGCCGCTCCCTTGTTCTGGACGGCGTCCCAGGTGCGGATGCTCCGCGGCCCGGTGAGATCGGCTACTACGCCTCGGGGGCTTGCCTGGTCCTCTACTACGCGAGCCCCGGCCGGTGGCCGGGCCTGGTCCGGGTGGGCCGGTTCGACCATCCGCTGGAGGCGCTGCGCGCACTTCCTGACGGAACGACGATCCGCATCACCGCCGGGCACTGAGACTTGCGGACTTGGCAGCTCGCCGCGCACCGACGCCCCGCCTCGCTGCGTGCGAGGCGGGGCCATGTGTCTGGATGAGGGTCTTGGCTCAGACCGCGATGGGCAGGCCGTCGTGTGTGCTGGCGCCGTTGTCCGCGCGGAGCCGCTCGGTGCGGCGGTCCTTCACGATCAGTGCGGTCAGGGGGAGGAAGTACAGCGCGGCGATGGCCGCTCCGACGACGACAGGTCCGGTCGCGCCGAGGGTGGACTCTAGGGCGAAGCCGGCGATCCAGGAGCCGACGGCCGTACCGACATTGAACGCCGAGGTGCTCAGCGCTGAGGCGAGCGTCGGCGCCTCGTCGGCGTAGCCGACGGCCTTGCCGATGAGGATCGGGTTCGTCGACATACCGAACAGGCCGAGCAGGAACACCAGGGACACGGTCGCGATCGGTGCGTGGGAGAACAGCGCCAGGCCGACGAGGACGAGGAAGGTCGCTGCCGCAGCCGTGAACAGCACACTGTACGGGCGCTCGGCGCCGAGGCGACCGCCGAGGTTCGATCCGATCAGGGCGCCGACGCCGTACGCCAGGAGCACGAGCGGGACCGCGGCGGCGGACATACCGGTGTTCTCGGTCAGCAGCGGGGAGATGAAGCTGTAGGCAGCCAGCGACGAGCCGCACACGATCGCAGCACCTGCCAGTACGAGCCAGACCCGCACGTCGCGCAGGGCGGCGGCCTCGCGCTTTAGGGACGGCTGGGGCGCGCCTGTCGGGTCGGCGGGCACCTGCTTGAGGATCGCGACCACGGCCAGCAGCGCCAGGACCGCCAGCGCCCAGAACGGGCCGCGCCAGCCGATCGCCTGGCCGGCGAACGAGCCCAGCGGCACGCCGACGACGTTGGCGAGCATCCCGCCGCCGAGGACGATGCCGAGCGCGCGGGAAGCCATCCGCGGTCCCGCGGCCTTGGCGGCGACGACGGCGGCCACGGCCCAGAACGCACCGGTAGCGAGTGCCGTGACGAAGCGCATACCGAGGACGAGCGCGTAGTGCGAGCTCAGCGCGACAACCACGTGACCCATCGCGAACACGACCAATGCCAATGAGAGAGCCAGCCGACGCTGGAGCCTGAGGGTCGCGATCGCCATCAGCGGGGTGCCCACGATCATCCCGATCGCGAACACGGTGATCATCAGTCCCGCATCGGCAACGCCCACGCCGATGTCTGCGGCGATCTCCGGCAGGATCCCGGCGACGATGAACTCGGTGGTGCCCATGAGGAACACCCCGGCGGCGAGCACATAGACGACGAACGGCAGGCGCGCCGCCTCGGGGGTGGGTCGAGCGACGGGCTGAACGGCAATTTCAGGCATGACGGAAGAGGGCCCTTCAGGGGTGGGAGACAAGGTCGGGGGGCCGCGGCCGTCGAGGTCCGGATCTGGACCGAGGTCGCTGCAATGTCCAGGACCATGCCACCACAGTCCTCCACCCGTAGGGAGTCCCGGTCGATGGGAGTACTCGCAGGGACTCCCCGGCTCGGCGCGCGGAACCTAGCGTGGAAACACGTGAACGACGCAGCCGAGCTCGCTGACCTGGCTGTGCGACCCCAGGAGCGACGTCGGCGGACAAAGGCAAACCACAGACCCGTCCAGGTCCACGCCCATTTCAGGTCACCGGGACCGTGCCCAGAAGGAGCACCATGACCACCATCGTCATCGTCGGAGCAGGACCCGGCCTCGGACAGGCCACCGCCCGCCGCTTCGGACGCGAGGGCTTCTCCGTCGCGCTCATCTCCCGCAACCAGGAGAACGTCGACCGGCTCGCGTCCGAGCTCGCTAGCGACGGCATCACCGCGCGCGGGTACGCGGCAAACGTCCGCGACCCGCAAGCGCTGCGCTCAGCGCTCGACGCGGCCGCTGCGGAACTGGGTGCGATCGAGATCCTGCAGTACAGCCCGGTACCCGCCAAGGACTTCATGAAGCCGGTGCTCGAAACGACCGCCGAGGACCTCACCGGTCCGGTCGAACAGTCGATCTACGGGCCGATCACGGCCGTCCAGCACGTCCTGCCCGGCATGTGCGACCTCGGTCGCGGCACGATCCTGTTCATCAACGGCGGCAGCGCCGTACGCCCGAACGGAAACGTCACGGGCACCTCCGTCGCCTTCGCCGGCGAGAGCGCCTACGGCCAGATGCTGCACGACGCCCTGGCCGAAGAGGGCATTCACGTCGCGCAGCTGATCATCCCGCTCGGTATCGGCGGAGGCGACCCCAACCACGAGCCCGACGCCTTGGCCGAGCGCATCTGGGCGCTGCACGCCGAGCGTGGTGCGTTCCGCACCTTCGTCGGGAACGACGACGCGTGAGGGCATCGCGAACCGTCGAACTGCTCGCCGCCTCCGCCGCGGTCCTGACCGCTCTGACCGCCTGCACGGCCGAAGAGCCTGCCGGGACGACACCGCCGTCAGCGACGCAGAACGCGCCTTCCTCTCCCGGCACGTCGCCTGCCGAGCCGGGACAGGCCCTCGCCGTCACCAGCGGACTCGAGGCACCGTGGTCGATCGCCTTTCACGATGGCACGACTCTGATTAGCGAGCGCGACTCCGGCCGCATCCTCGAACTCGCCGACGACGGCACGTCCCGCGAGGTCGCCACGGTCGAAGGCTCTACACCCATGGGTGAGGGTGGCCTGCTCGGTATCGCCGTGCAGGAGGGCGTGCTCTACGCCTACTTCACCGCGGGCGAGGAGAACCGTCTGGAGCGATACGAGCTCACCGGCGAGCCGGGCAGCCTCGGCCTGGGCGAGGCCGAGACGATCCTCGACGGCGTGGACGCGGCGAGCTATCACAACGGCGGACGTATCGCCTTCGGCCCCGACGGCATGCTGTACGTCACCATCGGCGACGCCGGGAACCAGCGGTCCGCGCAGGACCGGGACTCGCTGTCAGGAAAGATCCTGCGGCTCACCCCGGACGGCGGCGTACCGGCCGACAACCCGTTCGACGGTTCCCTCGTCTACAGCTACGGCCACCGCAACCCGCAAGGCATCGCCTGGGACTCCGACGGCACGATGTACGCGAGCGAGTTCGGGCAGAACACCTGGGACGAGCTCAACGTGATCGAGCCCGGCGGGAACTACGGCTGGCCGGAGGTGGAAGGCATCGCCGGCGACGAGCGGTTCATCGACCCCGTCCAGCAGTGGGATCCGGCCGACGCCAGCCCGAGCGGCATCACCGTCTACGACGGCAGCATCTGGATCGCGAACCTGCGCGGCGAGCGGCTCCGCGAGGTCCCGCTGAACGACCTCGGAGCCTCGATTGAGCACTTCGTCGGCGAGCACGGGCGTCTGCGCGACGTCGCCGTCGCCCCCGACGGATCCCTGCAGACGCTCACGAACAACACCGACGGCCGCGGCGATCCCGGCCCCGACGACGACCACGTCCTGCGCATCCAACCCTGAATCGCCCGAAAGAAGAGACTCAGCGTGGAACTTGCCCTGCACATCACCGACTTCACCTGGACCGGCGGCTCCCGCGAGCTGCGACGGTCGCTCGCGCAGCATGTGCGCGACGCCGAGCAGGCAGGCATCTCCCGGATCACGGTCATGGACCATTTCTGGCAGATACCGCCGATCGGACCCGTAGAGAACGAGATGCTCGAGGCGTATACGACCCTCGGGTTCATCGCCGCCCACACTGAGAAGGTGCTGTTGCACACGCTGGTCACCGGAGTCACCTACCGAGAGCCTGCGCTGCTCGCGAAGACGATCACGACCCTCGACGTCCTCTCCGGCGGCCGCGCGGGCCTGGGCATCGGAGCGGCCTGGTTCGTCCAGGAGGCGGAGGGACTCGGCTTCCCGTTCCCGCCCACGCGCGAGCGCTTCGATCGCCTGGAGGAGACACTCCAGATCTGCCGTCAGATGTGGTCGGGGTCCCAGGACTCGTTCGAGGGCACGTACTACCAGTTGGAGCGCTCGCTCGATTCTCCCGGGCCGCTGCACAACCCTTACCTCATGATCGGTGGCGGCGGCGAGAAGCGCACCCTGCGCCTCGTCGCCCAGTACGCCGACGCGTGCAACCTGTTCCCCAGTCACGACCTCCGGCACAAGCTCGATGTGCTGCGCGGTCACTGCGATGCCGTGGGCCGCGAGGAGAGTGAGATCGAGAAGACGATCTCACTCGTGCTCGGCGCCGACGACTCCGTCGAC
The DNA here is from genome assembly GCF_058792115.1 of Cellulosimicrobium sp. EB106-03-01-XG111. NCBI lineage: Bacteria > Bacillati > Actinomycetota > Actinomycetes > Micrococcales > Promicromonosporaceae > Cellulosimicrobium > Cellulosimicrobium sp. EB106-03-01-XG111. The sequence continues at coordinate 49,878 of NZ_JBYTEQ010000024.1, forward strand.
GACCTCGTGCATCAGGCAGAGCAGGCCCGCGACCTCGGCTTCACGGTCGCCTACGTCAACGCCGTCGGGATCACCGAGCCCGCGAGAATCGTCGACATGCTCGCCCAGGCCGTCACTCGGTTGGCCTGAACGAACAGACGCATCCCGTTCGACAGAAGCGGAGAACGCGCGCTCATGGCACTCGTCCTGGTCACCGGCGCATCGACCGGCCTCGGCCTGGCCACCGCGACCGCTCTTGCCCGTGCGGGCCATGACGTCGTCCTGCACGCCCGCACCCGCAGCCGTCTCGACGGCCACAAGATTCGAGGCCAGATACGCGGCATCGTGCTCGGCGACCTCTCCCACCGGCAGGAGACGGTAAGCGTCGCAGAACAGGCGAACGCGTTCGGGCGCTTCGACGCCGTCATTCACAACGCCGGGGTCATGGACAGCGCCGACACACTCGCGGTGAACGTGCTGGCCCCCTATCTGCTCACCGCGTCGATGCCGCTGCCCGGCCGGGCGATCTTCCTGTCCAGCTCGATGCATCACTCCGGGCGACCGGACCTGCGTCCGATCCACACGGGCACCGAGGCCTCCTACTCAGACAGCAAGTTGTTCGTCACCACGCTCGCCCTCGCGCTCGCGCGCCGGTACACGAGCACGCTCTCTCATGCGGTCGACCCGGGCTGGGTGCCCACGCGCATGGGCGGCTCCTCCGCGCCGGACGATCTCACCGAAGGGCATCGCACCCAGACGTGGCTCGCCGCCGCCCCCGTCGACGAGATCCACCCCACGACGGGCGGGTACTGGCACCACCGCAAATCGCGCCGCCCGCACCCGGCCTCCATGGACAGCGGCTTCCAAAGCCTGCTCCTCGAAACGCTCGCAGCGCGCACCAACCTAGCGCTACCTGCCACCGGCCACGTGGTGTGACCAGCGCGCGAGCTCAGACACCACGGCAGGCGCCAGACCGCCACCAAGAGGTCACCTCAAGCCATGCCTCCAGGCACGACCCGCGGGTCGACGCGTGACCACCGACGCACCGCTCACTCCCGATAGAAACACGTCTGGACCGCGGTCTCAGGAACCGCGGTCAGGCGTCGAGGGCGGGTGAGACCTCGAGACCGGTACGGCGGGCGCTCTCGGCCCACAGTGCGTTGACGAGAGCGGCATCGTTCTGCTGCGGGTTGGGCCGCTTGGGGAGCTTGCGGTGCTCGTCGTAGTACTCCCCGGACTGCCAGGTGAGGCCGGGAGTTCCGTCCATCGCCCAGATGAGGTTGTCGGCACCGGACTCGGGCCTAGACAGCATGCGAGCCAGGGGGCTCTTGTAGATGAGCTTCATCATGCCGTTCCCGGTCTCTCGGCCGAAATTGGACGAGATGTTGCCCGGGTGCAGCGCGACGGCGCTCAGGCCCTGGTCGTGGTAGCGGGCGTGCAGCCCCTTGGCGAACAGGATGTTGGCGAGCTTGGAGTCGCCGTAGGCCTTCATCGTCTTGTACTTCTTCGTCGCGTCGAGGTCGGCGAGATCGATCTTGCCGAACGCGTGGGCTCCGACGCTGGAGGTGTTGACGACCTTCGCGTCGCTAGCCACGAGAACGTCGATCAGCAGATTGGTCAGCAGGAACCCGGCGAAGTGGTTGACCTGCATGGTGCGCTCGTTGCCGTCCTCGGTCACCACGCGCTGGGCGAACACACCGCCGGCGTTGTTGGCGAGCACGTCGATGCGGTCGGTGCGCTCCCGGATCTGCGTAGCGAGCGCGCGGACGTCCGACAGCCGTTCGAAGTCCGCGGTGAAGGTCTCGGCGCCCAGCGGTCGGGCGACGGCGTCGAGCTTGTCCCGGCGGCGCCCGACGAGCAGGAGGCGTTCGCCTCGGTCGGCGAGCTTCCTCGCGGCGGCCGCACCGATGCCGTCCGAGGCGCCGGTGATGACGATGGTGCGCTGACTCATGAGCTGCTACTCCTTCTGCCCGAGGGCGGTTCAGTGGCCGTCGGCTTCGATGGACAGCGGCTCCCACTGCTTCCACTCGGCGAGGCGCTGCTGGTAGACGTGCGGGGCGACCTGGGTAGGGGCGGTACCGAAGAAAACGCGCAGCGGGGGCTGTTCGGCGTCGACGATCTTGAGGATGGCTGCTCCGGCGGCGGCGGGGTCGCCCATCGAGGCGCCGATGTCGGCCAGTCGAGCGGACATCTGCTCACGCAGGGGGTCGTACTGCGGCTGCGGGTTCGCGTGGGTCGCGCTGCTGCCACCCCAGTCGGTGCTGAACCCACCCGGCTCGACGAGGGTGACCTTGATGCCGAAGCCAGCAATCTCCTGCGAGAGTGCGTCGCTGAGGCCCTCCAGGGCCCACTTCGATGCGTGGTAGCCGCCGAGGTTAGGGAACGCGGTCACGCCGCCGACGGTCGAAATCTGGATGATGTGTCCCGCGCCCTGCGCGCGCAGGATCGGCAGAACGGCCTGGGTGACGTGCAGGACGCCGAACAGGTTGACCTCGAGCTGGTCGCGCAGCTGCTGCTCGGTCAGTTCCTCGACCATGCCGAAGAGCCCGTACCCGGCGTTGTTCACCACGACGTCCAAGCGGCCGAAGTGCTCGTTCGCGGCGGCGACGGCAGCAAAGACACCGTCGCGGTCGGTGACGTCCAGCTTCAGCGGAAGCACGTTGTCACCGAACTGCTTCACCAGATCGTCCAGAGCAGCGGTGTCGCGGGCTGTCGCGGCGACCTTGTCTCCGCGACCCAGCGCGCTCTTCGCGAACTCCTTGCCGAACCCGCGGCCCGCGCCGGTGATGAACCAGATCTTGCTCATTGCTGCACTCCTCGTGTCGATCGCTTCAGATAACACCATACGCCTTTCGTGGCACTCAGTGTCAAGTGTGGCTCTCATGGGCTAGTATGTGGGCATGACCTCGACGAGCGACCGCGAGACGCTGCGCGAGCGCACCCGGCGGGCGGTGCGCTCTGAGCTGATCGACGCTGCGCAGAAGCTGTTCGCCGAGCTGGGCTTCGAGGCTGTGACCGTCGACCAGATCGCCGCCGCGGCCGGGATGTCGAGGCGGAGCTTCTTCCGCTATTTCTCCAGCAAGGAGGAGGTCGTGCTGGGCAAGGTCGACCGGCATGGGGAGGCGTTCGTCCGCGCGCTGGCCGAGCGCCCTGACGACGAACCGGCGTGGGTCGCGTTGCGGCGCATGTTCGACGACGCCGTCGCCTACGGCAGTGACCCCGAGTTGGGGCAGCACGCGGCCGAGATGGACCGTGTGATCCAGTCCTCCGAGACGTTGCGGGCCGGCTATCTGCAGCGCATGCAGCATGCGCAAGATCTCGTGGCGGAGGAGCTGCGGCGGCGCGAGGAGCGGCGCGGCACGACCGGATGGGGCGACGTCGACGCAGCCGCTCTTGTTGCCGCGGCGTTCGCCGCGCTCCTGACGTCCCACGCGCACTCCCAAGCCCGCCGGGTGTCGTTCGCGGCGACTCTCGACGAGGCGCTGGGGGCCATCGCGCGGGAGAGCAGTGCGGACAGCCGGGCCTGAGCCGCCCGGTCCTCCTGCGCGACGCTTCACGTGACCGGCATCGGGCGACCGTCGTTGCGGTCAGTCGGTGTGCAGGAGTCCCGAGATCCTCCAGAGCGTCCAGGCGTTTGCGGCGCGCAGGCGACCCTCAGGACTGCGAAGTGCATAGCCGGCTTGCACTTCGAGCCATTCCAGCCGGTCCTGCAGCGTGGAATGGTGGATCTGCAAGGCTTGCGCGGCCTGACGCAGCGTGGCTCCCGAGGCCAGGTGGTAGAAGGTCTGTGGGACCCAGGGCCGGCGTGCGCGCATTCCCTCGAGCAGGACGATCTCGGGATCAGCGGCGGCCATCTGCGGGGTGATCTGCTCACTGATCACCCGCGCCGCGCCGAGTTCCTCATGCCTCACCACGGTGGGCCCACCGTGGTGAGGACCCACGGCCAAGCGCAGCGCCGCGATCGCCCGGCTGCACGCCCCTGGGACGTCGCCCCCCTGCGAGAAGGCCCGGCCGGTGCGGACGGCGACCGCAGGATGCCCTGGTGTCGGCGCATCGTCGTGCAGGAGCCCGATCCACACGTCTGCGACGTGGGCACGGGACGAGACTTCGGGCGGCGTGTCGGGGGGCGTTGCCACCACGACCGGATCCGGGGGAAGGCCCAGAGTGGTCAGCGCCGCCGCCCGCTCGGCGGGTGGGGCGGTGACGTCGCAAGCGGTGGCCGTGAGCTCCTCGGGCGTCAGAGGCCCGGTGACCGGGCGGATCCTCACCCGCAAGGCCTGCGCACAGCGCTCAAGGATCAGCGCGTCGAGAGGGCCCGCAGGCCCCTCACGCTCGAGCCACACCGACGTCGCCCGGCTACGGTCGACCATGACCGACGTGCCAGGCGTGGCCGTCAGCGCTCCTTCGACGGTCCTGCCCGCTGGGTCCACGCGCGTCGTGGTCCCAGCAGCACTGTCGCGAAATCCAGCCGGCACGCCCGCCAGGGCGGCGGCCGCGCGCAGGACAGCCTCGCGCGGCGCGGCGCCCTCCACGAGGTTGTCGAAGTGCGAGATCACACGCAGAGCGGTCGCCGCGTCACCGTCCGTGACCGTCAGCCGTCCGATGAGTTCACGCATGCGTTGTCCTCCAAGGGTTGAGGCCAGCGTATGCCTACCCGCCAGATGGCGGGCATCGACGCCGAATTTGCCGCCGCGCTGCGGATGCCGGCAGAACACCCGGGCCGCCAAGATTGCTGCACCTTCCAAGGACGTGAGGAGATTGCCATGACAGCAGAACCTGTCGCCCAGCCGTTCGACGTCGAGCTGGCGCCCGTACTGGCCGCGGGGATGCTCGCCCCGACGGTCAGCGCCGAGACTCTCGACGCACTGCGCGCGATGATGCGCGAGCAGGCCGACGCCAACCCCGTCGATCTGACCCTCGGCGGCACCGTTCGGGGGGACGTGCTCACCGTGCCCGGCCCGGACGGAGCGCCCGACATCACCCTGCACATGTTCCGCCCGGCCACTGGCCAGGGCCCCTGGCCCGTGCTGTACAACACCCATGGCGGCGGGATGGTCTCGGGCAGCGCCCTGGGAGAGGTGGTGCTGTACCTGCCGTACGTTGCCGAGGGGCTCGCGGCAGTCATCTCTGTGGAGTATCGGCTCGCGCCCGAGCACCCCGATCCTGCACTGATCGAGGACTGCTACGCCGGCCTGGTCTGGACGGCTCGCCACGCCGACGAGTACGACCTCGATGCCGATCAGCTGATGTTGATCGGCGCGAGCGCAGGCGGCGGCCTTGCCGCGGGTCTCGGCCTGCTCGCACGCGATCGAGGGTTCCCGGCGATCACCCACCAGATCCTCATCTGCCCGATGATCGACGACCGCGAGATCACCCCCAGCAGCCGCATGCTCGACGGGAAGGGCGTCTGGGACCGCAACAGCAACCACTTCGGTTGGACGTCGCTGCTCGGTGACCGCCGCGGCGGGCCCGATGTCGGCATCTACGCCGCACCCGCCCGTGCACAGGACCTGTCCGGGTTGCCGAAGACCTACGTCGACGCCGGGGGTGCAGAGACGTTCCGTGACGAGGCCGTCGACTACGCCCAGCGACTGGCACAAGCCGGCGTCCAGGTCGACCTGCACGTGTGGGGCGGGGGCTTCCACGGCTTCGACATGCTCGTCCCGCAGGCCGCGATTTCCCGCGCCGCCATCGCCGTGCGTGACGAGTACATCCGCCGAGCCCTGGCCCGCTGACCCGTTCCGGGGCGACAGCCCCGGGTGGTTCTCCGAGAGGAACGACAGACATGGCAGACACCACAGGTACCAAGAGCCCGATCGTCGAGCACGACGTCCGGGACAAGGTGATCCTCCTTGCCGGTGCGGGAGGCCTCGCGACCGCCACCGCAACTCGACTCGGCGCAACCGGAGCCCGGCTGGTGATCGGTGACCTCAGTATCGCGGCGGCTGAGAGCACAGCAGAGGAAGCCCGTGCTCACGGCGGTCGGGCGGTCGCCCTGCAGTTGGACATCTCTGACGAGACTTCCGTCAACGCCTTCGCGGCGCACGCCGTCGCGGAGTTCGGCCGCATCGACGGCCTGCTCAACATCGCCGCGGACATCCGCCCGCAGAACATGGGCCGCGACACCGACGCCGTAGAGATCCCGCTCGACGTCTGGCAGCACACGCTCGACGTCAACCTCACGGGCTACCTGCTCACCACTCGCGCCGTCATCCCCCACATGCTCGAAGCTGGCGGCGGATCGATCGTCAACATCATTTCCGGTGCCGTCTACATCGGAGAGCCGCTGCGCCTGGCCTACGACGTCAGCAAGGCGGGGGTCACGGCCCTCACACGGCACATCGCCAACCGATGGGGCCGAGACGGCATCCGCGTCAACTCCCTCGGCCCCGGTGGAGTCCTCACCGACGCCATGCAAGCCAACGTCGACCCCGCACAGCGCGAGAAGTCCCTCGCCGTGCTTCCCCACACTCGCCTCGGCAAGCCCGACGACATCGCCGCCATGGCGATCCACCTGCTCTTCAACGACGGCGCCTGGATCCAGGGGCAGTCGATCATGGTCGACGGCGGCCTCACCATGCGCCCCTGACGCTCGACTCCAGGGCTGATCCGTGCCGGCCACGGGTGGTCCCCGGTCGGCCCGTGTAGCAGGTGGGCGAGCCGGCGCCAGGCGCCGACCGTGAGGAGGGTGGTGCGCCGACGATGCGCAGATCCCCGTCGATCGGTAGGCCGGCGACGATCTACTGAGGCTGGGGAGAGGGTGCCGGTCACCGCGGCGCACACGACGTCGACGGTCGCGCGGTGCTTCACTTTCAACCAGGACCGCTCGCCCCCGCGGTAGGGCTGCCCACCGCCCTTGACGACCAGGCCCCGACACCGACCGCCGTGTACGTCTCGAACCACTCGCGCGCCTCATCGACGTCGTCGGTCACAGGTGACAGGTTCAGCGGCGGCTGCCACGTCGCCGCGAGCTCGATGAGCAAGGAGCGTCGGGCGTCGAACGGCTCGGGCCGCACGTCGCGGGCCGCCGAGTTCGAGGACGTCGAACGCGACCAGGGAAGCCGGGCGAGCGCGGGCGGCGGCCGCCGCTGCGCGCGGGCCGCGGCCCATGCGCTCCTGCAGGACGTCGAACGCGAGCCGGCCGTCCTGCCAGACGACGAGCTCGCTGTCGAGGACGATGACGGGGTCGAGGTGGGCTTCGAGTGCGGCGACGATCTCGGGGAACGTCGACGTCAGGTCGGTCCCGCGGCGGGATTAGATGCGCGCGCCGTCGTCCTGACCGGGGCGGTTGCGCGGTAGCCGTCCCACTTGGGTTCGTAGCGGCAGCCGCCCTCGAGCGCGCTCGGCGCGGGGATCTGCTCGGCGGCGCGCGCGAGGGCGACGACGTAGGGCATCGCCCTCGCGCCGGCCATGCCTCAGCCTGGGACGTTGCGCGGGTCGTGCCCGTGGGAGTCCTTCTGCGCGATCGTCCCGTCCAGGTTCTTGATCACGAGCTCGGCGCTCTCGCGCTCGGCGGCCGCGCGCCCGGCCGCGACCGCGTCGTCCTTCGTCGCGTGGTTCGACAGCGGCTCACGCTCGCCCTGACGGCGCACGTTCCACTGCTCGTCCTGGTGGTAGACCTCGATCGTCACTGCCACGGGGAACCCCGTCTCCGTCGGTGTTGAGACCACCGTGAACGGTCACGCGGTTCTCGCACGTTCGGCGCGGCGTCAGGCGACGGGCTCGATGAGGGCGGGTGAGTCATTGCGTACGTCGCCCACGGCCGGGGAGACCTCGACGGGTTTCAGGTGCGATTCGGGCACACGGCGCAGTAGCGCGTCGACGTCGCCGGTGTCGGTGAGGTCGGGGTCGAGCCAGGTGTCTCACAGGTCGTCCGGGAGCAGTAGTGGGAACCGGTCGTGGATGTGCCCGAGGGTGTCGGTCGCGTTCGTCGTGATGCGGTCAGTGACCACAGGCACCGGTCGCGATCGTCGTCGCCCTTGGAGGGGTCGCGCCACAGCTCGTACAGGCCGGCGGCCGCCAGCGGCGGACCGTCGGGGTCGGTGAGGTAGTAGGGCGTCTTGCGGCCCTTGCCGGACTCCGGCGCGTGCCACTCGTAGTGCCCGTCCATCGGGATGATGAGGCGCCGCTTCGCCGCGGCGCGGCGAAAGGCCGGCTTGTCGGTGATCGTCTCGACCCGGGCGTTGATCGTGCGCGCACCGATCTTCGAGTCCTTCGCCCACGACGGCACCAGGCCCCAGCGCAGCGTGCGCAACTGGCGTACCGGACGGTCGGCCTCCACGCCCTCGAGGACCCCTCGCACGTCCTGCGCGGGGCGACGTTCCAGGAGGGTCCGAGTTCGTCGCCTACGAGCTCGGAGACGTGGAAGCGGTGCGCGAGCTCGTCGTCGCGTCGGGCGCTGGCGTATCGACCACACGTGCGCTCAGCGTGCCCGCTGAAGGCGATCGCCGCGACCACACGCGGCGGTGTAGTGAGTCGATCGTGAAGACGGTGTCGCTACTCGCCCTTACGACAGGTGCGGCATCGCCGTCGTCCGTCGGAGGGGTACACGATCGTGTTCTCGGGCGAGTACTCGTGTCCTCGTGGGCAGTGGGTCTTGGCAGCTTGCCAGCCGCCGGCGCCGACACCCTCAGGGGTCCCCGACCGGTACCACCGGTCGTAGTGCATCTTGCAGAGACGACGCGCCTTCGCGCTCCGGTCGCACCCGTCAACTTCGCACGGCTGGCCGTACTCCGTGCGTGCGCGGGCGGTGTCCGCGAAGCGAGCACGCACGCGATCCGCTGCCTCCAAGTCCAGCCGCCATCGACCGTCTGGGGGCAGCGGAAAGGCCGCGCGGAGCCAGGCGTACACAGCGGCACGTGAGACACCGATCTCCCGTGCCAGCTCGGTCGGAGTCGTGTACTCGACGTCGCTCCGCGCGGCCGTCATCGATGTCGTCAGTCGTCGCTCGTCGGGCTCTGCGCCGGGACTTCGCGCTTGGCCGCGCGGCGCCGGGTGCGGACCTTCTTGTCCGGCTCGGGGAAGCCGATCTTGCGAAGTTCGTCGACGGTCCATCCGGCGCTCAGCGCTGCGTTGAACGCGCGCACATCCTCGCGCTCGGCGGTCGCGACTCGGTCGGCGATCCGGCGCTGGAACTCGGCGAGTTCCCGTTCGGTCTCCCCGCGGACGTCGGTGACGCTCTGCCGTGCCTCTGCGACGGCGCGAATGGCCCCCATTCGTGCTTCCTGTGCGCGGTGTGCGCGTTCCAGTGCCTCATCCACGCTCAGTGTCTTTGCCATGGTCCGAGCGTACGAGAACCACGCTCAACGAGGAACCCCAACGCGCCGGTCACGGCGCCCCTCGCGGCTCGTCGCGAGGTGGTCATCGCGTACGGCGCGACGAAATGACCGAGGAGTCCCGGACGGAGCGAGGAGTCCCAGACGGAGCAAGGAGTCCCGGACGGAGCAAGCTATATGCTTAGCACGGCTAAGTGGCTCAATCGGTGGACGGCTTCGCCGGCCCCTGGCACACTGGACGTGTGATCCCCGCACGGGGCGGGGTCGCTGCGCTGGGCCGAAGGGCGGGTGGAACGCATGAGCGACGAGGCTCCTCGTCCGCGACAGCTCGCCCGACGTCGGCGCGCCAACGTCGAGGGCGGCCGCAAGCACCGCCACGAGGTCAAGGTCACGCCCGAGGAAGAGGGCATGCTGCTCCGACTCGCGCACGAGCAGCGCGTGACCGTGCCGCGCCTTCTCGTGGAGTCGGCTCTTGCGTCGGGGACGTCGGAGACGCCGACCGAGCGGCGCAACGCGATGGCTCAGCTCTTCGGGCTGCACCGGCTCCTGGCCGCGGTGTCGAACAACGTCAACCAGATGGCGAAGGCGACCAACGCGACCGGCGAGGTGCAGGACGAGATGGTCGAGACGCTGCGGGCGGTGCGCCGTCTCGCCGAGCGGATCGACGCCACGATCGACGGGCTCAGCCGGCCGTGATGCCCAACGTCGTCCGGGGCGACCGCATGGCCGGACTGATGACCTACCTCGTCGGGCCGGGACGCTCCAACGAGCACACCGAGCCGCACCTGGTCGCGGGTGACGGCGCGCTGATGGCGTGGCACAACGACGACGAGCTCGGACGTGACGCGGCCCTGCGCATCGCGCACCACCTTGACCAGCCGCGCACGGCCTACGACGTGCAGGTGTCTGGCGGTCACGTGTGGCACTGCTCCCTGTCGCTGCGCGCCGATGAGGGCGCGCTGACGGACGAGCAGTGGCATGCGATCGCGAACGACTTCGTGCGCGCGATGGGGTTCGACGACCACGAGGGCACGAAGGCGCCGTGCCGGTGGATCGCGGTCCGTCACGGTGTCTCGACGAACGGGAACGATCACATCCACCTGGCCGTGAACCTTGTGCGTGAGGACGGCACGAAGGCGTCAGTGCACAACGACTTCCGCCGCGCCCAGACCGCGGCGCGCGCGCTCGAGGTCAGGCACGGCCTGGAGGAGCTGGAGTCGGTGCGGGCCGAGCGCTCGACCCGCGGGTACGACCCCGCCGAGCGCGAGGCGCAGGCGCGTGCACGGGCACAGGCCAAGTACGAGCGAGCGAGCCGACTCGAGGACGGTCGTGTACCTGCCTGGGCGGCACTGCCGGGCGCGGACCGGCAGGCGCGTATCGCGGCCGAGATGCGCACCGACCAGCCCCGCTACCTGCTCGCGCTCAAGGTGCGCGGGTGTGCCAGCGCGAGCCAGGACGAAGCCGAGTTCGTGCGACGCATGCGCCGGACCGGACTCCTGGTCCGGGCTCGGTTCGCGGACGGGCGCACGGACGTCGTGACGGGCTACTCGGTGGCCGAGCGACCCCAGGCCGGCGAGCGACCGATCTGGTACGGCGGCGGCCACCTCGCCCGCGACCTGTCCCTGCCCCGGCTGCGTGACGGGTGGCCCGACACACCGACGGGCGCCAGTGACGCGGCGGCCGAGTGGAATGCCGCCAAGCGCGGACGACGGGTCGTGTCCGCGGGCCGCGAGACGGCCGAGCCGGACCCCGAGATGTGGGCCAAGCAGCACGATGAGCTGCGTGCGCTGGTGGACCGGTTGCGGTCGGTGCCGGTCGAGGACCGGGACACGTGGGCGACCGTCGCGCGCCAGACCGCGGGCGCGTTCGCCGCATGGTCGAACGCGACCGAGGAGACGCCCGGCGACCTCGCCGCGGCCGCCGACGCGCTGTCACGTTCGGCTCAGACGCACCGGCGCACCGTGCGCCCGGACAAGGCTGGCACGGTCGCCATCTCGGGTGCGGCGATGCTTCTGGCGAGCGCGGCCCGCGGTGGGCAAGGAACCGTGGCGCAGGCAGCGATGATCCGCCAGCTGCTCCGGCTCACCCAGGCCGTGCACGGGGCCGCCGTCGCGGCCCAGCAGGAGCGTCATGCGCGCCTGCTCGCCGAGGACACCCGTGCACGCCTCGTGCGCGTGCGCGAGGCCCTGCCGAGCCTGACGCCGAGCGGCGGCGGCACAGCGGCGGCCACCACGCCGGCGGCGACAACGACAGTGCTCGACCGGGACGCGCAGGCCGTGCTCGACCGGCTCAACGCGGGTCACACGGACGCGAGCACGACGGCGTCGCCGCTGCCAGCCGACCTCGAGGCGGCACGCCGACGGCACACGGTCCAGCCGGGCGCAGAGCGCGGCCCGGAGCGATAGGAGGGGGCGAGTCATGGCTGAGGAGAGCGACGGCATCGAGGAGGCGTTCGAGGGCCAGCTGCGCGTGCTGGTCACCGCCGCCGGGCAGGTCGGGGAACGCATCGCACGGATGCGCGAGGAGGCGCTGCGCCGCGCGCAGGCACGCAGCGAGCAGCAGGCCCGCGAGCTGCAGTCCCGGTTCGAGGCCGAGCGGCGCGCCGCGCGCGTCGGGCTCGGCAACGTGTACCGGTCGGACTGGTGGGACCGGGCATCCGCGGAGCAGGTCGCCCAGACGTATCAGGTCGCCAGGGCGTGGGCCCGTGAGGACCCCGACGCGGTGCGCGCCGAGGAGCACATGCGCACCGAGATGCGCACGCGCTACGGACTGGACCCCGACGGCCTCGCGGAGCGGGCGCAGGCCGAGCGCGACGCCCGCACACCCGGGCCGCGGTTCGAGGCCCGCGACGAGCTCGACGGCTCGCAGCCGGTCCGCGAGCTCACGAAGGACGACGCACTGGCGATGATCGACCGCCTGCCGGCGGACGCCGAGCTGGGCCCGATCGGGCGCGGCGGACTGCGTGACGTGCAGACGTGGAAGGGCAAGGACCCTGACGTCGATCTCGCGATCGCGTCGAAGCTCCCGCACCTGATGAGCCAGGCGGAGCTCGTGGCCGTCGCGGCCGCCGAGAAGGAGCGCCACCGCGCGGCCGCGGAGCACGCCGAGGCCAAACGGCTCATGCAGCAGGCTGACCGTGAGGACCGGCTGGCGGACCAGGCGCGTAGCGCCGCAGAGCATGAACCGGACCCCGACGAGCGCGCGCGTGCGGCCGCCGAAGCAGTCCAGCGGGATGCGCTCGGTGGCCGGGCACGCGAGGACGGGCGGGCCACGTACGACAGCGCCGCTCGCCGCGACGTCACGGCGAGCGAGCTGCGCGCCAAGGGCATCGCGAGCGACGTCGTCGACACCCGGATGCGCGCCGACGCCAGCCAGGCTAGGCCAGCCACGGAAGCCGTGGCGGCCAAGACCGCAGGCCGCAGCCCGAAGGCCCGCAAGACTCGGAGCCGCGCGGCTCAGGCTCAGCGCACGGGCCTCGACCGCTGACGATCCACTCAGGGCTGCCCGATTGGACACGCAGAACGGGCCTCGCGGTCGCCGCGAGGCCCGTTCTCACGTTTGGCTAGCCGAGAGGGTTTCGGGAACTCAGCCGCGAGATCCTCACGATCCATGACGGTGTTGCGTTTCCGAGGCGTCGATCCGCCTCGACGCGAGCGCGAGCTGCCGAGATTTGGGAAGCAGTCACCTTGATGACCTTTTTGCCGTTCACCATCGTCACCTCGGGTTCTGGGACCTCAGGGACCTTCGTCTCGGGGAGCCCAACGCCCTTGAGCTTGTCCGTCGCGATGATGCTGTAGTCGTTGCCGACTCGGGCCGTGCCGGAACCTGACGAGTTGCGAACCTTGCCCGTCGCGGCGTCCCCGCTGCGCACCTTCCGGTTCATCCTGGGTTCCCTCCCTCCTCGGTCTGTACCACCTCGAACCCTTCGACGAGGTAGAACACCTCGTCCGGGTCCTCGTCCGGAACCTGCTCAAGCGTCGGCTGTGACGCCGCGCTGATTATGTGGTTCTCCGCCCTTCGAGCATGACGCTCCATCCCGAGCGCCGCAAGCATGTCGTTCCCCATCTTCTCCTGCTTGGGGTCGCCGGAGTAGATCTTGTCGAGTGTCCACTGCAGGCGCTTCCAGAACTGGTCCCGGGCGTCGGCGGTTCGTTTCTGCCCCCAGGCGAGCAAGCCAACGACGAGGGCGACGATGGCCGCCGTGACGGTCGCAGCAGGGCCGAAGTTCGAGACAACGCTTCCCAGGTGAGCCCAGTCGATCCCTGTCTCGAGGTGCCGCTGAATGAGCACGCCGACCACCGCGCCCCCTGCGAACACAGCGACGGTCCATGCTGCGACAAGAGACCCTCGAAGTCCGTCCCTCCGTACGCGCTCGGGTGCACTCACCACCACCGAATCTGACTCGAGCGCCACCCCGATCTGCGCCTTGCTCGCGTCCTCGTTGCTCACGACGCCTCCTGCCCTGCATGCGATCGGACGTCGGGAAACATACCCTCCGGCGGTCGCATGTAGGGCAGGGGACCTCCGGGCTGATTGCGGTCGTGCTCGCCGTCGACGGGGCCGAACGGGCCGTTCTGGGGGTCGAGCAGGACGGCCATGTGGTGGTCGGCGTGGTCGCGCCACCACACGCTCATGCCGGTGGCGGGGTCTTGGCGCAGGTGCTCCCAGGCGCGCCAGAGCGCTTCGAGGCGGATCACGGCTTCGTCGTACTTCCACCACTCGGCGGCCCAGACCCGGTGCTCTCCGCGGCCGGCGATGTGGCGCCGGTAGACGTTGCGGAGGTACTCGCGCACGAACTCGTCGACCGACCCGTAGTAGAGCGCCGGCGTGCCGTCCTCGTCGCCGGCGTGCTCGACGGCGGGCCGCGCCTGGTCGATGGCGTCGGCGAGGTCCTCGTCGGCGTGGTGGACCACGGCGGCCGCGTCCTCGAGCTCGCGTTCCCGGGCGCTGACCGCAGCGGTCCGCCGGGCGAGGACCCGGCGGGCCTTCTCGACGTCCTCGGCCGCCGCGACGCGCTGCCACGTCGCCTTGGTCTCGTCGTCCTCGTAGTCGGTGACCTTGGCCTCCGCGACGCGCAGGCCGCCCTCGGCGTCCGCGAGGGCGTCGCGTGCGTCGTCGAGTTGGGTCGTCGCGCGGGCGTGCGCCGCCAGCGCGCCGTCGAGCGTGGCGCGCGCCTCGACGACCTCGGGCGGCTCGATGGTCGCCCGGCCACCGAAGGCCGGCGCGTCGACGTCGACGGGCTGGGCCCCGATCGTCGGCTCGTAGTCGTCCTCGCCCCAGTCGCTCACGGTGCCTCCTCGAGCGGTGTGGCGGCCGCGACAGTCGCCATCTCGTCGTGGGCTTCGCGCAGGGTGCGCTTGGCCTGCGGGTCGTTCGCCGCGATCGACGCCTCGACGGCCTCACGGTGCGGGCCAGCCATCCACGGGACCGTCCGGATGAGCGTCGGTCGGGCCCCGGAGGCCAACACGACGGCGCGGCCCTTGGGCAGCGCCGCGAGGTCGGCCACGTCCATGATGCGTTCGCGGTGCAGCTGCTGGGAGACCGTGCGCTGCCCGCGCCCCGTCGACGTCGACGACGAGAGCCGGTCGTAGTCCCCGATCATGCGCGAGAGGTCCTCGAGGAAGTTTGCTTCGCTCACTCCCCCGCCGTAGACCTTGACGTTGGACGCGCTCCAGAGCTTCTTCATGCCGGACTCGCCCCAGACCTCCACGCCCTGGGACCAGCTCTGCAGCACGGTGTCCAGGACGATCCCGCGCGAGCCGTAGTGCGAGTAGAGGTTCGGCAGCTCGCGCCAGCGGCATACGTTCGCGGCCTCGTCGAGCACGCCGACGAGCGGGGTCGCCAGGCGTCCGCCCGCGGACTGGGCGGCCAGCTCCTCGGCCGCCTCCACGACGGCGACGGTGAGCGCGGTGACGAGCGGGCCGGCCGTGCCGCGCCCTTCCTTGGACAGCGAGTACAGGGTGCCGGGCTTCGTCGGCGCCGACTCCCCCGCCGCGGACGGCAGCCCGGCACGAACGAACTCCTCCGGGCTGAACTGGGGCCGAGTGTCGGCCGGGCCCTGCAGGGTGATCCAGGCCGCGACCTGCCGGTTGGTGAGGCAGGACGCCATCTGCTGCGCCGTGCCGTACACGCCGCCGCGCTGCTTCTCGGGGGCGGCGATGACGCCTGCGACCTGGTCGGCGGTCAGCGTGTAGCCGTGCTCGGTGAGGATCGTGACGGGGGCCTGGTTCGTGGGGCGCGTGAGCCAGGTGTAGACGTCGGTGATCGGACGCTGGTCGAGCGCCGCGGCGAGCAGGAGTCCGGCCAGGAGGTCCTGGCCGGCGGGGTCGAAGTAGGCGTCCGTGCGCGCGCCGGGATCGCGCGAGCCGGACGCGAAGTGCTCGGCCAGCTTGGCCGCGCGCACCTCGTCGGTGACGTAGCTCAGCGGGTTCCACCACCAGGTGGGCTCCTCGCGCGCGATGCCCTGCGGGTCGAACACCCACACCGGCCCGACGGCCGCGCGCGGCCCGCGGGTCTGATCGACGACGTCGCGCTTGTTCGACGTGGATAGGACCGACCCGGGTGCGTCCAGGATCTCCGGGACGACCATCGACGTCGTCTTGCCGGTGCGGGGACCGGCGATCGTCATGCGCATGTCTTCCCACGAGCTGAGCAGGCGCTGCCCCGTGGACACCGTGACCCCGATCGGCAGACCGGGCGCGGCATGCACACCGAGGCGCTGCGCGGTGCGGCTCACGTGCTTGCGCGAGAGTCCCTCGACGTCGCGGCCGCGACCCATGTACGCGGCCGCACGGTCCACGCGGGTACGGCGGGCGCTCCTGCGCGCCAGGGCGACGCCCACCAGCGTGCCCAGCGCGATGACGATCAGGGTCAGGCCGGCCAGCACCCACCAACCGGGTGCGCCCGGCCAGGCGAGGTCACCCCCAAACAGGCCAAACGTCACGGCGAACGGATCGCGTGGTACGACGACTCCGGTGCCGGCGAGCTTGTGGCCCAGGTGCATCGCGGCGTAGATCGATCCGACGCCGAGCACGACGACGACGATCCCGACCCACAGCAGCACGACCTCGCCGGACAGGCCGCCGGGGTCGCGACGTCGGTTGTTCGGAACGCTCATCACGCCGCCCCCTCGTCCAGCAGGCCCGTGCGCGAGCGGTCGGCCCAGCGCACCGCGCTCATGTGCAGCGACTTCTCGGACTCGGTGAGCACCAGGTCGATCGGGATGCCCGGGCGGCCACCGACCTTGACGAGAAACTTGCCGCGTCCAGGGGGCGGCGTCTCGCGCCCCTCCTTGGGGTCCCATGCGGGCGGGTCCTGCCAGCCGGCGAGCAGTTCCTGCTCGCCGCGCGAGAGCGCCACGACGGACGTCAGGAGCGGCATCTCGCTCAGCGGCAGACCGCCGCACACGACTAGGCCGGACCGCTCGATGAAGCCCATGGCCTTCTGCCGGTCCTCCTCAAGAGGGAGGGAACGCAGGTCCTTGAGCGTGTGCGTGATCATCGCCAGCCCGACCCCGACGGTGCGGTTGAGGCGGGTGAGGTAGTCGACGCGGTCGACGAGCCCCGGGCCGGCCTTGAGGGCCTGGTGGAGCTCGTCGAGGATCACGAAGTAGTGCCGCCGGTTCTCCAGCCCGACGTCGGCGAGGGTCTGCGCGATGTTGACCACCGCGAAGCCAGCGGACCAGGAGGCGAGCAGCGCGACCGCGCGCAGATCGCCGTCGGACTGAGGGATCGCGGAGACGTCGTAGACCACGGCGCGGTCCCGGCGCATGGGGTGCGTGGTCGGCTTGGCGAACACGTCACCGAACTTCCCGCCCGGGCTCAGCGCCACGAGCGAGGCTTCCAGCTCCTCGGTGACTTCCTGGTAGCGGTGGTCGGTGCCGCGGTCCAGCGCCGCCTCACGCAGCTCGGGCGGTGCCGAGCGGATCACGCGCAGCAGGTCCGGGATCAGCGGGACGCCGTCGTGGTGCTCGTCGAGCCAGGCGATACCGCGCGCGAGGATCGTCTCCTCGCGCGCGGTCGGGGCGCTCTTGCGCAGCACCGTGATGAGCGCGACCAGCATGTTCAGCCGCAGGCCCTGGGCATCGGCCAGGACCTCCTCAGCGGCCTGGCGGTACCCGGCGGCGCGCAGCCGGCGCGCGGCGTCGGGAGCCTCGCCCGGGTCCAGGACGTTCAGCGACCCGCGGTTGCGCCCGAGCGGGATCAACTGGCCGCCCAGCTTCTCGACCATGCGGACGTAGTCCGGGCGGGTGTCCCCCAGCACTAGCGGGATGACGCCCTGCCCGGACAGGCCGACGGCCATGCGCATGACCGCGGAAGTCTTGCCGAGCCCTGGTCGGCCTAGGAAGAACACCGAGGGGTTGCCGATGAGGTTGGCGCGCTGGTACCAGCTGATCGGGTCGCAGCACAGCGTGGCGCCGGTGAGGATGTGTCGGCCGAACGGCACCCCCACCATGGGGGTGCCGGCGCCGATCGCGAACGGCCACATGCCGCACACCTGCACGGTGGTGCCGCGCCATTCGTCGGCCTGCTGGACGTAGTTGGACTGGCCGCGGCCGCGGCCCAGCCATCCGCGCATCGGCGGGCGCTGGGGACGCAGGTCGCGCTGCTTGGGTGCCTTCTTCGCGCGTGCTCGGGTGCTCACAGCTTCTCCCTCAGCTCGGCCGGGACCTTGATGTGCTTGGGGAGCACCAGGCCCAGCGGAAGGGCCGCAGCGAACGCGGAGTCCTGCGACCCGTACACGGGCCGCAGGCGCAGCCGTGCCGTCGCGGCGAGGTTGTCGATCGCGGCTCTCGCGTCGGCCTCGCGGCTGGTGTCGGTCACCGTGGCGGTGACGAGCATGCCGAACTGCACCAGGCCAGCACCGCTGGCCTCTTCCTGCGCCGTCGCGGCCGCGGCCCGTACCGCGAGGGTCTCGCGGGCAGCGGGCTTGCTGGTCGAGGTGACCCGGAACTCTGCAGCCCGCAGGTCGGACTCGACGATTGCCGCGGCGCGCGCCGCGTCGATCGGCCGGTACAGCAGCGTCACCCGCTTGCGCGCGATCTCGCGGTGCGGGGCCAACAGCCGGGCCAGGACGCCCGACTGGACGTTGCCGCGCGGGGCCGACGTCATCGCCCACGTGCACGAGTACGCCGAGTCATGGCGGTAGCCGCCCCAGGACGCTTCGGCAGCCGACGGGCCGACGTCGGGCCAGGACAGCTCGACAGGATCACCCGCCGCGTGCGCCTCGTCGATGAGCGCAGCGGCCGCCGGGTCGTAGGCGACACGGATCGCCTCGCACAAGTCCTGTGCGGACAGCGGGTGCGCCGCGCCCGCGCCGGTCGCCTGGAGGCCGGCGGTGAGGCTGGGCAGTCGAGCCGCGAGCTCGCGGCCCATCTCCTCAGGCTTGCGCTTCTTGCCACCCACCCGGTTCGCCGCAGTGAACGTGATCGCGACGTACGCCTTCACCGTCGAGGACCCTGCCGGGTAGCGGTCCACGACCTCGAGAAGCATCTGCCGAGCGAACTCTGGTGCTCCGTCGTCCAGGTTCGTCTCGACCTCCCGACGTAGACGCGACCCGGAGTCGGGGGCAGTCTCGATCGTGACCGAGGCGGCCTCGACGCCCGGCTCGTCACCGAGGTTCGCCAGCCAGTGGCCCCAGTCGGCCACCCAGACGTCGATCTGGTCCTGGTCGACGAGCGCGGCGCCGTCGGGCTCGGTGCCGATCACCACGGAGTACGACCCGGTCGCCGGCGTGTAGAGCAGTGCGAACGGGCGACCGTAGGAGTCGGTGTGCTCGCTCAGTCGCGTAGGGGCGGCCAGACCCGGCAGCTGGTACGTGCCCCACAGCGCGCGGCCCAGGGGCCCTGAGCGGTAGACGTGCGTGCCGCGCGAGCGCGCAGACCACCAGGCTGCGCGAGCACCGCCGCGGCTGATGACGTTCTTGCCGTGCGCGTCCTTCGTCAGCACGGCGAGCATCACGGCCCCGAGCACACCGGCGAGGATCACGGCCTCGAGCAGCCCGGCGACCATCACGGTGATGACCACCGCGATGAGCCCCGCCAGGAGCATCCCCGTGCCCACGGACCCGAGCCCGAGGATTCCGGGCGACGTCGGACGTCGCCAGTTCCCGTAGGTCCGAGGACCCCTGTTCACCTCAACGGCTGCCATCAGGACCGCCCCCTTCACCAGTCGACTGCTCACCAAGACTCTTTGCTGCACCTGCTGCGGCCTGGCCCGCCTTTGATGCGGCATCCAGAGCCGCGCCGGCCGCCATGCCTACCGGGCCGCCGGCGGCGCCGGCCGCGGCTGCCCCACCACCTGCTGCGGCACCTGCACCGGCACCAGCACCTGCACCAGCACCCGCTCCGGCACCGGCGCGAGCTCCAGCGGCGCCCGCTCCGGCGCCGCTTCCTGCGCTGGCGCCTGCGCCGCTCTGTTGCGGGTTCGGCGGCGCGCTCGGGGTCGGCGCGGTGTTGCCTCCCCCACCGCCACCCGACGGGCCCTGGCTCCCGCTCTGGCCGTTGTTGCCCGGCTGCGCGTTGCTCGTCGTCGACGAGTTGGACCCGCCGGAGGCAAGACGCCCGATCGCGGCCGCGCCGCTCGGCAGCGCCGCGAGGGCGCCCGCCGCCAGCGCGGCGCCACCGGCGCCGCTCGCCATTGCACCCACCATCGGGGTCACGAACCGCATCAGTGCTGGCATCGCGAACAGCGCGATCACCATCAACATCAGACCCGTCAGGACAGCCAGGAGTCCCGAGCCGTCGTCAGAGAAGACGTCCGCGCCGACGAGCTGGAACGCGGCCGCGTAGATGATCGCCGCGGCGGGCTTGTAGAGGATGAACGCCACCAGCCACGCGATGCACTTGCGGAACCAGGTCTTACCCATCTCCGTACTCGTGAACGACGCCGACAGCGGCAAGATCCCGGTCAGGACCACGAGCATTCCGCCGCGGGCGACCATGAGGACGATCTGGAACGCCGCCGCGAGGATCGCGATGATCCCGAGAATGATGATGAGCAGGGACCCAAGGCCTCCCGCCGCGGGATGTGTCGTCAGAGCGAGCAAGGTGAGCATGTTCTCTCCGAAGCACGCCGACCCGGCGGCCGTAACGTCGCACTGGAGCGAACCGTTCAGAACCCAGACCGAGAATGAGTCGGCGGCTGCCACAAGAAGCCCCACGATCGTGACGCCGGCACCGGCGACCACGACGAGCGTCAGCAGGCTCTTGACCGTCTCCTTCCCGGGCTCTGCACGCTGCTCCCACGCCATCCGCGCGCCCCCGATGATCACCGAGACGATCGCCGCGGCACCCATGTACCACCAGAGGCTCGACTGCAGGAAGAGCACCGCCCCGCCCGCGTTGCTTGGCCCCGCGGGCAGCAGTCCGGTGACGAGCGCGCTGGCGCCGGAGATGAGCACCACAGCGCCCAGGACCAGGCCGACCTTTCCGACGGCGGCGATCCCTTCGCCGGCGCGCATGCGTGTCGCGATGAGCGCGCCCAGGATCATGAGCGAGATGATCGCGACGACGAGGCTGATCCACGTCACGTAGCCCAAGACGGTCGTGATGTTCCCCGCGCTCGGTGCCGAGCTTCCGGCACTGATCGCAGACTGGCCGCCCGATCCGGTGAGGTTCGGAGTGCCGATGTGAACCCAGATGGTGCCGAGCGAGGCCACCACCTTGCCGAACGCCTCGAGGACCGCGTTGGCCATGTTGTCGATCGCGTCAGTGATCGCGTTTTTCGCCAGCTCTCCCGCCTTGCAGCCGAAGTCAAGAGGTCCGCACACCGCCACCGTCTGTCACTCCCCCCAGGTGATGTAGCCCGCGAGGTCCGGAACCGTCGCGGTGTTGAGCGGCTGGGCGACGTCGGCGCTGATCTTCCAGTCACCGTCCTGCCAGACCAGCTCGTAGACCCCCGAGAGGGTCAGGTTCTGCCCTTCGGACGACGCCCGGACGGCGAGGTCGACGCGGGCGGTGTCGCCGTCGTAGGCGAGCATTCGGAAGCCGGCCAGGCTCATGCGGGTGCCCTGAGAACCTGAGGTGTCACCCACCTGGCCGATGAGCTCCTCGCGGTACGGGCCGTCAGCCAGGCCGTACTCGATCCACGCCTGGCTCACGGCAGGGTCGGAGCCCTGCACCAGTGCGTTCGCGGCCATGAACAGCGCCCCGGTGGGCGAGTGCTGGAAGCAGAACCGCACCCCGTCGGCCGAGGTCTCCCCCGGCCCAAACTCGGGCGACGTCGGGTACGCGGTGGTTCCCTGGTACGCCCAGTCCGCGGCAGGGGCGGTCGACAATGTGCCGGCCAGCTCCTCCCCCTCGAGGCCGCACACGCTGGCACCGCCCGCGACGTCCGAAGGCTCGGACGTCGGGGCGGCGCTCGTCGTGGGCGACGTGGGCGACGGTTCGGTGAGGTCGGGATCGTCCGAGCGCGTGGCGTTCACGATCGCGATGACGATGCCGAGCACCACGACGATGGCGACGACCACCGCGGCCGCGATGAAGCCAGGCCGGGTGAACGGGTTCTGCTCGTTGTCGTCGGTAGCCATGTCGGAACTCCGCTCAGGCCCCGGAGATGAAGCCGACGAGCGCGACGGCGGCCGAGATGACGATGACGCCACCGAGGGCCATGCCGATCTTGCCGACGTGCTCCCCGCCCTCGCCGCGACGCGACTGGACCGCCATGAGCGTGCCAGCGGCGATGAGGCCGAGGATGCACACCACGAGGCCCACCCACTTGGCCCAACCGAGGATGGTGGTGACCGCGTCGGTGCCCGGAGGCTGCGTCGGTGCGGGGTCGGGAAGCTGCGCCGGGATCACGGCGGCGAGGTCGCTCGCCGCCGTGAGGACGCTGTGCAGGGTGCTCATCGGGGTTCCTTTCGGTTGGCGGTGCCGGCGGCACCAGGTCGGACGGCAGCGCGGAGGTCGTCGACGAGTCGACGGACCTCGCGCGGGGCGTCTGAGAGTGCCGGCGGCTCCCCCAAGCGCCATGCCTCGATCCACGGCAGGGTCCACGTGCGCGGGACCCCACCGCCGACGATCTGTGAGAACTCACGCAGCGGGCGCGGAAGCCGGCCGGGTGCGTCAGCGACGATCACCAGGCCCACGACCTCGACGTGCGGGACCAACCCGGCTGCCCACTGCGTGGCCGCGGCCTGTGCCGCGCGCAGCCCGCGCAGGTTCGACCGCGCAGTCAGGACGACGCGAGAACCACCGAGCGTCTGCGGCCAGGCGTGCTCCGCCGCGAGCCAGTCGGGAACCAGCGCGGCGAGCGACGTCTCCCCCGCCCCGCCGTGCACCCCGAGCCACCACAGATCCGCGTCTCGCGACTGGGGCTGGATCGGGAGCTGGTCCGAGGCGCCGGGTGCTGGGACGCCGCGCTGCGGCGCGGTGGGGCCGGTCGCCACCGGCACCGCCGGTTCGGTCACCTCCGAACGCGGCGCGACCGGCTGCGGCTCCGCGGGCCGCGTGAGCCACGGATTGCTGCTGCCATCAGTCACGACGGCCCCCTCACATCGTCAACGGTGTGCGTAGTGTTCTCTACGGCAAGTGTAGTCGGATAGAGTGAAATCAGCAACAGAGGGTGATGCCGAGTGACTACGTTATCCACAGGGCGACAGCGTTATACAGCGTGTACTATGGTTCAATGCGAAGCGGGGTGGCCTCGATGACCGACGGGCTCGACGCGCTCTTCGAGGGGCGCGGTCCGACCCTCTCCGCAGGTGAGGTCGCAGAACTCCTCGGGATGACCAAGCAGGGTGTCTACCACTGGCTCAGAGACGGGGTCCTCCCCGGCTACAAGGTGGGCACGACCTGGTTCATCCTTCGCGACGAGCTCAAGGAGACGCTGCGCAAGGGAGCGAACGCCGGGCCTGCGCGGTCCGGCCCAGGCAAGGGGGACGAGTGAGATGAAGCGACTGGCGATAGGGGCAGGCATCGCCGCAGCGAGCGTTCTCGCCCTCACGGGCTGCAGCTCGGAGGGTGAGAACACTCCCGCTTCCGCACCCACACCCACGGTGTCGACGTCACCGACGACGCCGCCACCGATCGACCTCGACAAGTACCCGCCTGCGCCTGAGGGCGCGATCGACGAGGACTCCGGTGAGACCATCGATCCGCAGCCCTCCCCCACGTGGGACGACGCTCAGCGCGCGGACGCCGCCGCTCGTGCCGCGGAGGCGATGACCGCCTTCGCCGGCGCGGGCGGCCGCGACTACGAAACCTGGTGGTCCCAGCTCGAGCCACTGCTCACCCAGCAGGCCCGGTCCGACTACGCGTACGTCGACCCCGCCAACGTGCCCGCCACGAAGGTCCTGCCGGACCCTGCGCCCCAGGTCGAGGAGACGAGCGGCTTCGTCGCCGTCGTCGACGTAGCCACCGACGCCGGCACCTACCAGGTCGTCCTCACGCGCGCGGACAGCGCGTCACCGTGGCTCGCGAGCCGGTTCACCCCGCCCGAGGAGGCGAGCTGACCGTGGCAGGGGGGAAGTCGGGGGCCATCGTCGCGGCGGGGGCGGTGCCCGTGCTCGCGCTGAGCACCGTGTTCAGCATCCTGCTCGTGGGAGGGGCGGATGCCTCCGCCGCGTGCAACCCCGCGACCGGTTCGGGGACGAGCATCACGCTCGACCCCGGGAGCGTCCCGGAGACGGAGATCGCCGGTTACGACCACGAGCAGCTCGTCAACGCCGCGCACATCATCGCCGCCGGCAAGGCCCTCGACCTTGGGGTTCGAGACCAGACCATCGGCGTCATGACCGCGATGGGCGAGTCCAGCCTGCGGGTGATCGACTACGGCGACGCCGTGGGGCCCGACAGTCGCGGGCTGTTCCAGCAGCGCGCGAACGGAGCCTGGGGCTCGTACGAGGACCGCATGGACCCGTACATCAGCGCCACCAACTTCTTCAAGGCGATGATCGGGAACGTTCCCGACCGCGAGTCGCTGGAGCCGACGATCGTCGCGCACCGCACCCAGCGCAACGCGGACCCCTTCCACTACACGAAGTACTGGGACGGCGCGGTCGCCGTCGTCGAAGGGCTCTCCGGCGTCGACACCGGCCTCAACGCCGGCACCGGCGGACAGGTCTGCTCCGGCGGCACCACCGTCCCGGGCGAGGTCAGCGCGACCGGCTGGGCCGTGCCCGCGGCTGGCCCGATCGTCAGCGTCTACGGGATGCGCCTGCACCCCATCGACAAGGTCTGGCGCCTGCACAGCGGGGTCGACCTCAACGGCGGCGGGTGTGACGGACCTATCTGGGCCGCACAGGACGGCGTCGTGACGTTTACCGGGTTCGACCGCAACGGCAACGGCACCATCACCGTCGACCACGGCGGCGGAGTCCAGACCTCCTACCTGCACGAGTACGCCTCCGGGATCCTCGTACGCGAAGGCGACCAGGTGAAGGCCGGCGACCAGATCGGCCGCGTCGGATCCTCCGGGCAGTCCACCGGCTGCCACCTGCACTTCTCAGTCATCGTCGACGGGTCCCCAACCGACCCGGTGCCGTTCATGAACGACATGGGCATCCAGCTCGGCTAACGCAAGGAGGAACACACCATGAGCACCACCACGGAAGCAGCGACCTGGCCCCGCGTCGAGGCCACGCTGAACCACGACGGCACCGCAGAGGTCTCCATCGGCGGCACCCTGCACCCCATCGCCGCCTCGAGCGTCGACGAGGCACGGGTACAGGTCGTCTCGCTCGTCGCGAGCAAGGCCACCCAGCTCGGCCGTCCCCTGCGCGCAATCACGCGCGGCCCCGACGGCGAGTGGCCCCTGATCATCCACGGTGACGGCACCGTGACGGCAGACTCCGCCGCCGACGCCCGTCCGCGCCCCCGCTCGGCCGAGCCGGTCGCGGAGGCGGCTCCGGTGCCGGCACCGACGCCCGCTCCCCCCGCCGCGGCGGAGGTCGTCGACGCAGAGCCTGTCGTCCAGGCAACCGCGGCGCCTGACGACACGCCTGCCCCCGCCCCGGCGCCGCGCGGCTGGGTCCGCTCCGCCGAGGACCAGGCCGCCGCGGCGGCCGCCGCACCGCAGACTCGCCGAGAGCGTCGGGAGTCGTTCCTGACGGTCGAGCAGACGGAGGAGCCCGCGACCGAAGGTCTGCGCGGCGTCTTGTCCCGCGTCGGCTTCCGCATGGCTCCCAGCGAGGCAGAGCGAGCGATGCGCGAGTGCGTCCGTCTCGTCTCCCAGCACTGGCCCGGGCCTCGCACGACCGCCATCGTCAACGGCAAGGGCGGCGCCTCCAAGACGCCGACCACCGCGTTCCTGGCCGCCGTGTTCGCCCGCTACGGCGGCGCCGGCGTCGTGACGCACGACAACAACCAGACCCGCGGCACCCTCGGGTGGCGCACCGAGCAGGGTCCGCACGACGCGACCTTCCTCGAGCTCTTGCCCGAGGTCGACCGGCTGCTCGGCACCGCGGCCCAGTCCGCGGACCTCGCCCACTTCGTGCACCACCAGACGCAGGACAAGTACGACGTGCTGCGCTCCCAGCCGATGATCCTGGCGGACGAGCAGCGCCTGGGCGTCGCCCAGTTCGACGCGATCCACGCCGTCCTGCGCAAGTACTACCGGCTCATCTTCATGGACTCCGGCAACGACGAGTCCGACTCCCTCTGGCTGCGCATGGTGGAGAACGCAGACCAGCTCGTCGTCGCGACGACGACCCGCGGTGACATCGCCGAAGCCGGCGCCCTGCTCCTCGAGGCCCTGGCCGACCGGGACGAGCGAAGCGCTGCACTCGCGCGCAACGCCGTCGTCGTGGTCAACCAGGCCAAGAAGGACGGCAGCCTGGCCGAAGCCGAGCAGGTCGCCGCCGCGTTCCGCCCGCTCGCCCGCGAGGCGGTCGCGATCCCCTATGACCCGGCGATGGTCGAGGGCACGCTGCGCTACGGGTCGCTGCGGACCGAGACGCAGCGCGCATGGCTCGCCGCCGCGGCCGCCGTCGCGCGCGGTCTGTGACCCGGCACGACCGATACGCCTCGCCGGAGCGGGCCCCCCCCAACGGGTTCGCTTCCGCCCGTCTAAGGACCAACCC
>NZ_JBYTEQ010000025.1:0-72123 GCF_058792115.1 Cellulosimicrobium sp. EB106-03-01-XG111
GTGGCGCCGGGTCGTGGCGGGCCTGGCGGGAGCCGCGAGGAACGAGCGGCGGATGGTAGACCCGGCGCCACCGCCCCACCCACCACCCAGGGCGACCAGACGACGACCTCGGCGGACCAGACCTCTACCTCGACGACGGGACGAGGTACAGCGCGCCGAGCGGAGGGACGCGCAGGGCCGCGGAGTACGCGCGCCCCTTCCACGGCACGGGCTCCGCCTCGACCTCGCCGAGGTTGCCGACGCCGGAGCCGCCGTAGACCTCCGCGTCGGTGTTGAGGACCTCCCGCCACGCGCCGCCCGACGGCAGCGCGACGCGGTAGCCCTCGTGCGGCGTCCCGGCGAAGTTCACGACGACCGCGACCTCGCCGCCGTCGCGCCCGCGGCGCACGTAGGCGAGGACGTTGTGGTCGGCGTCGTCGGCGTCGAGCCACTCGAACCCTGAGGGGTCGTGGTCGAGCTCCCACAGGGCCGGGGTCGCGCGGTAGAGCGCGTTGAGGTCGCGCACGGCGCGCTGCACGCCCTGCCGGCCCGGGTCGGCCGCGAGGCCGTCCCAGTCGAGCGACCGGCCCTCGTTCCACTCGGAGTGCTGGCCGATCTCGCTGCCCATGAAGAGGAGCTGCTTGCCGGGGTGCGACCACTGGTAGGCGAGGAACGCGCGGACGCCGGCGCGCTTCTGCCAGTCGTCGCCGGGCATCTTCCCGTACAGCGAGCCCTTGCCGTGCACGACCTCGTCGTGGCTGATGGGGAGCACGAACTGCTCGGAGTACGCGTAGACCATGGAGAACGTGATCTCGTGGTGGTGGTACCGGCGGTTGATCGGCTCCTCGGCGACGTAGCGCAGGGAGTCGTTCATCCAGCCCATGTTCCACTTGAGCCCGAACCCGAGGCCCCCCGCGGAGGTGGGCCGGGTGACGCCCGGCCACGCGGTCGACTCCTCGGCGATCATCATGACCCCGGGCGTGCGCCGGTACGCGGTGGCGTTGGCCTCCTGGAGGAACGCGATGGCCTCGAGGTTCTCGCGCCCGCCGTGCACGTTGGGGTGCCACTGGCCGGGCCCGCGCGAGTAGTCGAGGTAGAGCATGGACGCGACGGCGTCGACGCGCAGCGCGTCGACGTGGAACTCCTCGAGCCAGTAGGTCGCGTTGGCGACGAGGAAGTTGCGGACCTCGTTGCGGCCGAAGTCGAAGACGTACGTGCCCCAGTCGGGCTGCTCGCCGCGCAGCGGGTCGGCGTGCTCGTAGCAGGGGGTGCCGTCGAACCGGGCGAGGGCCCACTCGTCGCGCGGGAAGTGCGCGGGCACCCAGTCGACGACGACCCCGATGCCGGCGGCGTGCAGGCGGTCGACGAGGTAGCGGAAGTCGTCGGGGTGGCCGAAGCGTGACGTCGGGGCGTAGTAGCCGGTGACCTGGTAGCCCCACGACCCGCCGAACGGGTGCTCGGCGACGGGCAGGAGCTCGACGTGGGTGAACCCCTGCTCGACGACGTACGCCGTGAGCTGCTCCGCGAGGTCGCGGTAGGACAGCCCCTGGCGCCACGAGCCGAGGTGCACCTCGTAGATGCTGAGCGGCCGCGTGTGGGGGTCGTGCGCGGCGCGCTCGGCGAGCCACGCGTCGTCGGACCACTCGTACCGGGACTCGACCACGATGCTCGCCGTCGCCGGGGGCACCTCGGCCGCCTTGGCGAGCGGGTCGGCCTTCTGGCGCCACGAGCCGTCAGGCCCCAGGATCTCGTACTTGTAGCGCGCGCCCGCGACGACGCCGGGCACGAAGAGCTCCCACACCCCGGTGGACCCGAGCGAGCGCATGGGGTGCGTGGGTCCCCAGCCGTTGAAGTCGCCGATGACGCGGACCGCGCGCGCGTTCGGCGCCCAGACGGCGAACGCCGTGCCGGTCGTGTCGCCGAGCGCGCTCGGGTAGGTGCGGACGTTCGCCCCGAGCGCGCGCCACAGCTCCTCGTGCCGACCCTCGCGGATCAGGTGCAGGTCGACGTCGCCGAGCGTGGGCAGGAACCGGTAGGGGTCGTCGACGGTCGTGGCCTCGTGCCCGTAGCGCGTGCGGACGCGGTAGTCGGGAGCGTGCCGCGTGCCGTCGGCGTCCTGGTGCACCGGCACGACGGCGGCCCACACCCCGTCCTGCTCGTGCGCCGCCGGGTGCTCGCCGTCGGTGGTGACGACGACGACCTCGTCCGCGAGCGGGCGCAGGACGCGGACGACGGCCCGCGCGTCCGCGGCGTCGTCCGCGAGGTGCGGGCCGAGCACGGCGTGCGGGTCGAACGTGCGCCCGCCCGCGGCCGCGGCGAGGGCGTCCTGCGGCACGACGACGGGGGGCGGGGTGGCGGAAGCGGCGGGGCCGGTCATGGGGCAACCTTTCCACGTCCCGCGCGCCCCCACAGGACGGGCTCGCCGGACGGTCCGGTGCGTGCGCCCGGGCGACCGCGCACGTCAGGCGTTGCCCGCGAGGAGGCGGTCCACGGCGGCGAGGGGGATGGGCTCCCAGTCGGGGCGGTTGCGCGACTCGTAGACGACCTCGTAGAGCGCCTTGTCGAGCGTGAGCGCCCGGACGAGCGCCTCCGACGTCGCGTGGTCGACGCCCGCGGTGTCCGCGCGCTCGTACGCGTCGAGGAACGCGGCGCGCGCCTGGACGGCCCACGCGGCGTCGGGAGCGCGCCCCACGGCGGCCGCGTAGTCGAACGAGCGCACGATCCCGGCGACGTCGCGCAGGGCGAGGTCGGGGCGCGTGCGCTCCGCGACCGGCCGCAGCGGCTCGCCCTCGAAGTCGAGCACCTTCCAGCCGAACCGGCGGGCGTGCAGCACCTGCCCGAGGTGCAGGTCGCCGTGGACGGTCTGGAGCCGCGGGAGGGCGTCGGGGACGCGCGTGACGGACGCGAGCCGTGCGGCCGTGCGGTCCCAGAACGCGGCGATCTCGGTCGCGCGCCGGCCGAGCGCGCCGGACGACGCCACGGCCTCGTCCGAGCGGCGCCGCAGGTCGGCGACGAGCCACCGCGCGTCGACGGGGGAGCCCACGTCGAACGCGCGCCGGAGCGCGGCGTGCAGGTCGGCGAGGACGCGGCCGAGGTCGGCGGCGAGGTCCGCGAACGACGACCCCTGCCCGGCGTACGCGCACGCGAGGTCGAAGCCGTCGCGCGCGCCGTCGACGAACTCGCTGAGGATCGCGAGGTGCGCCGAGCGGGGCGCCGTCGGGTCCGGCACGTGGCCCGGACGGGCCGGGTCGTCCTGCGCGTCCCAGCCCACCTCGAGCCATGCGAGCGGTCGCGGGACGCCCGCCCACCCCTGCGCGGCGAGCGCGCGCGGGATGGTCAGGTCAGGGTTGGGCCCGATCGCGATGGCCCGCAGCACCTTGAGCATCGTCCCGCCGGCGACCCCGGGCAGCAGCACCGAGCTGTTCGACTGCTCGACGCTCAGCGCGCGCCCGCCCGCGAGGTCGACGGGGTCGGCGCTCGCGGCCCCGGCGACAGGGGGCGTGCCCCAGTCGGCCACGGCCAGGAGCGCCGCCCAGCACGCGGGGTGCGCGGCGCCGTCGTGCACGAGCCAGGACGTCCCGGCGGTCGCGCCGCTCCCGGCGTCGTGGACCGTCCCGAGCGGGGCGGCGGGGGCGCGCCCCGGCCCGGCGGGCGTGGCGGGGGTGCCCGCCGGGTCCGCGGCGCCCGTGGTACCCGCCGCCGCGGCGACCGGCTCGAGGACGAGCGGCACCTGCACGACGAGGTCGACGCCGTCCCCGAGCAGCCGCAGCAGGTGGAGGACGACGCGCGGGGCCCGCTCCGGGTCCGGCGCCGCCGTCGCCGGGACGTCGAGCGCGAACGACAGCCACGGCACGTGCCGCACGGCGACGCCCTTGACGGGGTACCACCGGCGCTCCGGCAGCCACGCGTCGAGGAGCGTCATGAGCTCCGAGGAGGGAAGGTCCGTCCGTCGGAGCGTCATGCAGGCCTCCTGGGGCTGGTCGTCGGCAGGTCGTGTCGGGCAGGCACCATCCGACCACGAGGCGCCCGATCTCGCCGTCCGTCAGGCGGTCGTGCCCTCGGGACCCCCGACGACGAGCCAGTAGAAGTCGCGCGAGCCCCACGTCATGACGACGCGCCCGTCGTCCCCGACCGCCGGGAAGCGCGCGCCGCCGAAGACGTCGGTGAGCGTCGCGCCCGCGTGCCCCGGCAGGTGCACCGCCGCGGACCGGGCGGTCGCGGAGAGGTTCGCCACGCACAGGACCGTCTCCGTGGGCGTGCGCCGCAGGAACGCGAGGATCGACTCGTTGTCGCACTCGAGCGCGAGGAATTCGCCCGTCCCGAACGCGCGGTGGCGCCGCCGGACCTTGAGCATGCCGTGCACCCAGTGCAGCAGCGAGGTCGACTGCTCGAGCTGCGCCTCCACGTTCACGTAGCCGTAGTGGTGGACCAGCGACTGCACGAGCGGCAGGTACACCTTGCCGGGGTCCGCGGTGGAGAACCCGGCGTTGCGGTCGGGCGTCCACTGCATGGGCGTGCGCACGGCGTCGCGGTCGGGCAGCCAGATGTTGTCGCCCATCCCGATCTCGTCGCCGTAGTACAGGCACGGGCTGCCCGGGAGGGAGAGCAGGAGGGCGTGCGCGAGCTCGACCTCCTTGCGCGAGTTGTCGAGCAGGGGCGCCAGCCGACGGCGGATGCCGACGTTGGCGCGCATGCGCGGGTCGGGCGCGTACCACCCGTACATCGACGCGCGCTCCTCCGTCGAGACCATCTCGAGCGTCAGCTCGTCGTGGTTGCGCAGGAACGTGCTCCACTGCGCGCCCGCCGGGATGTCGGGCGTGTCGGCGAGGATCTCGAGGACCTGGTTCGCGCGCTGGTCACGGATCGCGTAGAAGATGCGCGGCATGACGGGGAAGTGGAAGCACATGTGGCACTCCGGCTCCTCCTCGGTGCCGAAGTAGTCCACGACGTCGCGCGGCCACTGGTTCGCCTCGGCGAGGAGGATGCGGCCCGGGAACTCGGTGTCCACCATGCGCCGCACGCGGCGCAGGAACTCGTGCGTCTGCGGCAGGTTCTCGCAGTTGGTGCCCTCGGCCTCGTAGAGGTACGGGACCGCGTCGAGGCGGAACCCGTCGACCCCCATCTGCAGCCAGAACCGCGCGACGTCGAGCATCGCGTCGGCCACGCGCGGGTTCTCGAAGTTGAGGTCGGGCTGGTGGGAGAAGAACCGGTGCCAGAAGAACTGGCGCCGCACCGGGTCGAACGTCCAGTTGGACGTCTCCGTGTCGACGAAGATGATGCGCGCGTCCTGGTAGCGCGTGTCGTCGTCGCTCCACACGTAGAAGTCGCCGTACGGGCCCTCCGGGTCGGCGCGCGACGCCTGGAACCACGGGTGCTGGTCGCTCGTGTGGTTCATGACGAGGTCGATGACGACGCGCATCCCGCGCGCGTGCGCCTCGCTCACGAGCTCCGCGAAGTCCGACGTCGAGCCGTACTGCGGCGCGATCGCGGTGTAGTCGGACACGTCGTAGCCGCCGTCGCGCAGCGGAGACGGGTAGAACGGCGGCAGCCACAGCGCGTCGATGCCCAGCCACTGGAGGTAGTCGAGGCGGTCGATGAGCCCGCGCAGGTCGCCCGTCCCGCTGCCGTCGGAGTCGGAGAACGCGCGGACGATCACCTCGTAGAACACGGCCGTGCGGTACCAGTCCGGGTCGTCGGACAGCCCCGGGCGCGTCTCGACGGGCGGCGCGGGCTGGCGTCGCGGCGGGAGGGCGGCGACAGGCACGGGTGCGGTGATCGGGGGCACGGGCGCGGGACCGGCGGCGGGCCCCCGCACGGGGACCGGGGCCGCGTCCCGGGGGAGCGTCATGACGTCCTCACGTGGATGACGTGCGCGACCTGGCGCAGCGGTTCGAGGCGCACGTACACGTCCTGGCCCCAGCCGTAGCTCTCGCCGGTCAGCTCGTCGTGCGCGACGAACGACGGCGCCCAGGGGTCCTGGCCGTCCGCGAGCGGGGGGAGGCCGAGGGCTGCGAGGTCCAGGTGCACGTTCGACTCCTGCGGGGAGCGGGGGTCGAGGTTCACCACGACGACGACCGTGTCCGCCTCGCCGGTCGGCGAGTGCTCGGCCGGCAGGTGGCGCGAGAACGCGAGCACCTGGTCGTTCGTCGTCGGGTGCACCGTGAGGTTGCGGAGCTGGCGCAGCGCGGGGTGGTCGCGGCGGATCTCGTTGAGCCGCGTGAGCAGCGTCGAGATCCCGATCTCGTCGGCGAGCGCCCAGTCGCGCGGCTTGTACTCGTACTTCTCGTTGTCGATCTGCTCCTCGACGCCCGGGCGGGGCACGTTCTCGACGAGCTCGTAGCCGGAGTAGATCCCCCACGTGGGCGAGCCGAGGGCGGCGAGCACCGCGCGCACCGCGAAGCCCGCCACGCCGCCGTGCTGGAGGTACGGCGGGAGGATGTCGTGGGTCGTGGGCCAGAAGCTCGGGCGCATGTAGGCGCCGGCCTCGCCCGAGACCTCGGTGAGGTACTCCGCGAGCTCGTCGCGCGTGTTGCGCCAGGTGAAGTACGTGTACGACTGGTGGAACCCGATGCGCGCGAGCGTGTGCATCATCGCGGGCTTGGTGAACGCCTCGGAGAGGAACACGACCTCGGGGTTCGTCGCGCGCACCTCGGCCAGCAGCCACTCCCAGAAGTCGAGCGGCTTGGTGTGCGGGTTGTCGACGCGGAACGCGGTGACGCCGCGGTCGATCCACACACGCACGACGCGCAGCACCTCGGCGTAGATGCCCTCGGGGTCGTTGTCGAAGTTGAGCGGGTAGATGTCCTGGTACTTCTTCGGCGGGTTCTCGGCGTACGCGATGGAGCCGTCGGCGCGCGTCGTGAACCACTCGGGGTGCTCGGTGACCCAGGGGTGGTCGGGCGAGCACTGGAGCGCGAGGTCGATCGCGACCTCCAGCCCGTGCCGCCGGGCCTCCTTGACGAACGCGCGGAACGTGCGCTCGCTGCCGAGCTCGGGGTGGATCGCGTCGTGGCCGCCGTCCTTCGACCCGATGGCGTACGGGCTGCCCGGGTCGCCGGGGAGCGCGGTGAGGGAGTTGTTGCGGCCCTTGCGGTGCGTCGTGCCGATGGGGTGGACGGGCGTCAGGTAGACGACGTCGAAGCCCATCTCCGCGATCGCGGGCAGACGCCGGGCGGCGGCGGTGAACGTGCCCGAGCGCCAGCGCCCGTCCTTGAGCCGTCGGGCGCCCTCGGAGCGCGGGAACATCTCGTACCACGCGCCCGCGAGCGCGAGCGGGCGTTCGACGCGCAGCGGGTACGTGGCGGACGCCGTGACGTGGTCGCGCAGCGGGGCGCGCTCCAGGACGTCACGCACCTCGGGCGACGTCGCCGCGACGAGCCGCGCCTCGGCGGGGCGGCTCGCGTCGGCGAGCGCGGCGAGCGCGTCGGCGAGCGTGCGGTCGTCTGCGGGGGTCCGGCGGCCGGGCGTGCCGTCGCGCCCGGGGAGGGGGACGGCGTCGGCGAGGACGCGCTCGAAGAGCCGCACGCCCTCGGCGAGCATGAGCTCGACGTCGACGCCCGCCGCGACCTTGACCGTCGCGTCGTGCGCCCACGTGCCGTAGGGGTCGCTCCACGCCTCGACGCGCAGCGACCAGTCGCCGACCGCGTCCGGGTGGAGCGTGGCGCGGAACCGGTCGAGCCCGGGGGCGACGTCGACCATGGGCGCCGTGCGCTCGGTGCCGTCGGGCGCGACGAGGACGGCGGTCGCGGCGACGGCGTCGTGGCCCTCCCGGAAGACGGTCGCCTCGATCGGCACCATCTCGCCGACGACGGCCTTGGCGGGCCACCGGCCGCCCTCGACGACGGGCGACACCTCGAGCACGGGGATGCGTCCGACGGGTGCGGCAGGGGCGGGAGCGGGGGCGCCGCCTCGGGGGCGAGGGGCACCGGTGGCGCGGGGGCGGTGCGGCGCGAGGGCCGGAGGGGTCGACGTCACACGCACAACGTATCGAGGGGCACGGGGGCCAGGCACCTGGGAGAGGGGTCGGCGCGTCGCGGACGGGTCCCGCGCGGTACCCGGGTGAAATTTCATGCAAGCGTTACACACAGGTTGCGGCGCGGGGGTGTGCACCGGCGCCAGGCTGCGTAGTCTCGTCCCCGTGAGAGCCATCCGACGGTTCACCGTCCGCACCCTGCTGCCCGCCGAGCTGCGCGACCTGGACGAGCTCGCGCACAACCTGCGCTGGTCCTGGCACGCGCCAACGCGCGACCTGTTCGCCGGTATCGACCCCGAGACGTGGGCGGCGGTCCACGGCGACCCCGTCGCGCTGCTCGGTGCGCTCGGGCCCGAGCGCCTCGCCGAGCTCGCCGCCGACGGCGCGTTCGTCGAGCGCGTGCGTGCTGCGGCGGCCGACCTGCGCCACTACCTCGACGACGCGCTGTGGTACCAGGAGCGTGCCGCGGAGACGTCGGAGGGCGGTGGCTCCCTCCCGGCCGCGATCGCGTACTTCTCGCCCGAGTTCGGCATCACGTCCGTGCTGCCCCAGTACTCCGGCGGCCTCGGCATCCTCGCCGGTGACCACCTCAAGAGCGCGAGCGACCTCGGCGTGCCGATCGTCGGCGTCGGGCTCCTCTACGGCGCCGGCTACTTCAAGCAGTCGCTCACGCGCGACGGCTGGCAGGTCGAGACGTACCCGCTCCTCGACCCGGACGGCCTGCCGCTCACCCTCCTGCGCGACGACGACGGCACGCCCGCGCGCGTCTCGCTCGCCCTGCCCGGTGGCAGGACGCTCCACGCGCACGTGTGGGTCGCGGCCGTCGGCCGCGTGCCGCTGCTCCTGCTCGACTCGAACGTGCCCGGCAACGACGAGGCCGCGCGCAAGGTGACCGACCGCCTCTACGGCGGCGGCGGCGAGCACCGCCTCCAGCAGGAGCTCCTGCTCGGCGTGGGCGGCGTGCGCGCGCTGCGCCTGTGGTCGCGCCTCACCGGTGCGCCGGAGCCGGAGGTCTACCACACCAACGAGGGCCACGCGGGGTTCCTCGGCGTCGAGCGCATCCGCGAGCTCGTCGAGCAGGGCCTCACGTTCGACGCGGCGCTCGAGGCCGTGCGCGCCGCGACGGTCTTCACGACGCACACGCCCGTGCCCGCCGGCATCGACCGGTTCGGCCGCGACCTCGTCGCGCAGTACTTCGGCGGCGACATGGCGGTCGACGGCCTGCCCGTCGAGCGCGTCCTCGCCCTCGGGGCCGAGGACTACGACGGCGGCGACCCGACCGTGTTCAACATGGCCGTCATGGGCCTGCGCCTCGGCGGGCGGGCGAACGGCGTCTCGCTCCTGCACGGCGAGGTGTCGCGCGGGATGTTCGAGGGCCTGTGGCCGGGCTTCGACGCCCGCGAGGTCCCCATCACCTCGGTGACGAACGGCGTCCACTCGCCCACGTGGGTCGACCCGGCGCTCGCGGCCCTCGAGGCCGAGCGGCTCGGGCTCGACGAGCTCACGGCCGAGCACGCGTCGTCGCGCTGGCTGCGCGGCGACGGGGACGGCGCCGTCGGCGACGGCGAGCTCTGGGCGATCCGGCGCGAGATGCGCGGCCGGCTCGTCGACGAGGCGCGTCGCCGCGTGCGCAAGTCCTGGCGCGAGCGCGGCGCGACCCCGGCGGAGCTCGGCTGGGTCGACGACGTGCTCTCGCCCGACGTCCTCACCATCGGGTTCGCGCGCCGCGTGCCCACGTACAAGCGGCTCACGCTCATGCTGCGTGACCCGGAACGCCTCAAGGCGCTGCTGCTGCACTCCGAGCGCCCGGTCCAGCTCGTCGTCGCGGGCAAGTCGCACCCTGCGGACGACCAGGGCAAGCGGCTCATCCAGCAGCTCGTCCGCTTCACGGACGACCCCGAGGTGCGGCACCGCATCGTCTTCCTGCCGAACTACGACATCGCCATGGCGCAGTCGCTCTACCCGGGCTGCGACGTCTGGCTCAACAACCCGCTGCGCCCGCTGGAGGCGTCCGGCACGTCGGGCATGAAGTCGGCGCTCAACGGCGGCCTCAACCTGTCGATCCTCGACGGGTGGTGGGACGAGTGGTACGACGGCGAGAACGGCTGGGCCATCCCGACCGCCGACGGCGTCGAGGACGCGGACCGTCGCGACGACCTCGAGGCCGCCGCGCTCTACGACCTCGTCGAGCAGCAGGTCGCGCCTCGCTTCTACGACCGCGACGCCGACGGCGTGCCCGGCCGGTGGCTCGAGATGGTGCGGCACACGCTCGCGACGCTCGGCCCCAAGGTCCAGGCGACGCGCATGGTCGGCGAGTACGTCACGCGCCTGTACGCCCCGGCAGCAGCGGCCGGGCGCGCGCTGGCCGCCGACGGGCTCGCGCCCGCCCGCGAGCTCGCGCAGTGGAAGCACGCCGTGCGCGACGGCTGGTCGCGCGTGCGCGTCGACCACGTCGACTCGGCCGGCATCGGCGAGGTGCCGCAGGTCGGGGACCGCCTCACGGTCCGCGCGTACGTGTCGCTCGGCGACCTGCGCCCCGAGGACGTCCAGGTGCAGGTCGTGCACGGGCGCGTCAGCGAGGCCGACGTCATCGAGGAGTTCACGGCCGAGCCGCTCGCGCTCGCCGAGACGTACGAGGCCGGCCGCTACGCGTTCGCGGGCGACGTCGTGCTCGACGCGTCCGGACCGTTCGGCTACACCGTCCGCGTCGTCCCGACCCACGACGGCCTCCCGAGCGTCGCCGAGCTGGGCCTCGTCACGAACGCCTGACCACCTCCGCCGAGGTAGAGCCTTCGGTCGCGAGGTAGAACTCTCAGAGTTCTACCTCGCGACCGCAGGCTCTTTCTCGCGGAATCGCGGTGGGTGACGAGCCCGAGGCAGACGGCCGCCGGTCGTCCACAGATCCGCCGCCGCCCCTGGTCGACGCCACCGCGCTCGGCCAGTCTGAGCCCATGAGCGCGGACGAGCACGAGGTCGAGCACGCACGTCGGACGGCGAGCCGTCCCCGGAGCACGGGGCGCCCACCGGGGCGACAGGACGGAGCGCATGCCCCGGCGACGCTGCCGTCGGTCGTGCGGTTCTCGGCGGAGCGGCGCGCGGAGATCGCCGCCGCCGTCCGCAGCGGCACGCTCGTCCGGGTGCGTCAGGGTGCCTACGCTGCCCCGCCTCCGGCTGCGGCCTCACCGGCGCAGCGGCGGCGGGAGGCCGTCGTCGCGCGTGCGGTCGCCCTCGCGGGTCGGTTGACGACGGACTACTGGTTCAGCCACTCGACCGCGGCCGTGCTGCACGGCCTGTGGACCTGGCGCCTCGCGGACGAGGTCCACGTGACGCAGCTCGGGAACCCGTCCGTGCGCCGGACCGACCCCGAGCTCCACAGGCACTGGACGGCGCTGCCCGAGAGAGATCGCGCCGAGCTCGGCGGACTGCCGGTCACCTCGCTGGAGCGCACGATCGTCGACTGCGCCCGTTCCCTCAGCCCGACGTCGGGCATCGTGGTGGCGGACTCCGGGTTCCGTGCAGGGGCCGACGTGCGGAGGGTCGAGGAGGTCCTGGAGGCGGCTGCCGGCGGGCGCGGCGTCCGGCGTGCGCGTCGGCTGCTCGCCGAGGCGGATGCCCGGTCGGAGTCGCCCGGCGAGAGCGTCGTCCGCTGGCTGGTGGTCGACGGCGGTCTCCCGCACCCTGAGCCGAACCTCCCGGCGACCACCTGGCGCGGCACGTACCGGCTGGACCTCGCGTGGACGGCGCTCCGGGTGGCGGTGGAGTTCGACGGAGCCGTCAAGTACTCCGGCGGCGGGTACGGCGACCCGCGGGGCCGCCTGCTCGCGGAGAAGGCTCGGCACGACGCGCTGGTCGAGGCCGGTTGGCTCGTCCTGCGGGTGACGTGGGACGACCTCGCCGACCCCGACGTCCTCCTCGGCCGGATCCGGGCCGCGCTCGCGCGACGCACCGCGAGATAGAGGTGCCGGTCGCGACGTAGAACACACCGGGCTCTACCTCTAGCCAGCCGCCTCTATCTCGCGGGCGGGGGCGTGGCGAGGAGGTCGAGGTAGCGCGAGCGGGCGCGCACGACGTCGGCGAGCTGGGTCTCGATGCCGTCGACGAACTCCTCGCGGTACACGGCGTCGACCTGCACGGAGATGGCGTAGTAGAGCCCGGTGAACGTCGCGATCGCGACCGAGACGCGCAGCAGCGTCTGCGTCACGACGAGGTCCGCGCCGCCGACGCCGCCCCCGCCGACGAGCGAGAGCGTCCGCTGCCAGGTGCCGCCGTCGACGTCCCACAGCGCCATGACCTCGGGGGTCACGGTTAGCGTGCCGAGCGCCATGAAGAACACGCCCATGCCGAGGCTCACGACGAGGACCTGGAGGAGCTGGCTCGTCGCGATCATCGTCGCGAGGTTCGCCGTCTGGCCACGGCTGAAGCGCGCCGCGTCCTCGTGCCCAGGGTGCCGCGCGGCGGTCTCCGCGAGCGCCTCCCGGGCCTCGGCCGGCGAGCGCAGACCGACGAACAGCACGACGAGCAGCGCGAAGAACGCGCCGAGCACGAGGTCGGCGACGCCGTGCGTCCGGTCGAACACCTGCCACACCTCGGCGTTGTAGAAGAGCACGAGGGAGAACACGAGCAGCAGCGGCAGCAGACGCACGAGGCGCAGCAGGGCGGCGCCGAGCTCGTCGGTGACGCGCGCGAGCCCCCACCACAACGACGACAGCACGCCGTACCCGACGACGACGCGCACGACCCCGAGCAGCACGAGGTTGCCGACGACGGTGAGCAGGGCGTCGCCCCACTGCCCGCCGAACACGACCGGCAGGAGGGCGGGCACGAGCACGAAGAACGCCAGCTCGGGGACACCGACGGACTGCGGGAGCGTGGACCACGGCCGACCGCGCACCACGTTGAGCCCCGCGTACGCGGCCGCGACGATCGCCGCGGCGCCGAGGAGCGCGAGCGCGTTCGCCCACGCGGGCCAGCCCGAGCGCACCGCGCCGGAGAGCTCGGCGAGCAGCACGACGAGGAGGAACGGGGCCGACCGCCCGAACACGTCGCGGTCGAGCGAGTGCCCCTCGACGAGCAGCGGGAGACCGTTGCGGCGGAACAGGCGTTCGCAGGCGGGGACGTCGAGCTCGTCGACCGCCGCGGGGGCGCCGGGCGCGGGGGCCGGGGACGCGTCGTCGGGCACGGTCATGGTCGCCGACCCTACCCGGGTCAGCCCAGGTCGGCGGCGACCGCGCGGCCGGCGACACGGCCGGAGTAGAGGCACCCGCCGAGGAACGTCCCTTCGAGCGCACGGTGGCCGTGCACGCCGCCCCCGCCGAACCCGGCCGCCTCGCCCGCGGCCCAGAGCCCGGGCAGCACGGACCCGTCCGCGCGCAGGACCCGCGCGGAGCCGTCCGTCCACAGCCCCCCGAGCGTCTTGCGCGTCAGCACGGAGAGGCGGACGGCGAGCAGCGGCCCGTCCTTCGGGGTCGTCAGCGGCCGCGGCGGGGACACGCGGATGAGCCGGTCGACGCGGTAGCGGCGCGCCATCGCCGTCGCGACGACCTGCGGGTCCTTGCCCAGCCCGGTGCGGACCTGCTCGTCGCGCAGCCGGACGACGCGGGCCAGCGCCGCGGGGTCGACGTGCCCGCGCGAGCCCGGCGTCGCCTCGACGAGCGCGTTCATCCGCGCGGCGAGCTCCTCGGGGGTGTCCGCCCACACGAACTCCGGCGACTGCTCGGCGAAGCGCGCGACCGGCCCGACGGCGCCGGGCAGCACGCGCTGGGCGAGGAGCCGCACGTCCTTGCCGGTGAGGTCGGGGTTCTGCTCCGATCCGGACAGCGCGAACTCCGACTCCATGATCGCCTTGTTGAGCACGAACCAGGAGTGGTCGTCGCCGCGCTCGGTGACGTGCTGGAGCGCGCCGAGGGCGTCGAAGCCGGGGAACAGCGGGGCGGGCAGCCGGTTGCCGTCGGCGTCGAGCCAGAGCGAGCTCGGCCCGGGCAGGATCCGGATCCCGTGGTCCGTCCACACCGGCGAGTGGTTCGCGATCCCCTCCGGGTAGTGCCACATGCGGTCCTCGTGCACGAGCGCCGCGCCCGCGTCGGCGGCGACACCGATCATGAGCCCGTCGGTCGAGTCGGGGACGCCGGACAGCATGCGGGCGGGGAGCCGGCCCGCCGTCTGCGGCCAGCGCGAGCGCACGAGCTCGTGGTTCGCGCCGATGCCGCCCGAGGTCACGACGACGGCGCTCGCCGCGATCTCCACCTCCCCGACGACGTCGCGCGACGACGGCGCCCCGCGTTCGGCGTCCGACGGCGCGAGCACCTCCGCGCGCACGCCCGTCACCGCGCCGTCGGTCATGACGAGCGAGGTGACCCGGTGCCGGAACCGCACGTCGAGCAGGCCCGCGGCGCGCGCGTCCAGGGCGGCACGGACGAACGGCTCGAGGACGCCCGGGCCGGTGCCCCACGTGACGTGGAAGCGGGGCACGGAGTTCCCGTGCGCGCCCCCGGCGGACCCGTCGGCGCCCGAGCGCACCGGGTACCCGCCACGCTCCGCCCACTGCACGAGCGGGAACCATCGCACGCCCTTGCCGTGCAGCCAGCCGCGCATCTCGCCGGCGGCGAAGTCCACGAACCCCTGCGCCCACGCGTAGCCGTGCCGGTCGGGGCCCTCGCCGCGGTCCGCGCCGGGCGCGAACTGCGCGGACCCGAGCCAGTCGTCGAACGCGAGCTCGGCGGAGTCCGTGACGCCCATGCGCCGCTGCTCGGGCGAGCCGACGAGGAAGAGCCCGCCGAACGACCACCACGCCTGCCCGCCCAGGCTCGCCGCCGGCTCCTGGTCGAGCAGGACCACCCGGCGGCCCGCCGCCGCGAGCTCGGTCGCCGCGACGAGACCGGAGAGCCCGGCCCCCACGACGACGACCTCGGGGTCCTCGATCGTGGGAGGGGTGGGGGAGGAGTCGACCGCGCTGTCACTCATGCGGGAAGAGTAGAGCACGTGTCCAGACCCGGGCGGGCTCGAGCGCCGATGGCTCTACCACGAGCGCCCACGGCTCCACCTCGCGTGACCTCGGCGGGGTGGGGGAGACGTACACGCGCAGGCTCAGCGCCTCGAGCCCGACGACGTCGCCCGGGCGGGAGGCGCTCTCGCCCGCGGCACGGTCCGGGTCGCCCGGGTGCTCCCAGTCCGAGTCCCACGCGAGCTCCCAGCGCTCGGGCTCGCCGCCCGCGTCGGCCCGCAGACCCGGGAGGGTCACGTCGACCGGGTCGAGCGCCCCGGTGAGCACGACGAGCACGTCGGCGTCGCCGGGCTCCAGGGCGGTCCGCAGCATCTGGAGCGTCCGGACGCCCGGGTCGTGCCACGCCCCGTGGTCCAGCGGGCCGCCGGCGGCGTCGAACCACGTCAGGTCGGGCACCGCCGTCGGGCCGGGGCCGTGGCCGCCGTCGGCCGCCCCACCCGCCGCCGCGCCGCCTGCCCCGCCCGCCGCCGTGCCGGCGGCCGCGCCACCGGGGCCGTCCGGCGCCGCGGGGCGCGGGCGGCCGGTGAAGAACGCGTCGGGGCGCAGCGCGGCGTGCTCGCGCCGCAGGGCGAGGAGGTGGCGGGCGGTCGCCAGCAGGTCCTTGCGCCACGGGGACAGGTCCCACGAGACCCACGACGTCTCGTCGTCCTGCACGTAGGCGTTGTTGTTGCCGCGCTGGGTGCGGCCCATCTCGTCGCCCGCGGTGAGCATCGGGGTGCCCGCGGCGAGCACGAGCGTCGCGAGCAGGTTGCGGATCGAGCGGCGCCGGAGCGGGGCGATCTCGACGCCGGGGCCGGCGAGCCCCCGGCCCGTGGTGGCGTCGGGCGCGACCGGGCCCTCGAGCCCGTGGTTCCAGGACCGGTTGTCGTCGGTCCCGTCACGGTTGTCCTCGCCGTTCGCGAGGTTGTGCTTGTGGTCGTACGCGACGAGGTCGGCGAGCGTGAAGCCGTCGTGCGCGGTCACGTAGCTCACGGACGCGACGGGGCCGCGCACGAGCGGCGGGTCCGAGCGGCCGAACAGGTCGGCCGAGCCCGCGAGGCGCGTCGCGAGGTCCCGGACGCCGTGACCCGGCCGCCCGTGCGACGCCTCGCGCGCGTCCGCGAGCCAGAACTGGCGGGCGGCGTCGCGGAAGCGGTCGTTCCACTCGGCGAGCGGCGGCGGGAACTGCCCGGTGCGCCACCCGCCGGGGCCCACGTCCCAGGGCTCGGCGACGAGCTTGAGCCCGCACAGCACCGGGTCCGTCTGGAGCGCGACGAGGAACGGGTGGTCCGGGTCAAACCCGGTGGGGCCCCGGCCGAGCGTGACGGCGAGGTCGAACCGGAACCCGTCCACCCCGACGACCTCGGCCCAGTACCGCAGCGAGTCGAGCGCCGCCCGCACGACCGCGGGGCGCCGGAAGTCGAGCGAGTTGCCCGTCCCGGTGACGTCCGCGAGACGCGCGGGGGAGCCGCCGTCGTGCAGGTAGTACCCGGCGTTGTCGAGGCCGCGCCACGACAGGTGGTACCCGTCGGCCCCGCCCTCGCACGTGTGGTTGTGCACGACGTCGAGCAGCACCTCGATCCCCGCCTCGTGCAGCAGGTGCACCATGCCGCGCACCTCGTCGAGGACGGCGCCCGGCCCGGCCTCCTGCGCGGCGCGCGTGGCGTACGCGGCGTGGGGAGCGAAGAACCCGAGGGTCGAGTAGCCCCAGTAGTTGGTGCGGCCGCTCGCCAGGAGGTGTGGTTCCGGCACGTTGGCGTGCACCGGGAGCAGCTCGACGGTCGTGACCCCCAGGCTCCGCAGGTGCTCGATCGTCACCGGGTGCGCGACGCCCGCGTACGTGCCGCGCAGGTGCTCGGGCAACGCGTCCAGACGCTGCGTGAGGCCGCGCGCGTGCGCCTCGTAGACCACCGTGTCGCGCCACGGGACGCGCGGGCGGGGAGCGAGCGTCCCGGTCGGCTCGGCGACGACGACGGCGTGAGGCACGAACGGCAGCGAGTCGCGCGGGTCG
This sequence comes from Cellulosimicrobium sp. EB106-03-01-XG111, assembly GCF_058792115.1. Lineage (NCBI taxonomy): Bacteria > Bacillati > Actinomycetota > Actinomycetes > Micrococcales > Promicromonosporaceae > Cellulosimicrobium > Cellulosimicrobium sp. EB106-03-01-XG111. Next base: position 16,942 of record NZ_JBYTEQ010000025.1, read on the forward strand.
GGCGGGCCGTACGGGTCGTCGCCGACCTGGCCGCGGATCGCCGGGTCGTCCACGAGGTCGCCGGCGAGGCCCCGGGCGTACGGGTCGACGAGCAGCTTCGCGGGGTTGTGCCGCAGGCCGGCGGCCGGGTCCCACGTCCCGTGGACGCGGAAGCCGTATCGCTGGCCGGCGCCGACGCCCGGGACGTGGCCGTGCCACACGCCGTAGGCGGGGCCGACGAGCGGGACCCGGCGCTCGCGGTAGCGCGCCGGGTCGTGCGCGGGGAGCGCCGCGTCCACCACGTCCACGAGGCACAGCTCGACGGCGGTCGCGTGCGACGCGAGCACGGCGACGTCGACGCCGTCGCCGGCGAGGCGGACCCCGAGCGGTGGGACGAGGGCGTGCCGGTCGACGCTCCCGGGGGCGATCGGCGGGACGGGTCTCGGGTCGGGCGACGGCTCGTGCACCCGTCCATTGTGGCGGGTGTCACCGGCTCCTCCGGTCGCCCGCCGGTAGGCTTCGGCGGAGCGGGCCGGGTACCTCTCCGGCCGACCGCCCAGCGCACAGGGAGAGCAGCCGATGCGGATCGTCGTCGCCGTGAAGTACGTCCCGGACATCCACGCCGACCGGGGCTTCGAGGCCGGCCGCGTGGTGCGCCGGGCCGACGAGGGCACGCTCAACGAGCTCGACGAGAACGCGGTCGAGGCCGCGCTGCGCCTCAAGGAGGCGCTGCCCGAGGAGGAGCGCGAGACCAGCGAGGTGGTCGTGCTCACCGTCGCCGGGCCGGACGCCGACGGCGCCGTGCGCCGCTCCTACCAGCTCGGTGCCGACCGCGGGGTGCGCGTGAGCGACGACGCGATCGCGGGCTCCGACTACTTCGGCACCGCACGCGTCCTCGCCGCCGCGGTGCGCCGCCTCGCCGACGAGGCCCCGGTGGACGTCGTCGTGACGGGCATGGCCGCGCTCGACGGGCTGGGCTCCGTCGTCCCGGCGCTCCTGTCGGCCGAGCTCGGGCTGCCGCAGCTCACGCTCGCCGGGAAGCTCGAGGTCGAGGGCGAGCCGGGCGCACGCACCGCCCGCGTCACGCGCGAGCTCGACGGCGTCGAGGAGGTCCTCGAGGCGCCGCTCCCCGCCGTCGTGTCGGTGACCGACCACGCGAACGACCCGCGCATGCCGAACTTCAAGCTCATCATGGCGGCGCGCACGCGCCCCGTGGAGGCGTGGAGCCTCGCCGACCTCGGCGTCGACGCGGCGCTCGTCGGCGACGCGGGCGCCCGCACGCGCGTGCTCGACGCGTCGCCGCGGCCGCCGCGCCCCGATGCCGAGATCGTCGTCGACAAGGGCGAGGGCGGCCGCGCCCTCGCCGAGTTCCTCATCCGCAACGACCTGGTCTGAGAGGCGTCCGCACATGAGCACCCCCGGGGCCCGTACCGTCCTCGTCCTCCTCGACTCCGCGGCCACCGAGCTGCGGTCGCCCGTGCTGGAGCTGATCACCCTCGGCCGCGCGCTGGGACGCGTGGAGGCCGTCGCGCTCGAGGCGCCGAGCGTCGGCGTCCTCGCCCAGCTCGGCGCGCACGGCGTCGCGCTCGTGCGCCAGGCCGAGCCGTCGTCCGGCGGCGAGGTCGTCACCGGCGACGCGCTGCACCTGACGCCCGTCGTCGCGGAGGTCCTCGCGGCGGCCGCGCGCGCGTCGCACGCCGACGCCGTCCTGCTGACGTCGTCGTTCCCGAACAAGGAGGCCGCGGCGCGCCTCGCGTTCCTCACGGGGGCCGGTCTCGTCGTCGACGCGTCCGCGCTGCACGACGACGGCACCCACCTCGTGGCCGACAAGCGCGTCTTCGCGGGCTCGTGGGACGTGCGCAGCGAGATCCTCACCGACCCGGCGGTGCTGACGCTCCGCGCGAACTCGGTGGTGCCGCAGCCGGCGGACGCCGCCGTCGCGACCGAGGTCGAGGCGCTGCGCGTCGAGCTGACCCCCGCGGCGACCGCGGCGCGCGTCGTGTCCCGCACGGTCGACGCGTCCGCGGGCGCGGGCCGTCCCGCGCTCGGGGAGGCCGCGATCGTCGTGGCGGGGGGCCGGGGCACGAACGGCGACTTCGGCCCCGTGGTCGAGCTCGCCGACGCGCTGGGCGCCGCCGTGGGCGCGACGCGCGACGCGGTCTACGAGGGCTGGCACGACCAGTTCGTCGGGCAGACGGGCGTGACCGTGGCACCGCGCGTGTACATCGGCGCGGGCATCTCCGGCGCCCCGCACCACCGCGGCGGCATGCAGGCGTCGCAGGTGATCGTCGCGGTGAACAACGACCCGGAGTGCCCGCTGTTCGAGATCTCGGACTTCGCGGTCGTGGGCGACCTCGCGGACGTGCTGCCGCAGGCGGCCGAGGTGCTGCGGGAGCACCGGGCGTCGCAGGGCTGACCGCCCGGTCGGCGCCGAGAGTTCACCCGGTGTCCTCCGGGCGGTGACCGGCCGGTCACCGATCGTTCCTAGCGTCGGGCCGACTCCCCGGTGACGGGGAGGTCCCCCGACCCGTGGAGACGACCGATGACGATCACGCCTGCCCCCGAGCATCGCCCCCTGCTCTCCGTCGCGCCGCACGCGCGCGGCAAGCGCAGCCCCGTCACCTGCCGGCTGAAGTGCGCGGACGCGTGCTCGCACCCGGTCCCCAACGAGAGCGCGAACGAGACGTTCCGCGACGTCGTCGCCGGCGCGCTGTCGCGCCGCGCGCTGCTCGGCGGGCTCGCGGTGGGAGCCGCGGCCGTCGTGCTCGGCGCGCAGACGGTCACCGCGCCGTCCGCCGCCGCCCAGGGCGTCGCGGCACACGGCGGCCACGGCGGTGGCCGCCCGCAGAAGGGCCTCGCGTTCGGCGCGATCTCGCCCCAGCCCGCCACGCGGGACGCGCTCGTCGTCCCGGAGGGCTACCGGTGGCGCCCGGTGATCCGCTGGGGCGACCCGATCCTGCGCGGCGGTGCGCCGTTCGACGTCTCGCGCCAGACCCCGGAGCAGCAGGCGCGGCAGTTCGGCTACAACAACGACTACCTCGACATCCTGCCGTTCGAGCGCCAGCACGCCCTCGCCGGCGGCCGCGGCGCGGGGAAGGGGCCGGGCCGCGGGACGCGCGGGCTGCTCGTCGCGAACCACGAGTACACGAACCCCGCCATCATGTTCGACGCCTCGTACGACGCCCCGACCCGCCGGGCGATCGAGCGCGCGGCGCACGGGATGTCCGTCGTCGAGGTGCGTCGTCGTCGGACCGGGACGCCGTGGGACTACGTGGCGGACAGCCGGTACAACCGCCGCGTGCACCTCGGGACCGAGTTCCGCCTCACCGGACCGGTCGCGGGGTCCGACCTCGTCAGGACCGTCGCCGACCCGTCGGGGACGCGCGTGCTCGGCACGCTCAACAACTGCGCGGGCGGCACCACGCCGTGGGGCACGGTGCTCTCGGGCGAGGAGAACTACAACGGGTACTTCCGCACGTCGGGCACGGGCCACGACGCCCGCTACGGTCTGCGCGACGCCGCGACGGGGTACGGCTGGGAGCTCGACGACCCGCGCTTCGACGCCCGCAACCCCGGGTACGAGAACGAGCCGAACCGGTTCGGCTGGATCGTCGAGATCGACCCGTACGCGCCCGACGAGCCGCCGGTGAAGCACACCGCGCTCGGCCGGTTCAAGCACGAGGGCGCCAACGTCGTCCTGTCGCGCCGCGGGAACGCGGTCGCGTACATGGGCGACGACGAGCGCTTCGACTACGTGTACAAGTTCGTCTCCTCGCGCACGATGCGCCCGGGGAACAGCGAGGGCGCCCGCCGCCACAACAAGACGCTGCTCACCGAGGGCTCGCTGTACGTCGCGCGGTTCCGCGGCGACTCGCCGGCGTCCGAGATCGACGGCTCGGGCGCGGTGCCGTCCGACGGCGCGTTCGACGGCCGGGGCGAGTGGCTGCCGCTCGTCGTCGACGGGCGCAGCGCCGTCGCGGGCATGAGCGTCGAGGAGGTGCTCGTCTACACCCGCGTCGCGGCCGACAAGGTCGGGGCGACGAAGATGGACCGCCCCGAGGACGTCGAGCCCAACCCCGTCACGGGCCGCGTGTACGTCGCGTGCACGAACAACACCTCGCGCGGCCCGGGCGCAGCCGAGGGCGCGACCGAGCCGAACCCGCGCACCACGAACCGCGACGGGCACGTGGTGGAGATCGTCGAGGACCGCGACGACGCCGCGGCGCTGACGTTCCGCTGGAACCTCCTGCTCGTCGCGGGCGACCCCGCGACGAACTCCTCCACCTACTTCTCGGGCTACCCGAGGGAGAAGGTCTCCCCGATCTCGTGCCCGGACAACCTCGCGTTCGACGCCGAGGGCAACCTGTGGATCTCGACCGACGGCCAGCCGAGCACGATCCAGAAATGCGACGGGCTGTTCAAGGTCACGCTCGACGGCCGCGAGCGCGGGAGGGTCGAGCAGTTCCTCTCGGTACCGCGCGGCGCCGAGACGTGCGGGCCGCTCGTCGACTCGACGGACCGCATGGTCTACGTCGCGGTGCAGCACCCCGGGGAGGACGGGACGTTCGACGCCCAGGTGTCGTCCTTCCCGGACTACCTGACCCCGGGGGCTCCGGTGCCCCCGGGAGCCTTCGCCGGGCCGCGGCCCGCGGTGGTGCAGGTCTGGCAGGACTGACGCCCGGGCCCCGGCGCCACGGCGGCGCCGGGGCCCGCGCGCTCAGAGCCCCAGGTGCTCCAGCCACGCGACGGCCGCGACGCCCTGGGCGCGCTGGAACGGTCGCAGGCGGGGGATGGTCGGGATCGCGGGCTGCCGCGCGGAGTGCAGGAAGTACCCGGCGATCCCCGCGACGACGGCACGCAGGTCCGTGGGGTGCACGTCCTGGCCGAGCGGGTGCGCGGCGAACGTCGCGGCCGCCCAGGCGCCCCCGCGCGCGCGTCGAGCCGGGTCGGCGCTCACCGTGACGGGCTCGCACACGTCCCGGACGCCCTGCATGACGACGCTCGGCAGGAGCATCGCCAGGTCGAGCCACGCCGCGCCGCGCGACGCGTACGGCCAGTCCACGAGGTAGACCTTCTCCGGGGTCAGCAGCACGTTGTCGGCGCGCAGGTCGCCGTGCACGAACGACTCGCCCTCGCACGCGACGAGCGCGCCGCGCTCGGCCTCCGCGAGCGCGTCGAGGTGCGCCGCCGCCCAGGGCACGAGCGCGGCCAGGCCGGGGTCCGGGTCGGCCCGCAGGGCGCGCCAGCCCGTGGCCATGCCGGCGAAGTCCGGGCCGGTGGGCGGCAGGCGCATGGCCCGTGCCCCGGGCACGGACGCGACCCGGACGAGCGCGGCGAGCACGCGGTCGAGCTCGTGCGGGTCCCACGGCGTGCCGGGCGAGCGCCCGTCGACCGCCTCGTACGCGAGCGCGACCCAGTCGCCGTCGCCGTGCCCCCAGGCGAAGCGTGGTGCGGGGACGGCGCGCGGCAGCCGCGTCGCGACCTTCGCCTCGGCGCGGTGCAGGTCGGCGGCCACGGGCTCGTCGGCGGTCCGGGCCGCCTTGACGAAGAGGCGGCTGCCGTCGTCGAGCGTGAGGACGGACGCGAGGCCCGGGCTGAACCCGGCCGGGACCGAGCGCTCGTGCACGACCCTGCCCCCGGCGACGGCCTCCAGCTCGTCGCGCAGCGCGAGCGGCAGGTCGGCCCAGAGCAGGCGTCGGCCGCCGGAGGCGACCGGGACGTCCCCGGTGGTCTCGACGGCGGGCGGCGCGACGTCCTCGGGCATCGAGAGGCCACTTCCCCTGTCGGTGGCTGGCGGTCCCGCCCGCGGCACGTTCCCGTCCCGCGGCGACGTGTGGCGCGCGACGGCGGTCCTGCGACCGGGCGAGCGCCCGGCGACGGCCGGGCGTAGATGTCCCACAACCTAGCGCTTTCCACCGGGATGTCCAGCGCCGCCCACTCCTCGGACCGCGAGCGTCGCCCCGCGGTTCGTAGACTGGGTGACCGTGACCCCTGCTCCCGGCCCCGTGACCGGCGTCGGCCCCGGTGCGCCCGGCGGGCCGACCCCCGTCCCCGTGACGGCCTACCTCGACCACGCCGCCACGACGCCGCTGTCCCCGGCGGCGCGCGACGCGTTCGTCGACGAGCTGACCCGTACGGGCAACCCGTCGTCGCTGCACGCCGCGGGCCGGGCCGCGCGGCGCACGGTCGAGGAGGCGCGCGAGTCGGTGGCGGCCGCGCTCGGCGCCCGCCCGAGCGAGGTCGTCTTCACGGCAGGCGGCACCGAGGCCGACAACCTCGCGGTCAAGGGCCTGTTCTGGGGCCGCCGGACCACCGACCCGCGCCGTCGGCGCATCGTGGTGTCCGCCGTCGAGCACCACGCGGTGCTCGACCCCGCGTTCTGGATGGCGGAGCACGCGGGCGCCGAGATCGTCCTGCTGCCCGTGGACGCCGAGGGGCGCGTGGACCTCGACGCCCTGCGGGCCGAGATCGCGGAGCACGCCGACGAGATCGCCCTGATCTCCGTCATGTGGGCGAACAACGAGGTGGGGACGCTGCAGCCCGTGCCGGAGGTCGTGCAGCTCGCGCGCCCGCACGGCATCCCGGTGCACTCCGACGCCGTGCAGGCCGTCGGGCAGGTGCCCGTCGACTTCGCCGCGAGCGGGCTCGACGCGATGACGGTGTCGGGCCACAAGGTCGGCGGGCCCGTCGGGGTCGGCGCGCTCCTCGCGCGGCGCGACGCCCCGCTCACGCCCGTGCTGCACGGCGGGGGCCAGGAGCGCGGGGTGCGCTCCGGGACGCTCGACGCCCCCGCGATCCGCGCGTTCGGCGTCGCGGTCACCGAGGCGGTCGCGCACCGGGCCGAGCGGGCCGCGCACCTCGCCGCGCTGCGCGACGAGCTCGTCGCGGGCGTGCGCGAGCGCGTCCCGGACGCGGTGCTCAGCGGACCCGAGCCCGGCGCGCACGACGACGTCGTCCGGCTTCCCGGCAACGCGCACTTCACCTTCCCCGGTGCCGAGGGCGACTCCCTGCTCTACCTGCTCGACTCCGCGGGCGTGCAGGCCTCGACCGGCTCGGCGTGCCAGGCCGGCGTGCCGCAGCCGTCGCACGTCCTGCTCGCGATGGGCGTGCCCGAGGCCGACGCGCGGGGCGCGCTCCGCTTCTCGCTCGGAGTCACGTCCACGCGCGACGACGTCGCGCGCCTCCTCGACGCCCTGCCCCGGGCCGTCGAGCGCGCCCGGGCCGCGGGCCTCGCGTCGAGCCCGGCGCGCAGCCGCACGGGCGGTGCCGCGTGAGGGTCCTCGCCGCCATGTCGGGCGGCGTCGACTCGGCCGTCGCCGCGGCGCTCGCGGTCGAGGCCGGGCACGAGGTGGTCGGCGTGCACATGGCGCTCTCGCGCGACCGCGACCAGTTCCGCACCGGCTCGCGCGGGTGCTGCTCGATCGAGGACGCGGGCGACGCGCGGCGCGCCGCCGACGCGCTGGGCATCCCGTACTACGTGTGGGACCTCTCCGAGCGGTTCGAGGACACGGTGGTCGCCGACTTCCTCGCCGAGTACGAGGCCGGGCGCACGCCCAACCCGTGCGTGCGCTGCAACGAGCACATCAAGTTCGAGGCGCTGCTCGACAAGGCGACGGCGCTCGGATTCGACGCCGTCGCGACGGGCCACTACGCGCGCGTCGAGACGCGCGAGGTCCCCGACGCGTCCGCCCCCGGCGGGACGCGCACGGTCCACGAGCTGCACCGCTCTCCGAACACGGCGAAGGACCAGTCCTACGTCCTCGCGGTCATGGGTCCCGAGCGGCTCGCGCGGGCGGTCTTCCCGCTCGGCGGCTTCGCGTCCAAGGACGAGGTCCGCGCCGAGGCGGCGCGGCGCGGCCTGTCGGTCTCCGCGAAGCCGGACTCCTACGACATCTGCTTCGTCGCCGACGGCGACACCCAGGGCTTCCTGCGCGCGCGCCTGGGCGCGCGGCCGGGGGAGGTCGTCGACGCGGACGGCGTGGTGCTCGGCGAGCACGACGGCGCCTACGCGTACACGGTCGGCCAGCGCAAGGGTCTCGGCATCGACCGACCCGCGCCCGACGGCCGCCCCCGGTACGTGCTCGACGTCCAGCCCGCGAGCAACCGGGTGGTCGTCGGCCCGGCCGAGCTGCTCAGCGTCGACCGGATCGAGGCGGGGTCTGCCGTCTGGTTCGACGACGCGTGCCCGCCCGCGGGCGAGCCGGCCGACGTCGAGGTGCAGGTCCGGGCGCACGGCGCGCCCGTCCCCGCGCGCGTGCGCAGCGTCCCCGGCGGGTCGATCGAGGTCGAGCTCACGGGCACGCCGCTGCGGGGTGTCGCGGCCGGGCAGTCGCTCGTCGTCTACGCCGGGACGCGCGTGCTCGGGCAGGGCACGGTCGACCGGGCGTACCGGGCCGGCCGTGCTGCGTTCGGCCCCGGTGCGCCGGGCGCACGGGGCGCTCAGCCCACGCCGACGGCCGCCGGGTGAGCGAGCGCCCGCACGAGCGCCGACTCGTCGCGCACGCACCAGTGCTCGGCCGCGCGCCCCTCGGCGAACCGCAGCACGTGCATCTCGCGCACGCGGAACCGGCGGCCCGTCGGCGCGACGCCCCGGAAGTAGCCGGTGTGCCGGGCGCTGAGCTCGACGTGCAGCGCCACGAGGTCGCCCTCCGCGACCGCGTGCAGCACCTCGACGCGCTGGTCCTCGAACGCGTCCGCGTACCAGTGCATGGTCGCGACGAGGCCCTCGTCGCCTCCGTCGCCGCCCGGTGCGGCGTCGTGGTTGCGGAAGCCCGGCGCGAGCAGCGCCGCGACGGCGTCGGCGTGGTTGCCCGGGATCGCGTGCGTGTGCACGGCGACGGCGGCGGCCTTGTTCTCGTGCGTGCCCATGGCGGGGTCCTTCCGCAGGACGGCCGTGCGGCCCCCGGACCCCGGTGGGGTCGCGGCACGGCTCGGTGTTCCGGTGTGCTCCTGGAGAGAGGTGGACGGCACGTGGTTCGTGACGAGGTGCGCGGGCTCCCGCGCGAGGCGACGCGCGGGGGTGCGGCATGACCGCGGTGAGCGGGCTCGGGCCGTGGCCCGGCGACGAGGGCACGGACGTCCTCGAGGCCCAGCTCACGGTGCTCGGCGACCTCGCCGACGTGCCGACGGGCGTGCAGGGCGTGCCGTTCCTCGTCCAGCTGCCGGGCCGCGGGCCCGGTGCCGACGCGACGGGCCGCACGACGGCGCTCCTGCCGGGGCTGCCCGTCGAGCTCGGCCCGCACGGCTGGAAGCTCGCCGACCACGGCGGCGCCGACCTGCGGCGGGCGGAGGCGTACCTGCGCGAGGACGTGGAGGCGCTCGCCATCGCGGGCGCCGGGTACGCGGGGCCGCTCGCCGTGACGGTCACCGGTCCGTGGACGCTCGCCGCGGAGGTCTACCTGGCGCGCGGCGACCGCGTCCTGTCCGACCGCGGCGCGGTGCACGACGTCGTCGAGGCGCTCGCCGCGGGCGTGGCCGAGCACGTCGCGCAGGTGCGCCGCCAGGTCCCGGGCGCGGACGTCGTCGTGCAGGTGGACGAGCCGCTGCTCGCGCAGGTGGGGGCGGGCGTGCTGCCCACGTTCTCGGGGTACTCGCGCCTGCGCGCGGTCCCGGGCCCGGACCTCGTGGACGGGCTGCGCCCGGTGCTCGACGCCGCGCGCGCCGCGTCCGCGTCGACGGTCGTCCACGTGGGCCCCGCCTGGGTGGGCGTCGCGCCCGTCGTCCTCGCGGGCGCCGACGCGGTCGGCCTGACGCTCGGCGCGTGGGACGAGCGGTCGTGGGAGACGGTCGCGCGCGCGGTCGAGCGCGGCGTGCGCCTCTGGGCCGCGCTGCCGCCCGCGAAGGTCTCGCAGTGCGCCGGGCCGGCGCTCGGTGAGCTCGCCGACCTCGTCAGCGTGCCGTGGCGCCGCATCGGGCTCGAGCCGTCCGCGCTCGACGACGTGACGCTCCTCGGCGCGCCGCGGCCTGGCGGCGGCCCCGGTCGTGGGGTCGCCGGCACGCCCGACGAGCACCGCGCGCTGCTCGCGAACCTCGGTCGCGTCGCCGACGTGCTGGCCGAGCGCGCCCACGCCTGAGCGTCGCCCGGACACGCCCTGAGCGCTTTCCGCGCACGGCTCCGGGTGCGTACGCTTGACCTCGCGCGACGGTCACGACGGCGACGTGCGGACGGCCGTCCCGCGGCCTCCGGACGGCGCGGGAACGACCGGGCGCAGACCCTCGTCCCCCCACCGCGAAGGATCTCCATGCCCGTCCTGCGAGCCGTGCTGTTCGACCTCGACGGCGTGCTCACGCCGACCGCCGAGCTCCACATGCGCGCCTGGGAACGGCTGTTCGCGCCCTACTGCGTCGCGCACGGCCTGGCCCCGTACACCGCCGCGGACTACTTCGCGTCGATCGACGGGAAGCCCCGCTACGACGGCGTCGCGACGTTCCTCGCGTCGCGGGGCGTCACGCTGCCGCGCGGCGAGGTGACGGACGCGCCGGGGGAGTCCACGGTGTGCGCGCTCGGCAACCGCAAGGACGAGATCGTCAACCGCATGTTCGCCGAGGAGGGCATCGCGCCCTACCCGGGCTCGGTCCGGTTCCTCGATGCCGTGACGGCGGCGGGTGCCGCGGTCGCCGTCGTGTCGTCGTCGCGCAACACGCCCGCCGTCCTCGCGGCGGCCGGGCTCACGCACCGGTTCGCCGTCGTCGTGGACGGGAACGTCGCGGCGCGCGAGCACGTCGCCGGCAAGCCCGCACCGGACACGTACCTGTACGCGGCCCACCTGCTCGACGTGCCCGCCGCGGAGGCCGTCGTGGTGGAGGACGCGATCTCGGGCGTGCAGGCCGGCGCGGCCGGCGGGTTCGGGCTCGTGCTCGGCGTCGACCGCGGCGTGGGCGCGGACGCGCTGCGCGCGCACGGGGCCGACGTCGTCGTGGCCGACCTCGGCGACCTCGACGCGACGGTCCTCGACCGCCCGCGCGCCGCGACCGCCGACGCCGCCCTCCCCGCCGAGACCACCCGTGCCGACGAGGAGGCGGGCGCGTGATCCGCCGCACCGCCGACGAGCGCAGCACCGTCGACCGCCTGCGCTTCCCGGCCGAGCCGTGGCGGCTCGTCGAGTCGCAGTTCTCCGCGGAGGACCTCGGCGTGACCGAGACGCTGTTCGCCGTCGCGAACGGCTACCTCGGCATGCGCGGCAACGTCGAGGAGGGCCGCGAGTCCCACTCGCACGGCACGTTCATCAACGGCTTCCACGAGACGTGGCCCATCCGGCACGCGGAGGAGGCGTACGGCTTCGCGCGCGTCGGGCAGACGATCGTCAACGTCCCGGACGCCAAGGTCATCCGCCTCTACGTGGACGACGAGCCGCTCCTGCTGCCCGTCGCGGACCTCATCGACTACGAGCGCTCGCTCGACCTGCGCGACGGCGTCCTGCGGCGCGAGCTGCTGTGGCGCACGCCGTCGGGCAAGCGCGTGCAGATCCGCTCGCAGCGCATGGTGTCGTTCGTCGAGCGCCACCTCGCCGTCATGACGTTCGAGGTCACGCTCCTCGACGCCGCCGCGCCCGTCGCGATCTCGTCCCAGATCCTCAACCGCCAGGACGGTCAGGACGAGTACCACGTGCGGTCCGCGTCGCTCGGGGAGGGCTTCGACCCGCGCAAGACGAACCAGTTCACGGGGCGCGTCCTGCAGCCGCAGACGCAGTTCGGCGACGACGACCGCCTCGTGCTCTCCTACCGCTGCACCAACTCCGGCATGACGCTCGCCGTCGCGGCCGAGCACGTGCTCGAGACCGAGAACGAGTGGGACGTGCGCACGCTCGCCGACGAGGACCTGGCGAAGCACGTGTTCCGCGTGCAGGCCGAGCCGGGACGGCCGATCCGGCTGACCAAGCTCGTCGCGTACCACACGTCGCGCGGCGTGCCGCCGCGCGAGCTCGTCGACCGCTGCCGGCGCACGCTCGACCGTGCGCGCGAGTCCGGCGTCGAGGCCCAGCTCGCGCTCCAGCGCGAGTGGCTCGACGACTTCTGGGCCCGCTCCGACGTCGAGATCCCCGGCCAGCCGGGCATCCAGCAGGCCGTCCGCTGGAACCTGTTCCAGCTCGCGCAGGCGACCGCACGGGCCGAGGGCAACGGCGTCCCCGCGAAGGGGCTCACCGGCTCCGGGTACAGCGGGCACTACTTCTGGGACACCGAGATCTACGTCCTGCCGTTCCTCACCTACACGAGCCCGCGGTACGCGCGCAACGCGCTGCGCTTCCGCTACCAGATGCTCGACGCCGCCCGCCGCCGCGCCGCGGAGCTGTCGCAGAAGGGCGCGCTCTTCCCCTGGCGCACGATCAACGGCGAGGAGGCGTCCGCCTACTACGCGGCCGGGACCGCGCAGTACCACATCGACGCCGACGTCAGCTACGCGCTCGTGCAGTACGTGCGCGCGACCGGCGACGAGGACTTCCTGCGCCGCGAGGCCGCGGACATCCTCGTCGAGACCGCGCGCATGTGGGAGGACCTCGGCTTCTGGCGCGCCAACGGCGACGACAACTTCCACATCCATGGCGTCACCGGGCCGGACGAGTACACGACGGTCGTCAACGACAACCTCTTCACGAACGTCATGGCCCGCTTCAACCTGCGGGCCGCGGCGTACGTCGTCGAGCGCATGAAGGCCGACCACCCCGAGGACTACGCGCGCCTCGTGGACCGGCTCTCGCTGGGTGCGTACGAGGCCGCGGAGTGGGTCCGCGCCGCCGACCACATGTCGATCCCGTACGCCGAGAGCATCGGGATCCACCCGCAGGACTCGCACTTCCTCGAGCGCGAGATCTGGGACCTCGCGCACACGCCCGAGGACAAGCGCCCCCTCCTGCTGCACTACCACCCGCTCGTCATCTACCGCTACCAGGTGCTCAAGCAGGCGGACGTCGTGCTCGCGCTGTTCCTCCAGGGGCAGCACTTCAGCCCCGAGGAGAAGCTCGCCGACTTCGAGTACTACGACCCGTTGACCACGGGCGACTCGACGCTGTCCGGCGTCGTGCAGTCGATCGTCGCGGCGGAGGTCGGGTACCACGAGCTCGCGCTCGACTACTTCGTGTCGTCGATCTACGTCGACCTCGCGAACCTCCACGCCAACGCCGCCGACGGCGTGCACGTCGCGTCCGCGGGCGGCACGTGGTCCGCGCTCGCGTACGGGTTCGGCGGCATGCGCGACTCCGAGGGCGACCTCACGTTCGACCCGCGCCTGCCCCAGGAGTGGGAGTCGCTCACGTTCCGCGTGCAGTGGCGCGGCTCGCGGCTGCGCGTCACCGTGCTGCCCGACGCGATCGAGCTCGACGCCGAGACCGGCGACGGCGCGCAGGTCGTCGTGCGCGGCGAGCAGGTGAAGGTCGTCCCGGGCGAGGTCGCGCGCGTCGCGCTCGACGGCCAGGGCCCCGTGAGGCCGGGCCGTCCGAGCCTGCGCGCGCTCTCCGGCAACCGCCGCGAGGACGGCACCCTCATCACCGCGACGGTGCCCCACTCCTGAGGGCCGCCCGCACCTCGCCGACCAGGTCGTCCTGGCGCGTCCGGCCTCGCCGACGCGCCAGGACCACCTGCTCGGCCCGGCAGGAGCGCCGGGTCAGCCGAGGCGCTCGGCGAGGAAGCGGTAGTGCACCGCGGCCATGTGCGCGGCCTGGGCGTTGTTCGCGGCGCCGCCGTGGCCGCCCTCGATGTTCTCGTAGTACGTGACGTCCTTGCCCTCGCCGAGCATCTTCGCGGCGAGCTTGCGCGCGTGGCCCGGGTGGACGCGGTCGTCCTTCGTCGACGTCGTGAACAGCACGGGCGGGTAGTCGCGCTCGGCGTCGAACAGGTGGTACGGCGAGAACGTGCGGATGAACTCCCACTGCTCGGGGTCGTCCGGGTCGCCGTACTCCGCCGCCCACGACGCCCCGGCGAGGAGCTTCGTGTAGCGGCGCATGTCGAGCAGCGGCACGCCGACGATCACGGCGCCGAACAGCTCGGGGTACTGCGTGAGCATGTTGCCGGCGAGCAGGCCGCCGTTGGAGCGGCCCTCCATCCCGAGGTGCCCGGGCGTGGTGATCCCGCGGGCGACGAGGTCGCGCGCGACGGCGGCGAAGTCCTCGTAGGCGCGGTGGCGGTTCGCCTTGAGCGCGGCCTGGTGCCACGCGGGACCGTACTCGCCGCCGCCGCGGATGTTGGCGACGACGTAGACGCCGCCCTGCGCGAGCCACGCGCGGCCGAGCGCGCCGGAGTACGCGGGCGTGAGCGAGATCTCGAAGCCGCCGTACCCGTACAGCAGCGTGGGCGCGGTGCCGGCGCCGGTTCCCGTGCCGCCGTCGCCCGCCCCCGCGACGAGGTCCGCGCGGCCCACGACGAAGTACGGCACGCGCGTGCCGTCGTCGGACGTGGCGAAGTGCTGCGCGACGGTCATGCCGTCGGCGTCGAAGAACGCGGGGTTGGACTTGACGACCTCGGGCGCGCCCGCGTCGCCGGGGTGCTCGCCGAGCGCCAGGAGCGAGAGCCTCGTCGGCGTGAGGTAGTCGGTCGTGACGAGCCAGAGGTCGTCGGTGTCGACGGGGTCGACCGCCCCGACGGCGACCGTGCCCAGCGCGGGCAGGCCCGGGATCTCCGAGCGCACCCACGGCGCGTCCGCGGTCTCCTGCCCGACGGCGGCCCTGGCGTCCCCGGGAGCGGCGGCGTCGGGCGGCGTCAGCACGTGCAACCGGTTCTTCACGTCGTCGAGCACGTTGACGACGAGGTGGTGGCGCGTCCACGTGGCGCCGGCGAGCGACGTCGTCGCGGTGGGCTCGAAGAGCACGGTGAAGCCGCGGTCGCCCGCGAGGAAGTCGTCGAACCGGGCCGCGAGGAGCGACCCCGCGCGGTACGTGGCGCCCCCGACCGTCCAGTCGTCGCGCAGCTCGACGAGCAGCCACTCGCGCCGCACGCCGACCTCGGCGGAGTCGGGCACGTCGATCTTCGTCAGGCGCTGCTCGGGCGTGCCGGTGCGCTCGGCGAGGTAGAGCTCGTCGGAGTAGAACGCCTTGGAGCGGTGCACGAAGTCGCGCTCGAACCCGGGCGTGTGGGAGCGCCAGGCGGAGATGTACATGTCCTCGTCGGTGCCCTCGTAGACGGTCACCGCGGCGTCGAGCGGGGTGCCGCGCGTCCAGCGCTTGACCACGCGCGGGTATCCGGACGGCGTGAGCGTGCCCTCCCCGAAGTCGGTGAAGACGTAGACGGTGTCGGCGTCGATCCAGCCGAGCGAGCCCTTGGCCTCGGCGCGGTGGAAGCCGCCGTCCTCCGGCGCGACGAACCGCTTCTCCACGAGGTCGAACTCGCGCGTGACGTCGGCGTCGGAGCCGCCGGGGGAGAGCTCGACGAGCGCGTGCCGCCAGGGCTCGCCCGCGGCGAGCTGCTCCGGCGTCGGGCGCAGGACGCTCGCGCCGTGCCAGACCCACGACTCGCCCTCGGTCGCGGCGAGCGCGTCGAGGTCGAGCACGGTCTCCCACTCCGGGTCGTCGGTGCGGTAGGACTCGAGCGTCGTGCGCCGCCAGACGCCGCGCTCGTGCTGCGCGTCCCGCCAGAAGTTGTAGTACCGGTCGCCGATCTTCGAGACCTCGGGGATCTTGGCGTCGGAGTCGAGCACCTCGCGGATCGCGCGCTCGGTCGCGGCGAACTCGTCGGCGGTCTCGAGCGTGTCGGCGACCTCGGCGTTGCGGGCGCGGACCCAGGCCAGCGCCTCGTCGCCCTCGACGTCCTCGAGCCAGAGGTACGGGTCGTGGGGGGTGCCGTCCGGTCGGTCGGTCGCGGCGCGGCTCTCGGTCGCGGGCGAGGGGCGCGTCGTCTGCTCGGCGGTCATGGTCACCCACCCTACGGCGCGCGGGCGGTGGTGCGGAGGTCACGAGAGGGCGGGGACCTTCGGCCCGCATCGGGGCCGGACCCTTGTGGGGACGCGCGGCTTGTGAAAACCTTCACAAGTAGAGAGACCGCCGAAGGAGCCGGGGCATCCCGGCCCCGGCACACCCGCGGCCGACGCCCGGCCAGGCCGGGCACCGGAGGGGACGCATGAGCGCGAAGAGCGCGAGCACGAAGGTCGAGAACCGCACCGAGGACACCCGCACGACGCACGAGATCGACGTCCTCGTCGAGCGGGCCCGCAAGGCTCTCGACCAGTACATGAGCCTCACGCAGGAGGACGTCGACCGGATCGTCCTCAAGGCGTCCGTCGCCGGCCTGCACCAGCACGGCCACCTCGCGCAGATGGCCGTCGCCGAGACCGGGCGCGGCGTCTTCGAGGACAAGGCGACGAAGAACATCTTCGCGTGCGAGCACGTGCCCAACTCGATGGCCAACCTCAAGACGGTCGGCGTCATCGGTCGCGACGAGCTCACGGGCGTCGTCGAGATCGCCGAGCCCGTCGGTGTCGTGTGCGCCGTGACGCCGGTGACGAACCCGACGTCGACGACCATCTTCAAGTCGCTCATCGCGCTCAAGACGCGCAACCCCGTGGTGTTCGCGTTCCACCCGAGCGCGCAGCGCTCCTCGGTCGAGGCCGCCCGCATCGTGCGCGACGCCGCGGTCGCGGCCGGCGCGCCCGACGACTGCATCCAGTGGGTCGAGCACCCGTCGATCGAGGCGACCAACACGCTCATGCACCACCCGGGCGTCGCGCTCATCCTCGCGACGGGCGGCAACGGCATGGTCCGTGCGGCCTACTCGGCCGGCAAGCCGGCGCTCGGGGTCGGCGCGGGCAACGTCCCGGCCTACGTGGAGAAGAGCGCCGACCTCGGTCGGGCGATCAACGACGTCGTCATGTCGAAGGCGTTCGACAACGGCATGGTCTGCGCGTCGGAGCAGGCGCTCATCCTCGACGACGTGATCTACGACGACGCGATGCGCGAGCTGGCCCGCCTGCACGCCTACCGCGTGACGCCCGCCGAGAAGGCGATGCTCGAGCGCCTCATCTTCGGTGTCGAGGCGAACGGCACGAACTGCGCCGGCGCGAAGCTCAACCCGAAGGTCGTGGGCAAGTCGCCCGTGTGGATCGCGCGCGAGGCCGGGTTCGAGGTCCCCGACGACACGTCGATCATCCTCGCCGAGATCGACGACGTCGGGCCCGACGAGCCGCTGAGCCGCGAGAAGCTCACGCCCGTCCTGGCCGTCCTGCGGGCCCGCGACACCGAGCACGGCGTCCGCCTCGCGGAGCGCATGGTCGAGCTCGACGGCCTGGGCCACTCGGCCGCGATCCACACGTCCGACGAGGGGCTCGTCGAGCGGTACGGGTCGCGCGTCAAGGCCGTGCGCGTGCTGTGGAACAGCCCGACGTCGCTCGGCGGGATCGGTGACATCTACAACGCGCTGCTCCCGTCGCTCACCCTCGGCTGCGGCAGCTACGGCGCGAACTCGGTGTCGAACAACGTGTCGGCGGTCAACCTCATCAACGTCAAGCGGATCGGGCGGCGCAACAACAACATGCAGTGGTTCAAGGTGCCCGCCAAGACGTACTTCGAGCCGAACTCGATCCAGTACCTCGCGCAGATGCGCGACGTGCACCGCGTCACGATCGTCACCGACAAGGTCATGAGCCGCATCGGCGTCGTCGACCGCGTGCTCGACGTCCTCGCCCGCCGCGAGGAGAAGGTCGCGATCCAGATCATCGACGCGGTCGAGCCGGAGCCGAGCGTCGGCACCGTGAACCGCGGCGCGGAGTCGATGCGCGACTTCGAGCCGGACACGATCATCGCGATCGGCGGCGGCTCGCCGATGGACGCCGCCAAGGTCATGTGGCTGCGCTACGAGCACCCGGAGATCGAGTTCTCCGACATGCGCGAGAAGTTCTTCGACGTGCGCAAGCGCGCGTACAAGTTCCCGGAGCTCGGCGGCCGGGCGAAGCTCGTGTGCATCCCGACGTCGTCGGGCACCGGCGCGGAGGTGACGCCGTTCGCGGTCATCACCGACCCGGAGACGGGCTTCAAGTACCCGCTCGCGGACTACGCGCTCACCCCGACCGTGGCGATCGTCGACCCCGTGCTCACGGACACCATGCCGGCGAAGCTCGCGGCCGACTCGGGCTTCGACGCCCTCACGCACGCCACCGAGGCGTTCGTCTCCGTCTACGCGAACGACTTCACCGACGGGCTGTGCCTGCAGGCGATCAAGATGGTCTTCGAGCACATCGAGGACTCGGTCACGCAGGGCGCGGCGGCCCCGAAGGCGCGCGAGAAGATGCACAACGCGGCGACCATCGCGGGCATGGCGTTCGGCTCGGCGATGCTCGGCATCGTGCACGCCATGGCGCACACCGTGGGCTCGACGTTCCACCTCGTGCACGGGCGCACCAACGCGGTGCTCCTGCCGCACGTGATCCGCTACAACGGCCAGGTGCCTACGAAGCTCACGAGCTGGCCCAAGTACGAGCGCTACGTGGCGCCCGAGCGGTTCCAGGAGATCGCGAAGCACCTCGGCCTGCCGGCCTCGACCCCGGAGGAGGGCGTCGAGTCGTACGCCAAGGCGGTCGAGGAGCTGCGCGCCAAGGTCGGCATCGAGGCGACCTTCGCCGCGCAGGGGGTCGACGAGCGGGCCTTCATGAGCCGCCTGGACGACCTCGCGCTCCGCTCGTTCGAGGACCAGTGCGCCCCGGCGAACCCGCGGATGCCGGTCCTGGAGGACATGCGCGACATCCTGGTCGCGGCCTACCGCGGCAGCAGCCGCGAGGTCGTGCGGGGAGAGCGGCTCGCGGCCCACGAGGGCGCGAGCGCGGAGGACGGGCAGGCGGCGACCCCGCCTGCCGAGAGCGTGGCGGCCGGCTGACCCTTCCCGGCCCCACGAAACCCGGAGCCCGACGGCGCGAGTCCCCTTCCGCCGTCGGGCTCCGTCGTGCGACGGGACGGCCTGGAGCGTGACGGGAGAGTCCCCGGTGTGCTATCCATGAGTAGCACGCGTCGCGCGGGCGTCCCTCGCGGAGCGGGGGAGGGGGTCGTTCGAGAACGGGGTGATACTGATAAGTCTGTAGACCGAGGAGTAGCGCTGGGTGACGGTTGCACGCGTGCAAGGAGATCTGCAGCGCGCGCTGGGTGAGAACCTGCGGACCCTCCGGGTCCGCCGCGGGATGAGCCAGGAGGACTTCGCCGAGTTCCTCGGCGTCCACCGGACCTACATGGGCGGGGTCGAGCGCGGCGAGCGCAACCTGACCCTCCGCTCGGTCGAGAAGCTCGCCGAGCGGCTCGACGTCGACCCCGTCTCGCTCCTCCGTCCACCGCCTTCGTAACGGCGCGGTCCGGCGTGTCGGACGCCCACGGCATCATGGTCCCGTCGCCGGGGAGGTGATCGGCATGACCGACGTGCTCGACAGCACGACAGGGGGATCAGCAGTGTGGGCTTCGCCGCTCGGGAGGCCGTCCTGGCAGGTGGACGACTGCCCGCCGTGGTGCGTGGCCGTCCACGAGGAGGACGACCACCCGCACGACCGCAAGCACCTCGGCCCGGAGCTCACGGTGCCCGCCACGACGCTCTCGGCGCACGCGTCGCCGGACGGCGTGCACCGGGACGAGCGGTCGGCGTCGGAGCTCGTGCTGTCGCTCCACCGCAGGGACGGCTCCCACGACACGTGGGTCTACGTGGGCGACGGCTTCGAGCAGCGCGTCGAGGTGCTGCTCGGCGACATGTGGCGCATCGTCGAGGCGTTCGGGCACGCGGTCGAGGGCCTGCCCCCGGACGCGTGAGCCGGGCTCAGGCCGTGCCGCCCGGCCGCACGAACCCGGCCTCGTACGCGAGGATGACGAGCTGCACGCGGTTCGTCAGGCCGACCTTGGTGAGCAGCGACCGCACGTGGCTCTTCACGGTCGCCTCGGTGAGGTGCAGCTCCGCGCCGATCTCCCGGTTCGACAGGCCGCGCGCGACGGCGAGCAGCACCTCGCGCTCGCGCGGGGTCGCCGCGTCGAGCCCGGTGACCGTGGCGCCGGCGTCCGTGGTGTCGGCCGTGGCGAGCGGCGCCTGCCGCGCGAGCTCGACGTAGGTCGAGATGATGCGGCCCGTCACCGCCGGGTCGAGCAGGGAGTCGCCGGCGTGGACGCGGTGCACGGCGTCGACGAGCGACTGCGGGTCCGCGTCCTTGAGGAGGAACCCGGCGGCGCCCGCGCGCAGCGCGCCGTACACGTACTCGTCGTCGTCGAACGTCGTGAGGACGAGCGTGCGCACCGCCGCGAGCTCGGGGTCGGCCACGATGCGCGCGGTCGCCTCGATGCCGTCCAGCCGGGGCATGCGCACGTCCATGAGCAGGACGTCGGGGCGCAGGGCGCGCGCCATGGCGACCGCCGTCTCCCCGTCCCCGGCCTCGCCGACGACCGTGACGTCCGGCTCGTTGTCGAGGATCATGCGCAGGCCCAGCCGGATGGTCGCCTGGTCGTCGACGACGACGACGCGGACCGGGGCGACCGCCGTCGTGCCCGTGCCGGGGGCGCTCACGCCGCCTCCCGCGGGACCCGCGCCTCGACCGTCCAGCCGCCGCGGCCGTCCGGCCCGGCGGCCAGCGCGCCCCCGGCCGCGAGCGCCCGCTCGCGCATGGAGGTCAGGCCGTGCCCCTGCCGGCCGTCGGTGCTCGGCAGCGGCGGCCCGGGGTCGTGGACGCGCAGGCGCAGGTCGCCCGCGCGGTCGGTCAGCGTCACGGTCACGTCGTGGGCGAGGGAGTGCAGCAGCACGTTGGTCAGGGCCTCCTGGGCGATGCGGACGACGGCGAGGCCGGACTCGGCGCTCGTCGTGGGCCACGGGTCGGGGAGCGTGAGGTCGACGGCGCGCCCGGCGTCGCGCAGGCGGCGGGCTGCCGCGCGCAGCTCGTCCGCGGCGCGGTCGCCGTCCGGCGTCGGGGCGAGGGCCGCGGCGCCGCCGTCGGCCTCGGTGCCGCGGCGCAGCACCTGCACCACGGACCGCATCGCGGTGAGCGCCTGCTTGCCCTCGTCGGCGATCCACCGCACGGCCTCGGCCGGTGCGTCCGGGCGGTTCGCGGCGACGCGGTCGGCCGCCTGGGCGCGCACGACGATCGCCGACATGTGGTGCGCGACGACGTCGTGCAGCTCGCGCGCGATCCGCGTGCGCTCGGCGAGCACGGCGCGCTCCGCCAGCTCGGCCTGGAGCGCCTGGAGCTCCGCGTTGCGCTCGCGCAGGCTCTCGGACGTGAGGGCGAGACGGCGGAAGAAGTACCCGGCGGCGACCGCGACGAGCACGAGGGCGAGCGCGAGGACGACGTCGGAGGGGGAGTTCGCGACCCAGAGCTCGTCGACGGAGAAGGGGCGGGGCGGCAGCACGAGGCCGGGGCGCCCGGCGAGCTGCAGGGCGAACGCGGCGAGGCCCGCGGCGACCGTCGCGAGGACCGGCGGCACCGCCCCGGAGCGCGTCGCCGCGAAGCCCGCGATCATGAGCGGCACGAGCTCGAACGGGGTCTGCATGATCCAGGGGATCGCGAGCGGGTAGAGGGCGACGGTGCCCCAGAACAGCGGACCGGGCGCGACGCGGCGCAGCGCGAGCGCGAGCACGATCCCCAGGCCGGCGACCCGGTACGAGTCGGGGAAGCGCGGGTACCAGTAGTCCCCGCGCTCCATGACCATGACGACGGTGAACCACGCGGCGCCCGCGAGGAGCGCGGTCGCGAGGTCCTGCGCCCACACGGGCAGGCGGGTCGGCTGGGGCACGCGTCCACGGTAGCCGGGGCGCGTCGTGGGCGGCACCGCCCCGGGAGGGAACCCCGCCCGCGCGACCTCCGCCCCAGGGCGGAAGGACGTCGGGCCGGGGGCTGACGCCACGGGCCCGGGTGCACCGCACGGCGGGGGGCGAGGAGCCGCCGTCGGGTCGATGTGGCGAGGGGGCGCCGCGGGCGAGCCTCGTGGCATGACCACGACACCCCTGCGTCCCACCCCTCCCGCCCGCCACGTCCCGGGCC
Organism: Cellulosimicrobium sp. EB106-03-01-XG111; assembly: GCF_058792115.1. Classification (NCBI taxonomy): domain Bacteria; kingdom Bacillati; phylum Actinomycetota; class Actinomycetes; order Micrococcales; family Promicromonosporaceae; genus Cellulosimicrobium; species Cellulosimicrobium sp. EB106-03-01-XG111. Next base: position 38,828 of record NZ_JBYTEQ010000025.1, read on the forward strand.
CCCGCGGCCCGCGGCGCGTCGCCCGCGCCGTGCTCGGCGTCCTCGCCGTCGGCGCGCTCGGCGCCGCCGGCGCGCTCACGTACCTCACCGTGACGACGCACGACGGCGACGCCGTCGCCGACCCGTCGCCCACGCTGCGCCCGCAGACCGCGACGGGGCTGGACCCCGAGCTCGAACGGCGCTTCGACGAGGCGCGCGCGGCCGCCGACGCCGACGGCGTCGAGCTGACGCTCACCTCGGGGTGGCGCACCGCGGCGGAGCAGGAGGAGCTCGTCGAGGCGGCCCTCGAGCGCTACGGGTCGCCCGAGGAGGCCCACCGGTGGGTGCTCCCGCCCGAGACCTCGGAGCACGTCGCGGGCCTCGCGATCGACGTCGGGCCGACGGACGGCGCGCTGTGGCTCGGCGAGCACGGTCCCCGGTTCGGCCTGTGCCGCACGTACGCGAACGAGATGTGGCACTTCGAGGCCGCGACCGAGCCGGGCGGGACGTGCCCGCCGATGCACGAGGACGCCTCGCACGGCTGGGGGTGAGGGCCCGCCGGGGTGCGGTCCGGGGGCGGCGGATGTGGGCGGTCCGCGCGATGATGTGCGGGTGAGCGAGAGCACCCCCGCGACGTCCGCGCCGACCCCCCCGACCCCGACGGACGAGGACGTGCCCGCGGCGTCGTCCGCCGCCGAGCTCGACGAGGCCGGGGCGCAGCGGCGCTGGGCCGAGCTCGTCGCGCAGATCGAGGCCGACCAGCGGGCCTACTACGAGGAGGACCAGCCGGTCTCGTCGGACGCGGAGTACGACGCGCGGATGCACGAGCTCCAGGCGCTCGAGGCCGCGCACCCCGCCCTCCAGACGCCCGAGTCGCCCACGCAGCGCGTGGGCGGCCGGGCCGCGGCCGGCTTCGCGACCGTCCAGCACCTCGAGCCCATGCTCTCGCTCGACAACGCGTTCAGCGCCGAGGACCTCGCCGCGTGGGCGGCGCGCGTGCACCGCGACCTCGGCGTGGCCGCGGACGCCGAGGTGGACTACCTGTGCGAGGTCAAGATCGACGGCCTCGCCATCGCGCTGCTCTACGAGAAGGGCCGCCTCGTCCGGGCGGCCACGCGCGGCGACGGGCGCACGGGCGAGGACGTGTCCGCCAACGTGCGGACGATCACCGGGATCCCGCAGCGCCTCGGCGGCGACCCCGCGACGCACCCCGACGTCATCGAGATCCGCGGCGAGGTGTTCATGGGCGTCACGGACTTCGCCGCGCTCAACGAGAAGCTCGTCGCCGCGGGCCACGCGCCGTACGCCAACCCGCGCAACACCGCGGCCGGGTCGCTGCGCCAGAAGGACCCTGCGGTGACGGCGAGCCGCAACCTGCGCATGTACGCGCACGGCGTCGGCGCGCTCCAGTGGGAGGCCGGCGAGCACGCCGAGCTCGCGCGGCAGTCCGACGCCTACGCCCTGTTCGAGCAGTGGGGCGTCCCCGTGTCGCCGCACAACCGGGTCGTGCACGGGCTCGACGAGGTCATGGACCGCATCGCCTACTTCGGCGAGCACCGCCACGACATCGAGCACGAGCTCGACGGCATCGTCGTCAAGGTCGACGAGCTCGCGCTCCAGCGGCGGCTCGGCGCCACGAGCCGCGCACCCCGGTGGGCCATCGCCTACAAGTACCCGCCCGAGGAGGTCAACACGCGCCTCCTCGCGATCCAGGTCGGGGTCGGCCGCACGGGCCGCGCGACCCCGTACGCGGTCATGGAGCCGGTCAAGGTCGCGGGCAGCACGGTGCGCCAGGCGACCCTGCACAACCAGGACGTCGTCCGCGCGAAGGGCGTGCGCATCGGCGACATGGTCGTGCTGCGCAAGGCGGGCGACGTGATCCCCGAGATCCTGGGCCCGGTCGCGGCGCTCGCGGACGACGGCTACCCGCGCGAGGACTTCGTCATGCCCGCGGACTGCCCGGAGTGCGGCACCCCGCTGCGCCCCATGAAGGAGGGCGACGTCGACCTGCGCTGCCCCAACGCCGAGTCGTGCCCCGCCCAGGTACGTGGCCGGGTCGAGCACATCGGGTCGCGCGGGGGCCTCGACGTCGAGGTGCTCGGCGAGGTGACGGCGGCGGCGCTCACGCAGCCGCTCGAGCCCGCCGAGCCACCGTTGCGCACGGAGGCCGGGCTGTTCGAGCTGAGCGTCGAGCAGCTCGTCCCGATCCGGGTCGTCGTGCGCGACTCCGAGACCGGGCTGCCGCGCGAGTACGACGGCACCGGCGAGCCGGCGGAGATCACGATGCCGGACGGCTCGACCGCCACCGTGAAGTCCGTGTGGCCGTTCCGGAAGAAGCGCAAGCTCTCGAAGGCCGCGGAGCGCGAGGCGGTCGAGGCGGGCGAGCCGCTCTTCGAGGCGTCGACCAACGCGACGAAGCTCGTGGAGGAGCTCGAGCTCGCGAAGACGAAGGACCTCTGGCGCATCCTCGTCAGCCTCAACATCCGGCACGTCGGCCCGGTCGCGGCGCGTGCCCTCGCGGACTGGTTCGGCTCGCTCGACGCGATCCGGGCGGCGTCGCGCGACGAGCTCGCCGCGGTCGAGGGCGTGGGGCCCGTGATCGCCGACCAGGTCGTCGAGTGGTTCACCGTCGGCTGGCACGTCGAGATCGTCGACCGCTGGCGGGCGGCCGGGGTGCGCTTCGAGATCCCGGACCACCCCGGCCCCGGCGCGCGCCAGGAGCCCACCGGTCCGCTCGCCGGGCTGACGGTCGTCGTCACGGGGTCGCTCGAGGGGTTCAGCCGCGACGGCGCCAAGGAGGCCGTCATCGCGGCCGGCGGCAAGGCGTCCGGGTCGGTCTCGAAGAAGACGGACTACGTCGTCGTCGGGGCGAGCGCCGGCTCCAAGGAGACGAAGGCGCGCGACCTCGGGCTGCCGATCCTCGACGAGGAGGGCTTCGTCGCGCTCCTCGCGGGAGGGCCCGACGCCGTGGCCGACCGCCTCGGTGCGGGCCCGGCGTCGGACGACGCGGGCGACACCCCGGCCAGGGAGGGCGGGGGAGAGCCTGACGCGGACGGCTGAGCCGCGCGTCGAGCCGGACGCCTACGATGCTCCGGTGCTCGACGCCACCACCGCCCCGTCCCGTACCCTCCCGACCCTGCGCGGCGCCCACCTCGTGGGCTCCGTGAACCTGCCGACCGCGCGCGAGACCTTCCGGGCGGTGGGGGAGCACCTCGGCGACCACGTGCGCCGCGTCCCCGACGGGGAGGTCGGCGAGCGGTTCCACTGGATCCTCTTCCAGGGCGAGCGGTTCTCGGCCGTCGAGGGCCTCGCCCGCGTCCCGGTGGACCCGGTCGTCGTGGCGGGGTTCGACGTCCGCCCGCACGTCCTCGACGGCTCCGTCGACGCGGCGGACCTGCGGTTCGGCCCGCTCGGCTACGCCGACGCGGCCCTCGCCTCGTACGCCGACTTCGTCGCGCTGCGCGAGGAGGGCGTACTCCCGGCCGGGACCCGCTTCCAGGTGTGCCTGCCCTCGCCGCTCGCGCCGGTGACGGCGTTCGTCGCGCCCCAGGACCGCGCGGCGGTGCACCCCGTCTACGAGGCCGCGCTCGTCCGCGAGCTCGCGACGATCGTCGCCGCGGTCCCGGCGGAGGACCTCGCGGTCCAGGTCGACCTCGCGACGGAGTTCGCGTTCGTCGAGGGCGCGAACCTCGGCGGCGGGGCGGCGCGCGCGTGGTTCGACGCCGAGGCGGGGGGAGACGAGGACGTCGTCGCGGGGTGCGCGCGCCGGGCCGCGGCGTTCGCGCGGCACGTGCCCGCCGGGGCGGAGCTGGGGTTCCACCTCTGCTACGGCGACGTCGCCGAGAAGCACTTCGTCGAGCCGACGGACACCGCGAACCTCGTCCGCGTCGCGAACGCCCTCGTGGAGCACCTCGACCGGCCGGTCCAGTGGGTCCACCTGCCCGTCCCGATCGCGCGCGACGACGTCGCGTACGTCGCGCCGCTGGCGGACCTGCGCCTGGACCCGGCGACCGAGCTCTACCTCGGCCTCCTGCACCACGAGGACGGCGTCGAGGGGGCGCGTCGTCGGCTCGCCGCGGCGGCGACGGTGCTCGGCGACCGACCGGTCGGCGTCGCGACGGAGTGCGGCTTCGGCCGCGGCCCGAGCGAGCGAACCACCGGCCTGCTCGACCTGCACGCCGCGGTGCTCGCGGCGGTCTGACGGCTCAGCCCCCGGGCCGCCGGGCGACGACCTCGCGCAGCCGCGCGACGCCGTCGGGCGGGACGGGGAGCGACGGCCCGCGCGGGGGAGCGGTCGGCACGCCGAGCAGGGCGGCGAGGGCGTGGAACCCGCTCACCGGGCGCAGGTCGGCGAGCACGTCCGTGAGGTCGTGCACCCAGCGGGCGACCCGCGCGTCGGGCACCGTGCCCGCGGTGCGGGCGCGGCGGAGCGCGACGTACTCCGCGGGGACGAGCGCGGCGAGCCCGGTGTGCCAGGCATCGGCCGGCTCCGCGCCGCGCACGAGCGCGACGTCGCCACTCAGCCCGACGCTCACCCCGAGTCCGTCCGTCGCGGCCCGCAGCTCCGCGACCCGGCCCTGAGGTCGCGCGGGCGTGGACGCCGCGTCCTTGACCGCGGCGAGGGTCGTCGTGCGGGCGAGGTACGCCAGGGCGCCCGGCGTGAGGTCGTACGCGGTCTGGACGCTGCGGTTGTAGAAGCACACCGGCAGGTCGACGTCCGCCGCGACCGCCTCGAACAGCGCGACGACCTCCGCCTCGCCGAGCGGGAGGTAGGAGAACGGCGCGAGGACGAGCCCGTCGGCGCCCGCCTCGCGCGCCGCGCGGGCCCGCGCGAGGACCTCGCGCGTCGACGCGCCGCTCACCGCGACGTGGACGGGCACGGCCGTGGTGCCCGCCGACCTCGCGGCCACGGCCGCGCGCACGACGGCGTCGCGCTCGTCCGGGTCGAACGTGACCCCCGCGCCCGACGACGCGAGCACGACGACGCCGTCTACCCCCGCCTCGGCGGCATCCCGGACCAGGCGGCCGAGGGCGCCGAGGTCGGGGGCGTCGTCGTCGGTGAGGGGCGTGATCGGGTAGGCGAGGAGGCCGCGGAAAGCGGTCACGCGCGCGGGCTCAGCGGCTCGCCCAGAGGATGCCGCGCTCGACGATCGTGCGGATCGGCGGCACCTCGAGGTCGGCGAGCTGGTGGCCCGCCGCGCACACGAAGATGCGTCCGGCGCCCCAGCGGCGCGTCCACACGGCGGGGGAGACGACGGGCTCGTGCCACGGGTCGCCGTCGCGCGGGAGGATCGTCGTCGTCGCGAGGACGTCGTTGTAGGAGTCGGCGAGCACCCAGTACTGCTCCGAGTGCAGCGCGATCGAGTCGATCCCGGCGACGATCGGGTGGTCCGCGCGCTCGGGCACGATCTCGATCGTGTGGTCCACGAGGTCGTGCGCGTGGGCGGCGAACTGCCCGCCCACCATCTGCAGGTAGTCGGTGGCGAGCCGGAACGAGTCGACGATGCCGCCGTGCCAGCCCGCGAACCCGGTGCCGTTCGAGATGGCGGTGCGCAGCCCGCGCATCTCGTCCGGGAGGATCTCGCCCATCGTCCAGCACTGCACGACGAGGTCGAGGCTCGTCATGAACTCCTCGTCGGCGTACGCCTCGAGCGACCCCTCGAGCGTCACGTCGTAGCCGGACGCCTCGAGGAACGGGATGAACAGCTCGGCGGCCTCCTCGGGTGCGTGCCCGGGCCAGCCGCCCCGGACCACGAGCGCTCGACGGTTCCGCTCGGTCATGACTCCTCCTCGTGCTTCGTCACACTCGTCGCGCCCGCGCGCGCGGGCAGCGGCCCCCGTCGACCGCGCTCAGGCGATGAGCGCGTCGATCGCTGCGGGCGAGAGTACGTGATCGACGGCCATGGCGCTCGCACCGAGCACGCCGGCCTGACCTCGTGCCTGCGAGGTGACGATGCGCAGGTGCTGCGTCGCGAGCGGCAGCGAGCGCTGGTACACGATCTCGCGGATGCCCGCGATGAGGTGCTCGCCGGCCTCGGCGACGATGCCGCCGATGACGATGAGCGAGGGGTTGAGCAGGCTGACGCACGCCGCGAGGACGGAGCCGATGTCGCGCCCGGCCTGGCGCACGGCCTGGCTCGCGGTGAGGTCGCCGCCGCGCACGAGCGCGACGACGTCGGAGCTGGTGGTGGCGTCGAGGCCCGCGGCGGCGAGGGCGGCGGCGACGGCCTGGCCGCTCGCGACGGCCTCGAGGCAGCCCACGTTCCCGCAGCGGCACGGGACGTCGGCGGCGCTCGGGACGGCGACGTGCCCGATGTCGCCCGCGGCGCCCTGCGCGCCGCGCCGGAGCTCGCCGTCGGCGATGATGCCCGAGCCGATGCCCGTCGCGACCTTGACGAAGAGCATGTCGGTGACGGCGGGCCAGGCCGTGCGGTGCTCGCCGAGCGCCATGATGTTCACGTCGTTGTCGACGAGCACGGAGGCGTCGAACCGCTTCTGCAGGATGCCGGGGACGTCGACGTCGTCCCATGCGGGCATGATCGGCGGGTTGATGGGCCGCCCGGAGGAGTGCTCGACGGGTCCGGGGAGGCCGACGCCGACGCTGACCAGGTCGTCGATGCTGCGCCCGGTGGTCGCGACGAGCTTCTCACCGGTGTCCGCGACCCACGACAGGACGACGTCGGGACCGTCCGCGATCGCGAGCGCCGCGTCCGTCTCGGCGAGCACGTTGGACGCGAGGTCCGTGACCGCCAGGCGGGCGTGGGTCGCGCCGAGGTCGACGGCGAGGACGATGCGCGCCTCAGGGCTGAAGGCGAAGGTCACGGGCGGGCGCCCGCCGGTCGAGCTGGCCTCGCCCGCGGGGGCGATGAGGCCGGCCGACATGAGGAGGTCGATCCGGGCGGCGATGGTCGACCGCGCCTGTCCCGTGATCGCTGCGAGGTCCGCACGGGTGCGCGGCTGACCGTCCCGGAGCAGCTGGAACATGTCGCCGGCACCGGTCGGGCGCGGCGCGAACTTCAGCAGTTCCTCCATGGGCACAGTGAATCACGGAGCCTCTCGTCGGTCGTCCGTACCAGGCGGACGAGTCATCGGCTTTTGCTTGACGATCGCCAAAAGGTACCCTACTGTCCCCTCCCAAGGCGACATGGACGTCGTCGAAAGGTGTGGAGGTCCGACGACGGTCCTCCGGTCCGGGCGACGACCGCCCCTCGAGCTCCCCCTGGCCCCCGATCGCACGTCGAATTCTCGGCATCCCTGCTCGTGCAGGGCCTGCCGGACCCTACCGCCTCTGCCGCACCCCGTGACACGCACGGAGCGGCGGGAGCGTTCCCATCGGGCGCCAAGGGCGCGCACACTTTTGTCGGTCACGGAGTGGTAACAGTAGCAAAAGACGACAACCTTATGATTGACGCTCGTCAAAAGGTCCGCTAGGTTCACCGCATGGTCACCGCAGACCCTCCCCAGCCGCTCCTGCAGATGCAGGGCATCGTCAAGGTCTTCCCCGGGGCTCGTGCGCTCGACGGCGTCGATCTCGAGATCCTCCCGGGCGAGGTCCACTGTCTCCTCGGTCAGAACGGGGCCGGCAAGTCCACGCTCATCAAGGTGCTCGCCGGTGCTCACCAGCCCACCGAGGGCCAGATCCTCCTCGACGGCGAGCCCATCACCATCTCCGACCCCGTGGCGGCGCTGAAGCACGGCGTCGCGACGATGTACCAGGAGCTCGACGTCGTCGACGGCCTGACCGTCGCGGAGAACGTGTACCTCGGGCACGAGCTCGCGACCATGGGGTTCTCCCAGCGACGCGAGGCGGTGCGCAAGACGCGCGAGCTGCTCAAGCGCCTCGGTCACTCGGAGGTCTCGCCGAGCACGGAGGTCGGGCGGCTGTCGGCAGCCGGCAAGCAGATCGTCTCCATGGCCCGGGCGCTGTCCCACGACGCGCGCGTCATCATCATGGACGAGCCCTCGGCGGTGCTCGACTCCGAGGAGGTGGGCAACCTCTTCCGCGTCGTGAAGGAGCTGACGAAGGCGGGCGTCGCCGTCGTCTACATCTCCCACCGGCTCGAGGAGATCCGCGAGATCGGCGACCGCATCACCGTCCTCAAGGACGGACGCACCGTCGCCCAGAACCTCCCGGTGTCCGAGACCCCGACGGCGAAGCTCATCACGCTCATGACCGGGCGCTCGGTCGAGTACGTCTTCCCGGACTCCGACGGCCCGACGGACGCCGCGCCCGTCGTGCTCGACGTCGCGGGGCTGAGCCTGCGCGGCGTGTTCGCGGACGTCTCGTTCCAGGTGCGTGCCGGAGAGATCGTCGGCCTCGCCGGGCTCGTGGGCGCGGGCCGCTCGGAGATCATCGAGACGGTCTACGGCGCGCGCAAGGCGACCGCGGGCACCGTGACGGTGGACTCGAAGCGGCTCCGTGCCGGCTCGGTCGCGGCTGCCGTGGACGCCGGGATCGGGCTCGCGCCCGAGGAGCGCAAGAGCCAGGGTCTGCTGCTCGACGAGCCCGTGTACCGCAACGTCACGCTCTCGACGTTCTCGCGCTTCGCGCGGTTCGGTCTGCTCGACGAGAGCGCCGAGCGCAAGGCAGCGAAGGAGCAGGCGGACTCGCTCGAGCTGCGCCCCACCGGCGTCGACCGGGCCATCCGCACGCTGTCGGGCGGCAACCAGCAGAAGGCGATGCTCGCCCGCTGGCTCGTCCACGGCTGCCGCGTGCTGCTCCTCGACGAGCCCACGCGCGGCGTCGACGTCGGCGCGCGCGCCGAGATCTACGCCCTCATCCGCAGGCTCGCCGACGAGGGTGCCGCCGTCGTCGTCGTGTCCAGCGAGATCCCCGAAGTCCTCGGCCTCGCCGACCGTGTCCTCGTCGTCTCCGAGGGTCGCGTCGTCCACGAGGGGCCCTCGAGCTCCATCGACGAGCACCAGGTGCTCGACATGGTCATGGAAGGAAGTGTCGCGTGAGCGAGCAGCAGGTGTCGGCGTCGATGCCGACGAACAAGCCGGACGCCGACGAGTCGGCGCGTGTCGAGAAGGCCGCGAGCCAGCCTCGTCGTTCCGGATTCATGTCCGGGGCGGCGGGCCGGAACATCGGTCTCGTCCTCGCGCTGCTCCTCCTGTGCGCCGTGGGCTTCGCGACGGCAGGGGAGCGGTTCGCGAGCGTCAGCAACCTCATGACCATCCTCAGCCTCGGGTCGGTCACCGGCGTCCTGGCGATCGGGATGACGTTCGTCATCACGACGGGAGGCATCGACCTGTCGGTCGGCTCCGTGCTCGGGCTCTCCTCCGTGTGGGCGACGACGCTCGCGACCCAGTCGTACGGCTGGGTCGTCATGGTGATCTGCGCGCTCGCGGTCGGCCTCGGCGCCGGGCTCCTCAACGGCCTGATCATCGCCTACGGGCGGGTCGTGGCGTTCATCGCGACGCTCGCGATGCTCGTCGCGGCGCGTGGCCTCGCCGAGCTCATCGCGCAGAAGCGCACGCAGATCGTCCAGGTCGACGCGTTCAACGACATCTTCCGGGGCAACCTCCTCGGGGTCCCGAAGATCGTGTGGATCTTCGCGATCGTCGCCGTGCTCGGCTGGTTCCTCTTCAACCGCACGACGTTCGGCCGCCGGACGGTCGCCGTCGGCGGCAACGCCGAGGCCGCGCGCCTCGCGGGCATCAAGGTCAAGCGTCACCTCCTGTACGTGTACGCGCTGTCCGGGCTCACCGCGGGCATCGCCGGCGTCATGATCCTCGCCCGCACGAGCGCCGGGTCCTCGACCAACGGCCTGCTCCTCGAGCTCGACACCATCGCCGCGGTCGTCGTCGGCGGCACGCTCCTCGCGGGCGGCCGGGGCACGATCGTCGGCACCGTGCTCGGTGTCCTCATCTTCACGACGCTCACGAACGTCTTCATCATCAACAACGTCGACAGCTCGGTCCAGCAGATCGCCAAGGGCGCGATCATCGTCGGCGCGGTGCTGCTCCAGCAGCGCCTCTCCCGGCGCACCACCTAGCGACCCCGGGCCCGCGGCGCCTCCGCGCCCCGCGGCAGCCCGGGACGAGCCCCGCACCACCCACCACCCCGTCAGTTCCCCTGAGGTTCCACCCGCAGGACAGCATCGAAGGAGATCCCATGTCCGCACGCACCACCCTCCGCCGCCGCATCACGCTCGCGACGGTCTCGGCCGCCTCGATCGCGCTGATCGCGACGGCGTGCACCTCCAACACGCCGCAGGACGAGGGCACGACCGAGGGCGACGGCGGGGGCAGCACCAACCAGGCCGTCTCCGACAACGACGCCCCGGGCGACCCGATCGTCATCGGCTTCTCGGCCCCCGCCGCCGACCACGGCTGGATGGGCGCCATCACGACCGCCGCCGAGGCCGAGGCCGCGGAGTACGAGGACGTCGAGCTGCGCGTCGCCGACGGCACGAACGACGTGAACGTCCAGATCAGCCAGATCGAGGGCTTCATCAACGACGGCGTCGACGCGATCGTGCTCCTGCCGTTCGACGGCGCCGCGCTCACCGAGGTCGCGACGAAGGCGATGGACGCCGGGATCCCCGTCATCAACGTCGACCGCGAGTTCTCCAGCCCGTTCGCGGCGCGCACCACCGTGCTCGGCGACAACTACGGCATGGGCGTCAGCGCCGGCCAGTACATCTGCGAGCAGCTGGGCGACAACCCGGACGCCGTGGTGGCCGAGATCGCCGGCATCGACTCGCTCCCGCTCACGCAGGACCGCAGCCAGGGCTTCGAGGACGCGCTGTCCGACTGCGGCCTCGACGTCGACAACCGCGTCGCCGCGGACTTCACGGTCCAGGGCGGCGAGGCCGCGACGGCCAACCTCCTCCAGGCCGCGCCGCAGATCGACGCCATCTGGAACCACGACGACGACCAGGGCGTCGGCGTGCTCTCGGCGATCGAGAACGCGGGCCGCGACGAGTTCTTCATGGTCGGCGGCGCCGGCTCGAAGCAGGTCATGGAGCACATCCAGTCCGGCGACTCCGTCCTGCAGGCGACGGTCGTCTACCCGTCGACGCAGGCCGCGGACGGCATCAAGCTCGCCCGCCTCGTCGCGCACGAGAAGAACCTCAGCGACCTCGCGTCGTCCGACGTCCCGCGCACGCTCCAGCTCTTCGCGCCCGTCGTGACGAAGGACAACGTCGACCAGTACCTGCCGAGCGCGTTCCAGTCCTGACGGACCCGCTGACACCCGTCAGCACGCAGCAGGAAGCACGCGGACCACGCCCACGGTCCGCCCGGGTACCGCCCGGCCGGACCGTGGGCGTGCGCCGTGAGGAGCACGGAAGGAACGTCATGGCAGGAAACGACGGCGCGCAGCTCGGCGTCGGCATGGTCGGGTACTCGTTCATGGGGGCAGCGCACTCGCAGGCCTGGCGGACCGCCCCCCGGTTCTTCGACCTCCCCCTCGACCCGCGGATGCGGGTCCTCGGCGGCCGCAACCCGGAGGCGGTCGCCGCCGCCGCGCAGCGGCTCGGCTGGGAGTCCACGGAGACGAGCTGGCAGGCGCTCGTCGGCCGGGACGACGTCGACCTCGTCGACGTGTGCACGCCCGGCGACACCCACGCCGAGATCGCGATCGCGGCGCTCGAGGCCGGCAAGCACGTGCTCTGCGAGAAGCCGCTCGCGAACACCGTCGCCGAGGCCGAGAAGATGGTCGCGGCCGCCGAGGCCGCCGCGCAGCGCGGACAGGTCGCGATGGTGGGCTTCACCTACCGTCGCGTGCCGGCGATCCAGCTCGCGCGCCAGCTCGTGGCCGACGGCCGCATCGGTACCGTGCGGCACGTGCGCGCGCAGTACCTCCAGGACTGGATCGCGGACGAGGACGCGCCCCTGTCGTGGCGGCTGGACAAGACCAAGGCGGGCAGCGGCGCGCTCGGCGACATCGGCGCGCACGTCATCGACCTCGCCCAGTTCATCACCGGCGAGCGGATCACGAGCGTCTCGGGGCTGCTCGAGACGTTCGTCAAGGAGCGTCCGGTCGCGACGGAGTTCGCCGGGCTCTCGGGACAGGGCGGCACCGAGCGCGGCCCCGTCACCGTGGACGACGCCGCGATCTTCCTCGCCCGGATGTCCGGCGGCGCGATCGGCACGTTCGAGGCGACCCGGTTCGCCTACGGCCGCAAGAACGCGATCCGCCTGGAGATCAACGGGTCGAAGGGCTCGGTCGCGTTCGACTTCGAGGACATGAACGTCCTGCACTACTTCGACGCCGCCGACGACCCGGCCGTCGCGGGCTTCCGCCGCATCGTCGTGACGGAGCCGCAGCACGCGTACGTCGGGCACTGGTGGCCCGCGGGCCACGGCCTCGGCTACGAGCACGCCTTCACGCACCAGGTCGTCGACCTGGTCGAGGGCATCGCCGCCGGGACGCACCCGGCGCCGACCTTCGCGGACGGCCTGGTGGTCCAGCGCGTGCTCGACGCGGTCGAGCGCAGCGCGGCGTCGGGCGGCTGGGTCGAGCCCTAGGTCTCGACCCGCCGCACGGACGGCAGACCGGTCGTCGGCCCTGCGCAGGTGCACGGCCGACGACCGGACGACGAGAGGAGGTACGACCGCCGCGCTGGCGGCGAGGAAGGTGCCCGGCGGAGCACCGAGACAGTCCGCCGACGAGCCCGGGACGGACGGCAGGCCGATGGCGCCGACCCGGCGGAGCGCAGCACAGTTCCCCATCTCGACGAGGAGACCTTGTGAGAAACGTGCTTGGAGGATCGCTCGCCATGAGGCGCACGGTCGCGGCAGCAGCCGCGGCGGCGATCGCTCTCCCCCTGACCATCGCGACGGCGGTGTCGGCCACGGCGGCCCCCGCCGCCGGGAGCGTCGCTCCGGCGGCTCCGGTCGCCGCCGCCGCCGACACCGCACCGTTCGACGTGCTCGTCTTCAGCAAGACCGCCGGGTTCCGGCACGGGTCGATCCCCGCGGGCATCGCGGCGATCCAGCAGCTCGGCGAGGAGAACGACTTCGAGGTGACCTCGACCGAGGACGCGGGAGCGTTCACGGACGAGAACCTCGCCCAGTACGACGCCGTCGTGTGGCTGTCCACGACGGGCGACGTCCTCAACGACGACCAGCAGGCCGCGTTCGAGCGCTACATCCAGAACGGCGGCGGGTACGCGGGCATCCACGCGGCGTCCGACACCGAGTACGACTGGCCGTGGTACGGCGAGCTGGTCGGCGCGTACTTCAACAGCCACCCGCAGAACCAGGACGCGACCGTCAAGGTCGAGGACCACGCCCACGAGTCGACGGCGCACCTGCCGTCGCGCTGGGACCGGTACGACGAGTGGTACAACTACCGCACCAACCCGCGTGACACCGTGCACGTGCTCGCGAGCCTGGACGAGACGTCCTACACCGCGGGCTCGGGCGCGATGGGCGCCGACCACCCGATCGCCTGGTGCCAGGCGTACGACGGCGGCCGCTCGTGGTACACCGGCGGCGGCCACACGAACGAGTCCTACGCGGAGCCGGAGTTCCTCCAGCACCTGCTCGGCGGCATCCAGACCGCCGCGGGCGTCGTGCCGTCGGACTGCGCCGCGTCGCAGTCGGACAGCTACGAGGTCGTCTCGCTCGACGAGGAGACGTCCAACCCGATGATGCTCGACGTCGCCCCGGACGGGACGGTCTTCTACGTCGAGCGCGACGGGCGCGTCCGCCTCATCGACCCGGAGAGCAACCAGACCACGACGGCGATGACCCTCGCGGTCACGCAGGCCAACGAGGACGGGCTCACGGGCGTCGTCCTGGACCCGGACTTCGGGGAGAACGGCTGGGTGTACCTCTTCTGGTCGCCGCAGGACGTCGGGACGGACGGGCCGCACAACCGCGTCTCGCGCTTCACGTACGACGAGGCGACCCGGACGATCTCGGCCGCGAGCGAGGAGAAGGTCCTCGTCATCCCGACGCAGCGCGAGACGTGCTGCCACGCGGGCGGTGACATGGTCTTCGACGGCGACGACAACCTCGTGATCGTCACGGGCGACAACACCAACCCGTTCGAGTCGGCCGGCTACGCGCCGCTCGACGAGCGCGCGGGCCGCACGTCGTACGACGCGCAGCGCACGTCGGCGAACACCAACGACCTCCGCGGCAAGGTGCTGCGCATCCACCCGGAGGACGACGGCACGTACACGATCCCCGAGGGGAACATGTTCGCCCCGGGGACGGACAAGACGAAGCCCGAGATCTTCGCGATGGGCTTCCGCAACCCGTTCCGCATCGGCGTGGACCAGAAGACGGGCAACGTGCTCGTCGGCGACTACGGTCCCGACGCGCAGAACGCCAACCCGAGCCGCGGCCCGGGGAACACCGTCGAGTGGAACATCGTCGCGGAGCCGGGCTTCTACGGGTGGCCGTACTGCACCGGTGACAACGCGGCGTACATCGACTACAACTTCGCGACCGGCCAGTCGGGCCAGGCGTTCGACTGCGCCAACGGCCCCGTGAACGACTCGCCGAACAACACCGGCCTGGCCAAGCTCCCGCCGGCCGTCGCGGCCGACGTCTGGTACAACTACGCCGGCAACCCGCTCTTCCCCGAGATCGGCGGCGGCGGCGCGCCCATGGGCGGCCCCGTCTATGACTACGACCCGGAGCTCGACTCGGACGTCAAGTGGCCCGAGTACTGGGACGGCAAGGCGATCTTCGGCGAGTGGAACCAGGGCAAGATGTACTCGTTCCAGCTCGACGGGGAGAACCGCGACGAGCTCGTCGACATCAACCGGATCCTGCCGAAGCACTTCGACCCCGCGGCGGGCTTCTACCGCGCGATGGACTTTGACTTCGGTCCGGACGGCTCGCTCTACGTCATCGACTGGGGCCAGGGCTTCGGCGGCAACAACACGACGTCGGGCATCTACAAGGTCAACTACGTGCAGGGTGACCCGACGCCGATCGCCCGCGCCAGCGCGGACGTGACCAGCGGCGCCGCGCCTCTCACGGTGCAGTTCTCCTCGGAGGGCACCCGCCACCCGGCGGGCGACCCGATCTCGCTGCAGTGGACGTTCGGCGACGGGTCCGACCCGTCGACCGAGGCGAACCCGGTGCACACCTACACCGAGAACGGCAGCTACACCGCGCAGCTCGTGGCGACCGACGCGAACGGCCAGACGGGCTTCGCGAACGTCAGCATCGTCGTCGGGAACCAGGCGCCGAGCGTGACGATCACGTTCCCGGACAACGGTGGCGTGTTCGAGTGGGGCGACCAGGTGCGCTACGTCGTCGAGGTCGAGGACCCCGACGGCGAGGTGGACTGCTCCAACCTCATGATGATGACCGCGCTCGGGCACGACGCCCACGCGCACCCGATGGAGGAGCTGACCGGCTGCGAGGGCGTCATGCAGACGGCCCGCGACGAGGGCCACGGGCTCGAGGCCAACATCTTCTGGGTGCTCGAGGCGTTCTACACCGACGACGGCGGCGAGGTGGGCGTCCCGCTCACGACGAACTCGCTCCAGATCCTGCAGCCGAAGCTGCTCCAGGCCGAGTACTACACCTCGACGGGCCGCCTCGCCGGCTCGACGAGCGGTGGCGACCCGGGCGTCCAGACGGAGCAGACCGGCGACAGCGCGGGCGGCGGCCAGAACATCGGCTTCATCGAGGTCGGCGACTGGTGGGCCTACGAGCCCATGTCGCTCTACAACGTCGAGGGTCTCGGCATGCGCGTCGCGTCGCCCGCGGGCGGCACGGTGTCCGTGCGCTGGGACGCGCCCGACGGTCCGGAGATCGGCCGGGTGACCGTGCCGAACACCGGTGACTGGCAGGCGTACACGATGGCGACGACGGAGATCACCGACGTGCCCGAGGGCACGGGGACGCTCTACTTCGTCAACGTGGCCGGCCAGATGAACGTCAACTGGCTCGAGTTCGACGGCCGCGGCGTCACGGACAACGTGCGCCCGACCATCGACACGTTCGAGGTCACCCCGACGGAGGGCACCGCCCCGCTCGAGGTCACGGCGTCGGTCACGGCGACGGACCCCGAGGACGAGGCCGTCACCTTCGCGTGGGACGCGGGCCTCGGCGACGGGTTCGTCGACGGCACCGACTCGTTCGCGGTCACGTACGACCAGCCGGGCACCTACCGGCTCCAGGTGCGGGCCACCGACGAGCGCGGGGCGTACTCGGTCGAGTACACGACGGTGACCGTCAAGGCGCCCGAGACCGGTCCGGGGCTCTGCTTCTCCGGCCGCTCGGACGACTTCCTCGGCACCGACCTGGACGAGGACCGCTGGACCGTGACGAACCGCGACCAGAACCTCGTCGTGCGCGACGGGCGCCTGGTGGTCCCCACGGCGACGCGGGACTTCTACGGGACGGACAACACCGCCGTGCCGAACCTGGTGCTCCAGGACCTCCCGGACGGACCGTTCACGGCCACCGCCAAGGTGACCCTGCCGGCCCGTCAGCAGTACCAGCAGGCCGGTCTGCTGATCTGGGAGGACCAGGACAACTACGCGAAGATGGTCCTCCAGGGCCGGTCGGCCGCGGCGGACCCGGCGACGCGGATCTTCCAGTTCATCCGTGAGGAGAACGCCCAGCCGAACGAGGTCAACGAGTCCAACTCGGCCGCGCTCGGTGCCGACTACCCCGACACGGTCTACGTGCGGTTCGTCAGCGACGGCGCGAGCCTCCAGGCGGCCTACTCGGCCGACGGCATCGACTTCACGACGATGCCGCAGACCAAGTCGATCGCCGACCTGGAGAACGCGAAGATCGGGCTCGTGGCCCTCAAGGGCAACAACACGACCACCCCGGTCGTCGACGCCGAGTTCGACTGGTTCCACATCACGCCCGACGACACGGCGGCGGCCCCCGGGCCGGACGACGAGTTCGACGGCGACGCCCTCGACACGTGCCGCTGGTCGATCGTCCGCGAGGACCCGACCGGCTACCGCGTGACGGACGGCTCCCTGCAGATCGACACGACGCCCACGGACATCTACGGGACGGACAACCGCCCGGTGCCGAACATCGTGCTGCAGGACCAGCCGGGTGACGAGTGGACGGTCGAGACCGTCGTCGACGGCTCCGCGTTCGACCGTCAGTACCAGCAGGGCGGTCTGATCGTCTACGGCGGCGACGACGACTACGTGAAGCTCGACTACGTGGTCGACAACCAGGCCGGCCAGGCGCGCAACGCCCGGATCGAGCTGCGCAGCGAGGTCGGCGGCGTGGTGCAGAACCCGCAGCCGCAGACGGGGAGCCTCGCCGAGTCGGTGTGGCACCTGCGCCTCACGCGCTCCGGTGACACGTTCACCGGCGCGTACAGCGCGGACGGCGAGACGTGGACCACGTTCGACGAGAGCGTGACCAACGCGCCCGCCGCGGACGCCAAGATCGGTCTCTTCGCCCTCGGGGCGTCGGCCGACACGGGTGCTCCGGCGTCCTTCGGCCACTTCCGGGTGGTCGAGGACGAGACCGAGCCGATCGCCGTGACCATCACCGCGGAGACGCGCTGCATGGCCGGCAAGGTGTTCGTCGCGGTCCGCGCGACGAACGACGACACGGTCCCGCTCGCGATCACGCTCGAGACCCCGTACGGGTCGAAGCAGGTCGCGGACGTCGCGCCCGGTGCGAACGCGTACCAGTCGTTCGCGTCGCGCGCCGTCGCGGTCGACGCGGGCACCGTGACCGTGACCGCCACGGACGCCGAGGGGAGGACGTTCTCCGGGACGGCGGACTACGCGGCCCGGTCCTGCTCCTGACGAGCTCCGGCGGGTCGGTGCGCTGAGCACCGGCCCGCCGGGCACCGCGCTCGGCGCGCGGGCGCTCGGGCGTCCGGGCGGCCCATCGGCCGGGCCGACCGTACGCTGCCCGCACGACGAGCACGACGGGGACCTCCGGGTCTCCGGCCCCGGCGCCCGGGAACGGGCGCTCCGGCCCGGCGCCGGGGCACCCCGGGGGACCGGCGACGACCGCCGCCCCCACCGCAACGGACCCACGACGAGGTGATGACCCGATGTCCCGTACGCACCGCCAGCGCACCAGCCCCCGGCCTCCGGGCGGCACGCGGCTCCTGCTGCGCCGCCGGACGGCCGCCCCCGCGCGGCTCCGTGCCCGCGCGCTCCTCACCGCGGCGCTGGGCGTCCTGCTCGGCGGCGTGCTCGCGCTGGTCGGCGCGGCTCCGGCCGGCGCCCACGGCGGCGACGTCGTCATCTCGCTCGGCACGGACGGCCAGGGCGGCGTCTCCGCGAACCTCACGTGGAAGGTCGACGGCCACCCCGTCGAGGAGGCGGCCGACGTCTCCGTGACGGGGGAGTCCGCGGCCGGCGAGACCGTCGGCCCCCTCACGCTGCGGTCGGCGTCCGAGGGCGTCGGCTGGTACACGTCCGACCCGGGCGTCCTCGCCGACGGCAACTGGACGCTCACCGCGACGATCACGCACCCCGCCGAGGCCACCGCGACGGCCCAGGTCGACGTCGTGCCGCTGCCGGAGCCCGCCCCGCGCGAGGGCGACGACGCGGCGGCGCAGGAGGGCGGCGACGCCGCCGGCACGGAGGGTGACGCGGCGGGTGCCGACGCGGCCGGCGACGACGCCGCCGCGGGCGACGGCACCGCGGGCGACGGCACGGCCACGGACGAGGGCTCGACGAGCGCGCTCGTGTGGGTCGCCGTCGCCGTGGTCGCCGCGCTGCTGCTCGCCGGGGGCTACGTCGTCGTGCGGCGCCGCTCGCGCGCGTCGGGCGCCGACGAGGCCGCGGACGACGAGCCCCGCTCCCTGACCAAGACGTCCGCCCGGTGACCCCGGGCACGAACCGAGAACGACCGAAGGAGACACGACCATGGCACGACCGATCACCCTCTTCACCGGGCAGTGGGCCGACCTGCCGTTCGAGGAGGTGGCACGCCTCGCGTCCGGCTGGGGCTACGACGGCCTGGAGATCGCGTGCTGGGGCGACCACCTCGACCCCTGGCGCTGGGACGACGACGAGTACGTCCAGGGCAAGCTCGACCTGCTGGCCAAGTACGACCTCAAGGTGTACGCGATCTCGAACCACCTCAAGGGCCAGGCGGTGTGCGACGACCCGATCGACCAGCGCCACCGCGACATCCTGCCGGACGTCGTGTGGGGCGACGGCGACCCCGAGGGCGTGCGCCAGCGTGCCGCGGAGGAGATGAAGCACACCGCGCGCCTCGCGGCGAAGCTGGGCGTGAAGACCGTCGTGGGCTTCACCGGCTCCGCGATCTGGAAGTACGTCGCGATGTTCCCGCCCGTGTCCCAGGAGGCGATCGACGCCGGGTACCAGGACTTCGCGGACCGCTGGAACCCGATCCTCGACGTGTTCGACGAGGTCGGCGTCCGGTTCGCGCACGAGGTGCACCCGAGCGAGATCGCGTACGACTACTGGACGACGGTCCGCACGCTCGAGGCGATCGGGCACCGCGAGGCGTTCGGCCTCAACTGGGACCCGAGCCACATGGTGTGGCAGGACCTCGACCCGGTGAGCTTCCTGTGGGACTTCAAGGACCGCATCTACCACGTGGACTGCAAGGACACGAAGAAGCGGATGCACAACGGCCGCAACGGCCGGATGGGCTCGCACCTGGCCTGGGCCGACCCGCGCCGCGGCTGGGACTTCATCTCCACGGGCCACGGCGACGTGCCGTGGGAGGACGCGTTCCGCATGCTCAACACGATCGGCTACGAAGGCCCGATCTCGGTCGAGTGGGAGGACGCGGGCATGGACCGTCTCGTCGGCGCTCCCGAGGCGCTGGAGTTCGTCAAGAAGTACGCGTTCGACGCGCCCGACGCGGCCTTCGACGCCGCGTTCTCGACCAAGTAGCACCGCAGTCTCCCCGCCGGTCGGCCTCGCCGACCGGTGGGTGGGGGCAGTCCGACACGCCACCGCCCCCGGCCGTCCGACGGCCGGGGGCGGTGGCGTGCCCGCGTCCGGGGCCGGCCGTGTGAACCTTCACCTTTGTTTCGCGGCTTGGGTTATCTAACCGTGACGATCATTGTTCGGCTTTTGCTTGACCCTCGACATAAGTGCCCCTACGTTGTCATCCATGCGAGCCGACGACGTCGCGCAGGACGTGCGTACCCCGGTGCTGGAGCCGGAGACGCCCCTCCCGGGAGCGACCACGCCAGGGGCCTCGACCGCCCGAAGCACCTTCCCCGCCAGCAGCCCCGACGAGCTCGGGCTGCCCGCCGCCGGGTACCGCGCCGGGATCCTCGGTACCGGGTTCATGGGCGGGGTCCATGCCCGGGCCGTGCGCACGGGCGGAGGACGCGTCGTGAGCGTCGCCGCCGCCGACCTCGACATCGCGCGGGCGGCCGCGCCGGGCCTCGGCGCCGAGCGCGCCGTCGCGACGGTCGAGGAGCTGCTCACCGACCCCGAGGTCGACGTGGTGCACGTGTGCACGCCCAACCACCTCCACGTCCCCCTGGCGCGCGCGGCGCTCGCCGCCGGCAAGCACGTGGTGTGCGAGAAGCCGCTCGCGACCGACGTCGCGGGGGCGGTCGAGCTCGCCGGCCTCGCGGCCGCGGCGCGCGACCTGGACGGCCGCGTCGCCGTCGTGCCCTTCACCTACCGCTTCCACCCCATGGTCCGCGAGGCGCGCGAGCGCGTGCGCCGCGGCGAGGTGGGCACCGTCTCGCTCGTGCACGGCTCGTACCTGCAGGACTGGCTCCTGCGCGACTCCGACGACAACTGGCGCGTCGACCCCGCGCTGGGCGGCGCGAGCCGCGCGTTCGGCGACATCGGCTCCCACTTCTGCGACCTGCTCGAGTTCACGACGGGCCAGCGCATCGTGCGTCTCGTCGCGCAGTCGGCCACGGTGAACCCGCACCGCCGGGGCGCCGACGGCGTCGTGCACGAGGTCGCGACGGAGGACGCCGTGACGCTCCAGTACGCCACGGACGGTGGCGCGCTCGGCTCGGCCGTGATCTCCCAGGTGTCGGCCGGCCGCAAGAACCGGCTCTACCTCGAGATCTCCGGCTCGGAGTCGACCCTGGCGTTCGACCAGGAGCAGCCCGAGACGCTCTGGGAGGGCCGGCGCACGACGTCGCGCCTCCTCGTGCGCGACCCCGAGGCGCTCTCCCCGGCGGCGGCCCGGTACTCGCGCCTCCCCGCGGGCCACGCCCAGGGCTACCAGGACTGCTTCGACGCGCTCGTCGCCGACACCGCCGCGGCCATCGGCGGCAGCGTCCCGGACGGCCTGCCCACGTTCGACGACGGCCTGCGCGCCGCACGGCTCGCCGACGCCGTGGCCGCGTCGGTGCGGACGGGCGGCTGGGTCGAGGTCGCGTCGTGACCGCGACGACGACGCGCGAGCCGCGGCCTGCCGCGGGGGAGGGCGACGACCGCCCGCTCCTGCGCCTGCGTGGCATCGGCAAGGAGTTCTTCGGCAACTCCGTGCTGCGCGACATCGACCTCGACGTGCGCCCGGGCGAGGTCCACGCGCTCGTCGGGGAGAACGGCGCCGGCAAGTCGACCCTCATGAAGATCATCGCGGGCGTGCACCGTCCCGACGCGGGCACGCTCGAGCTCGACGGCGAGACGACGACGTTCGCCTCGCCCCTCGCCGCGCAGCACGCGGGCGTGTCGACGGTGTTCCAGGAGTTCAACCTCCTGCCCGAGCGGTCCGTCGCCGAGAACGTCTACCTCGGCCGCGAGCCGCGCCGCGCGGGCCTCGTCGACCGGCGGCGCATGCACGCGGACACGACCGCCCTGCTCACCGAGCTCGGGCTGACCGGGCTCGCGTCGTGGACGCGCGTCGGCTCGCTGTCCGTGGCGCAGCAGCAGATCGTCGAGATCGTCAAGGCCGTCTCCTACGACGCGCGCATCATCTCGATGGACGAGCCGACGGCGGCGCTCGCCGACCAGGAGGTCGAGCTCCTCTACGAGCTCGTGCACCGGCTCAAGGAGCGCGGCGTCGCGATCCTCTACGTCTCGCACCGCCTCAAGGAGATCTTCGACCTCTGCGACACCATCACGGTGCTCAAGGACGGCAACCACGTGCTGACGACCCCCACCGCGGACATCGACCCGGACCGGCTCGTGCGCACGATGGTCGGCCGCGACTTCGCGGGGTACTTCCCCGACAAGGACCCGTCGATCGTCCCGGGCGAGGTGCGGCTCGCGCTCGAGGGCGTCGGCAACACCCAGGTCGACGACGTGTCGCTCGAGGTCCGTGCGGGCGAGATCGTCGCGCTCGCCGGGCTGCAGGGCTCGGGGCGCACGGAGATCGCGCACGGCGTCTTCGGCATCGCGGGCTTCACGCGCGGCCGCGTCCTCGTCGGCGGGAAGCCGGTCGACGTGCGCTCGCCGCGCCAGGCGGTCCGCGCCGGTCTCGCGCTCGTGACCGAGGACCGCAAGGCCGAGGGGCTCGCCCTGGGCCAGTCGATCCTCGCCAACGCGCGCCTCGTGCTCGACGCCGTCGTCCCCGGCCAGGCCGACCGGCGCGCGAGGCGCATCCCGGGCATCCTCTCCTCGCTCGAGCTCGTCGCGAGCTCGCAGGAGGCCGAGGTCCAGTACCTGTCGGGCGGCAACCAGCAGAAGGTCGTCCTCGCCAAGTGGCTCGTCACGGACCCGCAGGTCATCGTGCTCGACGAGCCGACGCGCGGCATCGACGTGGGCGCCAAGCGCGCGGTCTACGACCTCATGCGCGAGCTCACGGCGAACGGCGTCGCCGTCCTGTTCATCTCGTCCGAGCTCCCCGAGGTGGTCGCCATGGCCGACCGCGTGCTCGTCATGCGCGACGGCCGCCTCGCGGGCGAGCTCCCCGCGGGCAGCGACGAGGAGACCGTCATGGCGCTCGCCACGGGCGCGGGCGAGGACACCTCCGGCGAGCACGTCCAGGTCGACCTCGGCGCCCTCGCCGACGCCGACGACCTCCCGGGCGCGGAGCCCGGGACCGCGCCCCGCAGCGCCCCGCACGCCCCCGACGGCCCGAAGGAGCACCGATGAGCACCGCGGTCGCGACCGCCGCCCCCACCGCGCGCCGCGCGCCCGCGCGCCGCCGCCGGCTGGGGTCGACGGAGATCGTCTACCTCGCCCTCGTCGGGATCCTCGTGATCGCCGGCGTCCTCGTGGCCGTGGGCGGCGGCAACCTGTTCAGCACGGCGAACACGGCGTACATGCTCACGCAGACGAGCCTCCTCGGCTTCGTCGCGATCGGGCAGACGTTCGCCATCCTGTGCCGCTCGCTCGACCTGTCCGTCGGCTACGTGGTCGCGCTCAGCTCGATCGTCGGGGCGACGACGATGGCGGGCGACCCGTCGCGCGTCTGGCTCGGCGTCCTCGCGGCGGTGGGCGTCGCGGCGGTCGTCGGACTCGTCAACGGGCTCGTCATCGCGAAGCTGCGCGTCAACGCGTTCATCGCGACGCTCGGCGTCGGGCTCATCATCAAGGGCTACCTCGACACGCAGTTCAAGGGCCCGGCGGGCGAGGTGCCCGCCTCGTTCCAGATGTTCGGGTACACGCGCGTCGGGCCGGTCCCGGTCTCGACGATCGTCATGCTGCTCGTCGCGGCCGTGGGCGTCGTGCTCCTGACGCGCACCCGTCCCGGCTACCACATGTTCGCCGTCGGGGGGAACACCGACGTCGCGCGGCTCTCGGGCATCCGGACGGACCGGACCCTGGTCCTCGCGCACGTGCTGTGCTCGGTCTGCGCGGGTATCGCCGGCCTGCTCATCGCCGCGCGCTTCGGCACCGGCAACGCGCTCGTCTACTCCTACGGCCTCGACCTCGACTCGATCGCCGCCGTCGTCCTCGGCGGGACGCTCCTCATGGGCGGCCGCGGCTCGGTCGTCGGGACGGTGGGCGGGGTGCTGATCCTCGCCGTGCTCGACACGGTGTTCAACGTGCTCGACGTCGACCCGTTCTTCAAGGACGTGCTGCGCGGCGTCATCATCATCGCCGCCGTCGCCCTGTACGCCCGGCGCCAGATCGACCCGGCGAGCAGCCGGGCCCGCTTCCGCCCGACCCGCACCGGAGGTGCGTCCGCATGACCACCGACACCACGCGCCGGACCATCCCGGCGCGCGCGCCGCGGGCCGGCTGGCTCGAGCGCCTCACCGCGGGCGGCAGCTGGACCGTGTTCGCGCTGCTCGTGCTCGTCTTCGTGGCGATCCTCGTGATGAACCCGTCGTTCGGCGAGCCGATGTCGCTCATGGCCTTCGTCAAGAAGGCCGCGCCGCTGATCATCCTCGCGATCGGACAGTACTTCGTCATCGTCTCCGGCGAGTTCGACCTGTCGGTCGGCTCGCTCGTGGGAGCCCAGGTCGTCATCGCGGCGAAGCTCATGGACGGCGAGGACTCGATGACCTGGCCGGTCATGGCGCTCATGGTCGTCTTCGGCCTCGCGGTCGGTCTCGTCAACGGTCTCGTCACGACGCTGCTCAAGGTGCCGTCGTTCATCACGACGCTCGGCATGATGCTCGTGCTCTACGGCGCGATCCGGCTCTGGACCGGCGGCGCACCGACGGGCGCCCTCACCGACGGCTTCCGGCAGTGGGGACGCGGGGGCATCCCCGACAACCCGGGCCAGTTCCAGGTGCCGTACGCGCTGCTCGTCGTCGTCGTGCTCGGCGTGGCCGCGGCCCTGCTCATGCGCCGCCCGTTCGGCCGCACGCTCGTCGCCACGGGCGACAACGACGTCGCGGCGGGCTACGCGGGCGGGTCCGTGTGGTGGGTGCGCACGCGCGCCTTCCTCCTCTCGGGCTTCATGGCGACCGTCGCGGCCGTCCTCATCGGCGGCTACGCGGGCGTCACCGCCCAGGTCGGGCAGGGGCTGGAGTTCATGGCGATCACCGCCGTCGTGCTCGGGGGCGTCGTCCTCGGCGGCGGGCGGGGGACCGTGATCGCCGCGATGGCGGGCGCGCTCACGCTCGAGGCGCTGTTCACCCTCTTCAACCAGCTCAGCCTCCCGTCGACGATCCGCCCCGCCGTGCAGGGCGTGATCATCATCGCTGCCGTCGCCTACGCCGCGCTGCCGCGCCGGTCGCGGCGCCGCTCGTCCACCCCCGACGCCCCGCCGGCGGCGGGCCCGACCCCCGCACCGAAGGAGCCCGCCCCCGCGAACGCCTGAGCCCCGCGCCGGCGACGCCGCCCGCGCGACCACCCGCGCACGACCCCTTTCGGACCCGCGCACGACCGCGCGCCGGCACCCGAGCTGTACCCCCTTCCCCGCACGTTGCGGGACGACGACGTCTCACCAAGGAGAAGAAGGACATGCGACGTACACGAGCACTCCTGGCCGGCACGGCGGTGGCCACGCTGTTCCTCGCGGCCGCCTGCACGACCGACACCCCCACCGACACGGGCGGGGAGACCTCGGCCGAGGAGAGCCCCGCGAGCGAGGAGTCCGGCGGCGCCGACTCCGAGTGGTTCGTCCAGGCGGACTACGACCGCCAGCTCGCGCAGCGCGAGGTCGTGCCCGAGGGCCCGGCCGACCAGCCGTGGCTCCAGGCCATCGAGCCCGAGTACGTGGACACGGCCGAGTTCGCGAGCGAGGGCGGCGGCAAGACGCTGTGCTTCTCGAACGCGTCGGTCTCGAACCCGTGGCGCGTGACCGGGTTCATCACGATGCAGCAGCAGGTCGACGTCCTCACCGAGGAGGGCGTGATCGGCGAGTTCCGCGTCTCCGACGCGGCCGACGACGACAACAAGCAGATCTCCGACATCCAGGCGTTCGTCGAGGCCGGCGACTGCGACGCGATCGTCATCTCGCCGTCCACGACGGCGACGCTCACGCCCGCCGTCGAGGCGGCGTGCGAGTCGGGCAAGCCCGTCATCGTGTTCGACCGCGGCGTCAACACCGACTGCATGGTGACGTTCATCCACCCGATCGGCGGCTACGCGTACGGCGCCGACGGCGCGGAGTTCCTCGTCGAGAACCTCGAGCCCGGCTCGAAGGTCCTCGCGCTGCGCATCCTGCCCGGCGTCGACGTGCTCGAGAACCGCTGGGCCGCGGCCGACAAGATCTTCTCCGAGTCGGAGCTCGAGGTCGTGGGTGCCGAGTTCACCGGCGGCGACGGCGCGAAGATCAAGGACATCGTCACGCAGTACCTCCAGCGCGGGGACGTGGACGGCATCTGGATGGACGCCGGCGACGGCGCCGTCGCGGCCGTCGAGGCGTTCGAGGACGCGGGCAAGCCGTACCCCGTGTTCATGGGCGAGGACGAGATGAGCTTCCTGCGCAAGTGGAAGGACACGGACATGACCGCCATCGGCGCCGTCTACTCCAACTTCCAGTGGCGCACGCCGATCCTCGCGGCGCAGATGATCTGGGCCGGCGAGCAGGTGCCGTCCGAGTGGGTCCTGCCGCAGTCCCCGGTCGTCGCCGAGGACCTCGACGCCTACCTCGAGGCGAACAAGGACATGCCGTCCCTGCACTACGCCAAGTTCGGCGGCGAGGACCTGCCCGGGTTCCCGGAGGCCTGGACCGACCGCTGACGCCCGCACCACCCCGGTCCGGCCGCGCGCCGGACCACCTGGGGCCGCCCGGTCGCCGTCCGACCGGCCGGGCGCCCCGCCCGCCCGCCCGACGGCGCGGCGCACCTCCCGCACGGGGGCGCGCCGCGGCGTCGGGCACGCGGGCGGGACGGCCGAGTGCTCGGACCCGACGAGAGAGAGCGACGTGGCTCTTCCCGGCCCGACCCCCGCGCGCCGCGCGACCGACCTGCTCCCGCCCGACGGCGCGCCCGCCCCGGTGCGCCGGCGCGCGCTCGGCGTCAACACGTGGGTGTGGACGTCGCCCCTGACCGACGACGCGCTGCGCGGCATCGCCCCGCGCGTCGCGGGGTGGGGCTTCGACGTGCTCGAGCTGCCCGTCGAGAACCCGGGGGACTGGGACCCGGCGACGGCGGCCGCCGTGCTCGCCGACCACGGCCTCGCGGCGAGCGTCTCGCTCGTCATGGGCGAGGGTCGCGAGCTCGTCGCGACGGACGCCGCGACGGTGCGCGCGACGCAGGACTACCTGCGCCACGTCGTCGACGTCGCGCGCACCGTCGGCGCGCCGGTGATCGGCGGCCCGGCGTACGCGTCGGTCGGGCGCACGTGGCGCCTCGGCCCGGCCGAGCGCGAGGCCGCCTACGAGGAGCTCGCCGAGCACCTCGCCCCGGTCGTGGAGCACGCCGTGGCGGCGGGCGTCGTCGTCGGGCTCGAGCCGCTCAACCGCTACGAGACGAGCCTCGTCAACACCGTCGACCAGGGGCTGGAGGTCGTGCGACGCCTGCCCGCGGCCGGCATCGGCCTCATGCTCGACGTCTACCACATGAACATCGAGGAGACGGACCTGCCCGCCGCGGTGGCGCGCGCGGGCGAGCGCATCGCGCACGTCCAGGTGTGCGGCAACGACCGCGGCGCACCCGGCACCGACCACCTCGACTGGCGCGGCCTGCTCGCCGCGCTCGACGCGACCGGCTACGACGGACCGCTCGTCATCGAGTCCTTCACCGCCGAGAACGCGACGATCGCCACGGCCGCCTCGATCTGGCGCCCGCTGGCGCCGACCCAGGACGCCATCGCCGTCGATGGCCTCGCCTACCTGAAGGGACTGATGCCCGAGCCGGAGAGCACGTAGCCGTAGTCGCAGACGACCGCCGGCGCCGGCACGCCGCGGGATGACGACCACCCTGCCCGGACGACGACGTCCGGGCCCGCACGTCATGCCCCTGGAGGCACCACGATGACTGCACGACGCCCACGCAGGGCGAGATCGGTCGCCGCCGCACTGACCGTCGGGGCGCTCGCGTTCACGCTTGCGCCCGTCACGACGGCCGCTGCCGCGGACGACCCCGTCCCCGCGGAGGAAGAGCACAAGGTGCTCATCTTCACCAAGACGACCCAGTTCCGGCACACCGAGGCGATCACGCAGGGCACGCCCGTGCTCGAGGCCGCGTTCGCCGAGGTCGGCATCGAGTCCGACCACACCGAGGACTCCTCGGTGTTCACCGACGAGAACCTCGCGCAGTACGACGCCCTGGTCATGTTCCAGACGTCGGGCGACCCGTGGAACGCGGACGAGAAGGCCGCGCTCGAGCGCTACCAGCAGGCGGGCGGCGGCATCGTCGCCATCCACAACGCGACCGACATGCGCGGCAGCTACCAGTGGTGGGACGACATGATCGGGGCGCTCATGCCCGGTCACGCCGCCACGGGCAACAGCCCCGGCCTGCCCGGCACGGTCCGCGTCGAGGACCGCACGCACCCGTCGACCGAGCACCTGTCCCAGCGCTGGACGCGCGCGGACGAGTGGTACAACTTCTCGGCCAACGTCCGCGGCAGCGCGCACGTCCTCGCCACGATGGACGAGACGACGTACGACGCCGGCGGCAACAAGATGGGCTACGACCACCCCATCTCGTGGTGCAAGCCGTACGACGGCGGTCGTGCCTGGATGACGGGCATGGGCCACTTCGGGGCGCACTACACGCAGGAGCCCGACTTCGTGCAGCACGTCGTCGGCGGCGTGCAGTGGGCGGCGGGCCTCGCCGAGGGCGACTGCGGCGGCACCGACTGGGGCTCGTTCGAGAAGGTCGCGCTCGACTCCAACACGAGCGCCCCCTTCGGCATGGACGTCGCACCCGACGGCCGCGTGTTCTACACCGAGCTCGTGCGCGGGCAGGTCCGGGTCTACGACCCGCGGACGCAGAACACGACGACGGCGCTCACCGTCCCGGTGTACTCGGGCGGCGAGGACGGCCTGCTCGGCATCGCGCTCGACAAGGACTTCGCGGAGAACGGGTACCTGTACCAGTACTACTCGCCCGCGAGCTCGAACGACTCCGACCCGGCGAACTTCTTCAACCGCGTCTCGCGGTTCACGGTGTCGTCGGACGGCCCGGGCGCGACCGTGATCGACCCGGCGTCGGAGAAGGTCCTGATGGAGATCCCGGCCGGGCGCCTGCCCGACGAGCCGGGCCACACGGGCGGCGGCCTGCTCGTCGACCACGAGACCGGTGACCTGTACATCGGCGTGGGCGACGACGTGAACCCGCACTCCGAGCCGTCCGGCGGCTACGCGCCGATCTCCGAGCGCGACGGCACGTTCCACGACGCGCGCGCGACGTCCGCGAACACGAACGACCTGCGCGGCAAGGTGCTGCGGGTCCACCCCGAGGACGACGGCACGTACACGATCCCCGAGGGCAACCTCTTCGCCCCGGGCACCGAGAAGACGCTGCCCGAGATCTACGCGATGGGCTTCCGCAACCCGTTCCGGTTCACCATCGACCCGAAGACGGGCTACCTCGGCGTCGCCGACTACTCGCCGGACAACGGCTCGGACAACCCGGCGAACCGCGGCCCTGCGGGCATCGCCGAGTGGAACCTCATCAAGGAGCCCGGCTTCTTCGGCTGGCCGCTGTGCATGGGGAACAACGAGCCGTTCCGCGACGTCGACTACCGCACGAGCCCGGTCACGGTCGGCGGCTTCTTCGACTGCGACGCACCGGTCAACGACTCGGTGAAGAACACCGGCCTCGCCGAGCTCCCCGCCGCGCAGCCGGCCGACCTCTGGTACGGCTACCAGCGCTCGTCGGTGCCCGGCGTCATCAACGCCGGCGGCGGCCTCGCGCCCATGGGCGGCCCGTTCTACGAGTACGACCCGGAGCTCGACTCCGACACGAAGTTCCCGTCGTCCTACGACGGCAAGGCCTTCTTCTACGAGTGGGCCCGGAACAAGATGTACACGATCGACCTCAAGGACCCCGAGGCCGCGGCCGGCGTGACCGACGTCGAGAAGGTCAACCCCTTCCTCCCGCAGGAGCAGTTCCTCGCGCCGATCGACTCGAAGTTCGGCCCCGACGGCGCGATGTACGTGCTCGACTGGGGCGGCGGCTTCGGCCGTGACAACCCGAACTCGGGCCTGCACCGCATCGACTACCTGTCGGGCTCGCGCTCGCCGGTGTCGAAGCCGGTCGCGACGCCGGACTCCGGCATCGCGCCGCTCGAGGTGTCGTTC
The DNA here is from genome assembly GCF_058792115.1 of Cellulosimicrobium sp. EB106-03-01-XG111. Classification (NCBI taxonomy): domain Bacteria; kingdom Bacillati; phylum Actinomycetota; class Actinomycetes; order Micrococcales; family Promicromonosporaceae; genus Cellulosimicrobium; species Cellulosimicrobium sp. EB106-03-01-XG111. The sequence goes on from NZ_JBYTEQ010000025.1 coordinate 68,726, forward strand.
GACGGGACCGGGAGCACCGACCCCGAGGGCGAAGCGCTCACGTACGCGTGGGACTTCGACGGTGACGGCACGACGGACTCGACGTCCGCCGCCCCGAGCCACACCTACACGGAGAACGGCGTCTACGACGCCCGCCTCACGGTGACCGACCCGGCCGGGAAGGTGGGCACGGCGACCGTGCCGATCACGGTCGGCAACACGCGGCCCGAGGTCGACTTCGGCCTGCCGCCCACCGGCTCGTTCTTCACCTTCGGCGACGACATCACGTGGGACGTGGCCGTGACGGACGCCGAGGACTCGCCGGACGGCGAGACCATCGACGACGAGCAGGTCATCATCCAGCCCGCGCTCGGCCACGACGCGCACGCGCACCCCTCCGAGCCGCTGCACGGCCGGACGGGCACCGTCGCGACGAGCCTCGGTGGCGGCCACGGCGAGGACATGAACGTCTTCTACGTGATCGACGCGCGGTACACCGACCGCGGCGGCGTGGACGACGTCCCGGCCCTCACCGGCTCGGACACCACGCTCATCTTCCCGAAGAAGCGGGAGGCGGAGTTCCACGCCGACTCCGACGGCACCACGACGATCCCGAGCCGGGACGTCGAGGGCGGGGGCTCGGTCATCACGGGGTCGAACGGGGCCTGGGCGTCGTACGACCCGGTGAGCCTGTACGGCGTGCAGGCGCTCACGCTGCGCGTCGCCGCGGCGGCCGAGGGCACGATCGAGCTGCGGCGCGACGCCGCGGACGGCGAGCTCCTCGGCACGGCGCAGATCCCGCAGACGGGCCTCGGCACGTTCACCGACGTGACCGTGGACGTCACCGACCCGATGGAGCCGTTCACGCTCTACGTCGTCTTCCCCGGCGCGGGCGAGCGTCGCCTCAACTTCGTCGAGGCCGACGGCAAGGGCGTCTCCGGCACCACGCGCCCGAAGGTGCGGATCACCGCGCCCGAGGCGGGCGTGCGCCTGGAGCAGGGCGAGATCACGGTCACGGCCGAGGCCGACGACACGGAGAACACGGTCACCGAGGTCGAGTTCTTCGTCGACGGCGAGTCGATCGGGACCGACACCGAGGCGCCGTACGAGGCCACGTGGGAGGTGACGGCGGACAACAACTACGAGCTGACCGCGGTCGCGACCAACGACAAGGGCCTGTACACGCGGTCCCGCGTCGTCGTGGCGCAGGTCGGCGACCTCTTCGGGGGCATGAAGACCTTCACCAACGCGAACGGGACGTTCGAGCAGCTCGCCGAGGGCAAGTACCTCATCACGTCGGGCGGCGCGAACATGTGGCAGGGCACCAACGAGTACTCGACCATCTACCGCGAGCAGGGCGCCGACGAGAACTGGTCGGCGACCGTGAGGATCAACAGCCAGGGCAACTCGAACGGGTCCGCCAAGGCCGGGATCATCGTCCGCAACGACGTGACGCAGGTCGGGAGCTCGCCGGGCTACGCGGCCCTGGGCATGCGCCCGAGCGGCGGGTTCGAGTGGCTCCGCGGCAACGCGGCCGGCCAGCTCGTCACGTCGTCCGCCGCGAGCTCGACGAGCTACCCCGCGTGGGTGCGGATCGTGCGCGACGGCGACCTGTACACGGCCTCCTGGAGCAAGGACGGCGAGAACTTCACGCAGATCGGGGAGCCCCAGGCCCTCCCGGGTGCGGCGTCCGTGCAGGACGTGGGGCTCTTCGTCACCGCGCACAGCACGTCGGCCACGAGCGCCGTCGAGTTCCAGGACTTCGCGTTCGACGACGACCCGCAGACCGGGGGACCCGGCGAGGAGACCCCGCCGCAGTGCCTCGCGCTGGCGTCGGACGAGTTCGACGGCGACACCCTCGACCCGCGGTGGACCGTCGTCCGCCAGGCCGACGGCAAGCCGATCACCGTCGCCGACGGACACGCCGTCCTGCCGGTCGTGCAGGGCGACATCAACGAGGCCGTGACCGGTCCGATCAGCTACCTCGGTCAGGCCGCACCCGCCGGGGCCTGGACGCTCGAGACGAAGCTCGACGTCCCGCTCGCCCGGCACTGGCAGCACGCCGGCCTCCTGGTCCACGTGACCGACGACGAGTACACCAAGCTCGCGTTCACGAAGAACCAGAACGGCAACCGGTTCCTCGAGTTCCAGACCGAGACCGGCGGCGCCCGCACGTGGCACGGCCAGACGAACGTCGCCGGGGACTTCCCGTCGACGATCCACCTGCGCCTCGTCTCGGACGGCACCGCCATCACGGCCGCGTACTCGGCCGACGGCCAGACGTGGACGGCGCTCGCAGGCTCCGCCCCCGTGAAGCCGGGTGCGACGTTCGGCGTGATGGCCGGCGGCGACACGGCGGCCGCGGACTCGGTCGCCCGGGTCGACTACGTGCGCGTCACGGGCGTCGGGTCGGACGACGGCGAGCGCGAGCCGAGCGACGAGTTCGAGGGCGACGCCCTCGACGGCTGCCGCTGGGACGCGATCGTGCGCTACGACGGGTCGAAGGTCGCCGTCGCCGACGGCGAGCTGCGCATCACGACCCAGCCGGGCGACATCAACGCCGGGAACAACGGCGACCCGCGCAACTTCGTCCTCCAGACGGCACCGGAGGGCGACTGGGTCGTCGAGACGCGGTTCAAGGCGCCGCTCGTGCACCGGTGGCAGCTTGCGGGCCTCATCGCGTACGGCGACGACGACAACTACGTCAAGGCCGACGTGCTCGCGAAGAACGCCCCGGGCGCGGCGCTGAACCTCGGCGCCGAGCTCGTCTCGGAGAAGGGCGGCCAGTTCGGCAACGGCGGCAACCGCCAGCTCGAGCTCGTCGACTCGACCGAGTCGGGCTACTGGTACCTGCGGCTCGAGAAGGTGGGCAGCACGTACCAGGGCTGGGTCAGCGACGGCGGGGTGAGCTGGACGCCGCTGGGCGACCCGGTCACGAACGACGCCGCGCTGACCAAGGTCGGCCTCATGGCGATCGGCCCGGAGCAGGAGACGCCGGTCACCGTGGCGTTCGACTGGTTCCGTCTCACGACGGAGTCCGAGCCCGAGCCCACGGTCGACGTCGAGGCCACCGCCTCGGCCCGCTGCCTCGCGGGCAAGGCGTACCTCGCCCTCCGCGCGACGAACGCCGACGAGGCGCCCGTCGCGGTCACCCTGACCACGCCGTTCGGCTCCAAGGAGTTCGGCGCGGTCGAGGTGGGTGCCAACGCCTACCAGTCGTTCGCGTCGCGCGCGACGTCGTTCGAGGCGGGCACGGCGACGGTCACGGCGACGCTCGGCGACGTCACGACCGAGATCGAGGTGCCGTACGACGCCGTGAGCTGCGGCTGACGGCGGGCCGGTGACGGGCGACCCGCTCCCGTCACCGGCCACCACCTGCGCCGGCCCGGCCCGCCGGAAAGGGCAGCGCACCCCGCGGG
>NZ_JBYTEQ010000026.1:0-69060 GCF_058792115.1 Cellulosimicrobium sp. EB106-03-01-XG111
CCCCTCCCCCCCCCCCCCCCCCCCTCCCCCCCTCGCCCGTCCGCGCGCTCAGAGCGCGGAGTGGTCGCCGATCCGGTGGTAGGTGCGGTCGTGGTAGACGAGCGGCGACGCCGCCGCCCCCCGCGGCGCCCCGGGCGCGGCGCCGACGCTCGACGCGAGCGCGCGCAGCGAGACGAGGTAGGAGTCGCCCACCGGGGTGCGCTGGACGACCCGCCCGCGCACCCACGACAGCGCGCCGTCGATCACGGGCTCGCCCGTCGGCAGGCGCGACCAGCCGCCGTCCGCGAACCGGTCGATGCCGCTCGTCGCGAACCGGGCCGAGACGTCGTCCTGGTGGTCGGCGAGGAAGCTCACGGTCAGCGTGCGCGCCGTCGAGACCGCGGGCCACGACGACGACGTGGACGCGAGCGAGAACACGAGCAGCGGGGGCGCGGCCGAGACGGAGATGACGGACGTCGCGGTGAAGCCGACGAGGCGGTCGCCGTGCTCGAGCGCGACGACGGCGACGCCCGCGGGGTGGCCGCGGAACACGGCCTTGTACTCGTCGGGGGAGAGCTGGGGCTCGTCCTGCTCGGCCAGGAGGGCCTCCAGGTGGGTGAGCTCGGCGGTCATCGGGCCACCCCCGCGAACGCGTCCGCGACGGCCTCGTCGGTGCGGGCCGACGGGAGGTCCCCCGCCGGGGGGAGCGGTGCCGTGGCGCGGCGCAGGGCGTCGCCCTCGCGCGCGAGCCACGCGTCCACGACCGGCCCCAGGTCCGCGAGCTGCGGCTCGGTGACCGTGAGCGACCGGGTCGGGACGACGGCGCCGAGCTCGACGAGCACGGGCCGCAGGTGCACCTCCCCGACGAGCGCGTGCGCCGGGTTCCCCGACACGACGAGCGGGACCACGACGACGCCCGCGAGCCCGTCGGGGCCGTAGAGGTCGAGGAAGGCCTTGAGCAGCCCGGTGTACGACGCCTTGTAGACCGGGGTCGCCACGACGGCGACCGTCGCCCGGGCGAGCTGCGCGCGGGCGACGTCGGCCGCCGGGTGGTCGGCGGCGAGCACCTCGGCGGCGAACGACGCCAGGTCGACCGTGGCGACGTCGGCCGTGCCGAGGACGTCGGCGACGCGGCGCGCGACCGTCTCGGCGGCGCCGAGCGTGCGCGAGCCGGGCCGCGGGTTGCCCGAGACGGCGAGCACCGTCGGGTGGGTGGGGTGGTGGGTCATGTGCACCTCGCAGTAGTCGTCGATCACGCTTGCCGTGCGGGCCGTCCTCGCCGGTGGCGGGGCAGGCCGGGCCCGGCCTGGTCATCTCCCGGAGCACCCCGCCGTGACAGGGGGTTGCCGGCCAGCGAGCCGGGGCTTGGCGCTGGCGCTCGTGACCTGGGGACGGGTATAGCAACCGCCTCGGGAAACTGCACCGGATCGGTAGGGTTTCTCAGTGGGTGGACGGATGTGTCGTCGCCGGTGCCCCTCGTGCCGCCCGGTGCCGCCTCGTGCGGGCCGACCCGGCTCCGCGGCCGCCCGTGCCGGTGCGCGCGGAGTGAGACGGTGTGACGGGAGCTTCTGGCACAGGCGTACCGTCAGCAGGAGTTCCGCCCGCGTCAGACGAGGAGTACCCATGGACAGCCGACTGCAGTCCGTCTACGACGAGGTCCTGCGTCGCAACCCCGGCGAGGCCGAGTTCCACCAGGCCGTGCGCGAGGTCTTCGACTCGCTCGGCCCCGTGCTGCGCAAGCACCCGCGCTACGTCGAGGCCGCCGTCCTCGAGCGCGTGTGCGAGCCGGAGCGCCAGATCATCTTCCGGGTCCCGTGGGTGGACGACACCGGGCGCGTGCAGATCAACCGCGGCTTCCGCGTCGAGTTCAACTCGGCGCTCGGCCCGTACAAGGGCGGCCTGCGGTTCCACCCGTCGGTCTACCTCGGCATCGTGAAGTTCCTCGGCTTCGAGCAGATCTTCAAGAACTCGCTCACGGGCATGCCCATCGGCGGCGGCAAGGGCGGCTCCGACTTCGACCCGCGCGGGCGGTCCGACGGCGAGGTCATGCGGTTCTGCCAGTCGTTCATGACCGAGCTCTACCGCCACATCGGCGAGAACACGGACGTCCCCGCGGGCGACATCGGCGTGGGCGGCCGCGAGATCGGCTACCTCTTCGGGCAGTACAAGCGCATCACCAACCGCTACGAGTCCGGCGTCCTCACGGGCAAGGGCATCTCGTGGGGCGGCTCGCTCGTCCGCACGGAGGCCACGGGCTACGGCACGGTCCTCTTCGCGCAGAACATGCTGGAGACGCGCGGGCAGGCGCTCGACGGGCGCCGCGTCGTCGTCTCGGGCTCCGGCAACGTCGCGATCTACGCGACGGCCAAGGCGCAGCAGCTCGGCGCGAACGTGGTCGCGTTCTCCGACTCGTCGGGCTACGTCGTCGACGAGGCCGGGGTCGACCTCGAGCTCCTGCGCCAGATCAAGGAGGTCGAGCGCGGGCGCGTCGCCGACTACGCCGCGCGCCGGCCCGGGGCCCGCGTCGTCACCGACGGGTCCATCTGGGACGTGCCGTGCGACGTCGCGCTCCCGTGCGCGACGCAGAACGAGCTCGACGAGGCGGCGGCCAAGCAGCTCGTCGCGAACGGCGTCGTCGCGGTCGCCGAGGGCGCCAACATGCCGACGACGCCGAGCGCGGTCGCGCTGCTCCAGGAGGCGGGCGTCCTCTTCGCGCCGGGCAAGGCCGCGAACGCGGGCGGCGTCGCGACGTCGGCCCTCGAGATGCAGCAGAACGCGTCGCGCGACGCGTGGTCCTTCGAGTACACGGAGGACCGCCTCGCGCAGATCATGGCGGGCATCCACGACCGCTGCGTCGAGACGGCCGACGAGTACGGCACCCCCGGCAACTACGTGCTCGGCGCCAACATCGCGGGCTTCACCAAGGTCGCCGACGCGATCCTCGCGCTCGGCGTCATCTGACCCGAGCCGCACGACGACGGCCGTCGGTGCCCCGCGCAGAGCGGTGGCACCGGCGGCCGTGGTGCGCCCGCGAAATGCCCTCCGGCCGAGAAGGCTCTGGCGCCTAGGGTGGCCGGATGGCGACGGTCAGGCAGGTCCAGGTCACGTTCGACTGCGCGCAGCCACGGCGCGTCGCCCGGTTCTGGTGCGAGGTGCTGGGCTACGTCCCCGCGTCGCCCCCGGAGGGCTTCGCCACCTGGGACGACGCCGAGGCCGCGCTCCCGGCCGCGGAGCGGGACGCCTGGTCCGCCTGCAGCGACCCGACGGGGGTCGGGCCGCGCCTGTACTTCCAGCGCGTCCCCGAGGGCAAGGTCGTCAAGAACCGCGTGCACCTCGACGTGCGCGTCGGCACCGGGCTCGCGGGGGCCGAGCGCCTCGCCGCGCTCGAGGCCGAGCGCGACCGGCTGGTCGCGCTCGGCGCGACGTGCGTGCGCGTGCTGGTCGCGGACGAGGAGAACGAGTCCTGCATCGTCATGCAGGACGTCGAGGGCAACGAGTTCTGCCTGGACTGACCGCCGGCCCGACCCGCGGGGCCGGTACGCGGGACCGATCCGCGAGCCGGCCCCGGCGGGGTGCCGCGGGTGCGCTACGCGACGGTCGTGCGGACCGTGACGGGGATGTTGCCCCGGGTCGCGAGCGAGTACGGGCAGACGGCGTGCGCGGCCTCCGCGAGCTCCTCGGCGAGGTCCTGGGTGACGCCGCCCCCGAGCTCGACGTGCAGCGTCGCGCCGAGCGAGAAGCCGCCGTCGCCGTTCGGGACGAGGTCGACCTCGGCGACGACGGCCGAGTCCGTCACGGGGACCTTGCGCTGCGCCGCGACCATCTTCAGCGCCGAGTGGAAGCACGACGACCACCCGGCCGCGAACAGCTGCTCGGGGTTGGTCCCGCCACCGGGGCCGCCCATCGCGCGCGGGACGGCGAGCGTGACGTCGAGCTGGCCGTCGTCGGACACGGCGCGGCCTCCGGCGCGGCCGTCGCCGGTCGCTGTGGCCACGGCGGTGTAGAGGGTGTCAGCCATCGAGGTGCCTTTCGAGAGTCGTGGTGCGACGTAGAGTTACTAGTACGTCTACATCAAGGAACCTAGACTGGCGGCCGACCGCGCGCAAGGGGCGGAGAGAAGGAGGGGGCCATGGTCGACGACTCGCCGACGTCCGGGGCGACGGGCCGCGGCACCGCGGCGGACACGCGCCGCCGCATCCTCGAGGCCGCCTCGGCGCTCTTCTACGCCCAGGGCATCCGGGCGACGAGCGCCGACCGCATCATCGAGCAGGTCGGCATCACCAAGGTCACGTTCTACCGCCACTTCCGCACGAAGTCTGACCTCGTCGTCGCGTACCTCGAGCAGCAGGCCGCGCGCGACCGCGCCGTCGTCGACGAGGCGCTGCGCGACACCGAGCCGCTCGACGCCCTGAGCGCCCTCGCGGGCGCCATCGGCGCCGTGAGCTGCGTGCCGGGCTTCCGCGGCTGCCCGTTCATCAACGCCGCGGCGGAGACGCCCGACCCGCAGGACCCGGTGCGCGTCGTCGTCGACCGCCACCGGCGCTGGACGCGGGACGTGTTCGCGCGGCTCGCGGCGGCGGTCGGCGTGGCGGACGCCGACGCGACCGCGGCGCAGCTCATGATGCTGCGCGACGGCGCGATGGTCGCGGGGTACCTCGGCGACCCGGACGAGGTGGCCGCGACCCTGCGGTCCGCGTGCCTCGCCGCCGTCGCGGCGGGACGGCCGACGCCGGCCTGAGCGCGCGCGCCCGACGCGCTGCCCGGAGTCGTCTACCCTGGCCGACGGCCGCCGTCGTGCGGGTCGTGCGACGCGACGGCCGCCGGACCGGACGACGGGAGAGCGCCATGACGACCACCCACCCCGAGGGCACCGCAGCCCGCGACGTGGCCCTCGAGCTCGCCGTCCAGGACCCCGACGGCGTCCGCGTGGCCGCAGCCGTGCGTGCCCGCCGGGTCGAGCTGTGCGTCGGTCTCGGCGCGACGGGCGGGCTCACCCCCAGCGCCGGCCTCGTCGAGGCCGCGGTCGCCGCGGCGGCGGAGGCCGGAGGCCCCGGTCCGCGCGTCGAGGTGCACGTGCTCGTCCGGCCGCGCCCGGGCGGCTTCGTCCTCACGCCCACCGACCTCGACGTCCAGGTGCGCGACGTCCGGGCCGCGGTGGCGGCCGGGGCGAGCGGTGTCGTCGTGGGTGCGCTCACCCCGGACGGACTGGTCGACGTCGCCCCGGTCCGCACCCTCGTGGAGGCGGCGGACGGGCGCGAGGTCACGTTCCACCGCGCGGTCGACGTCGTGGCCGACCCGCTCGCGGCGCTCGACGCGCTCGCCGGGGCCGGGGTCGTGCGCGTGCTCACCTCGGGCGGGGCGTCGCGCAGCATCGACGGCGTCGATCGGCTGCGCGCCATGGCGACCCACGCGCGCGACGCGCTCGGTGGGCGTCTCCAGGTCATGGCCGGTGGGGGAGTGCGGCCGCAGGACGTCGGGGCGCTCGTGGCCGCCGGCGTGGACGCCGTGCACCTCTCGGCCAAGCGCGTCGTCGCGGACGACGCCGGGCCGGGTGGCGGCGGCGACGCCGGCTACGAGGTCACCGACCCCGAGGTCGCCCGGGCCGCGCGCGCCGCGCTGGACGCCGCGCGCCGACGCCGTCGCTGACCGGCCGCAGACGCTGCCGCTGACCGGCCGCAGACGCTGCCGCTGACCGGCCGCAGACGCTGCCGCTGACCGGCCGGAGGTGCTGCCGGCGACCCGCCGCTGACCGCCGTCGTCCCTGTCCCCAGGCCGTGCTCGCCGCGTCGGCGGTCGCACCGGAACCGGCCGACGAACTGCTCCCGCACCGCCTCTCACCTCGCACGGCACCTCGGCCGGGCCTCGCTCCGTGGGGCCCGGCCGGGCTCGTCCTGGGGCGGTTCTGGTATCGAGGTCTCAGTTAGGTAACTTTCCTGTCGTATTCGTAGGAGGGCTGGTGGCTATTAGTTAGTGTTCCTGCCACACGCCTGCGGGCGCCGAAGAACGACGTGAGGACGCGTCGTCCCTGCGAAAGGACCGAAGATGATTCGAAGCACGGCGCGCAAGCGTCTGCTCACGGCGGCGGCACTCGTCACGGGCGTCTCGCTGCTCGCGAGCGCCTGCACCGGCGGGGGCAGCGGCGAGGGTGAGGGTGACGGCGGCGGTGAGGCCCGCGTCCTCAACGTCTGGGCCGGGACCCAGACGCCCATGGTCGCGAACTTCAACCCGTACGCGCCCAACCCGCTGCACGTGACGAACGGCGGCATCTACGAGCCGCTGTTCTTCTACAACCGCGCCGAGGCCGGCGACCCGACGCCCCGCCTGGGCGAGTCCTACGAGTGGAGCGAGGACGGCACCGAGCTGACCGTCACGATCCGCGAGGGCGTGAAGTGGTCGGACGGCGAGGACTTCACGGTCGAGGACGTCATCTTCTCGTACACCAACGACGCGGCGAAGCGCGACTACCTGAACACGATCGACAAGGTCGACGAGTCGACCGTCAAGTTCACCTTCAACGGCGCGCAGTTCACGAGCGCCGTGCAGATCCTCGGCACCACGCTCATGGTCCCCGAGCACCTCTTCAAGGAGGTGCCGGACCTCATCACGTACACGAACGAGGAGCCCGTCGGCACCGGTCCGTTCACGCTCGACACCATCACCAACGCGACCTACACCGTCGTCCCGAACGAGGACTACTGGGGCGGCGAGCCGAAGCTCGAGAAGGTCCGCTTCCTCGCTCTCGACAAGAACCAGAGCGCCCAGGACCTCCTCGCCACGGGCAAGATCGACTGGACCACGATGTTCATCGCGGACCCGGAGACGGTCACCGGGGCGGGCCAGGTCTCGCTGCTCAACACCCCGCAGGACCCGACCACGATCATGTCGTGCTCGAACGCGGCGCTCGGTTGCGCGGGCCCGCAGACGGACCTCGCCGTCCGTCAGGCGGTCAACCTGCTCGTCGACCGCGGTGAGATCAACGAGAAGGCGTTCTCGGGCCACGCGGCCGTCGCGTCGCCGTCGCTCGCGCTCGTCGGTCGTGACGACCGCTGGATCTCCTCGGAGATCGAGAAGGAGAGCCCGCAGGAGGGCGACCCGGCCGAGGCGGCCAAGGTCCTCGAGGCGGCCGGCTACACCAAGGGTGCCGACGGCATCTTCGAGAAGGACGGCCAGAAGCTCTCGGTCGACCTCATCTCGGTCGACGGCTGGAGCGACCACAACGCCGCCGGTGACCTCATCGCGCAGCAGGCGCTCGAGGCGGGCGTGCAGATCAACCACGTGAAGATCACGCAGCAGGAGATGTCCGACGCCCGGACCAGCGGCAACTACCAGATGATGATCAGCGGCATCACGGGCACCTCGCTCGACGACCCGTTCGCCATCTACCGCCAGTGGCTCACGACCGAGTACACGACGCCGGTGGGCGAGACGATCGAGGCCGGCCGCTTCAACTTCCCGCGCTACTCGAACCCGCTCGTCGACGAGGCCGTGGCCACCGCCGCCGGCACCAACGACGAGGACGCGAAGAAGGCCGCGTACGCCACGGTGCAGAAGGAGATCGCCCGCGACCTCCCCTACATCGCGCTCGTCGTGAACCCGACCATGTCGTTCGTCAACACGAAGAACTACACCGGCTGGCCGTCTGAGGACGACATGTACGCCTTCCCGCCGTCGTGGGCCACGATCAGCAACGGCGTGATCCTCTCCCAGCTCGAGCCCGCGAGCTGATGTCGCACTGCCGAAGAGGAGCTCGGGTGAACGAGGAGTCAGTCGCATGAGGTACTACGCACGGCGGATCACGTTCTACGTGGTCACCTTCTGGGCCGCCGTCTCGCTCAACTTCCTCCTGCCACGGGCGATCCCCGGAGACCCCAAGCAGATCTACCTCGACACCATGCTCCGGAAGAACGGCGAGCTGACCCCTGGTCTCATCCAGAGCGTCGACGTCCTCTTCGGCAGTGACGACGCCACCCTGTGGGAGCAGTACCTCACGTACTGGAAGAACATCTTCACGGGTGACCTCGGTACGTCGGTCCTGTACTTCCCGGCACCCGTCAGCCAGCTGCTCGGCGAGGCCCTCCCCTGGACGGTGGGCCTCGTCGGGCTGGCGACGATCATCGCGTTCCTGCTCGGCGTCGGCCTCGGCGCGTGGGTCGGCTGGAAGCGCGGTACCTGGGTCGACCACATCATCCCGGCGTCGACCTTCCTCCAGGCCGTGCCGTACTTCTGGCTCGCCCTGGTCCTCATCTCGATCTTCTCGGTGTCGCTCGGCTGGTTCCCCATCGTGGGCGCGTACGACATCTTCGAGTTCGACAGCGGTCCCGAGTGGTCGTGGGACTTCGTGGGCAGCGTGATCTACCACGGCACCCTCCCGGCCGTGACGATCATCCTGTCGGCGATGGGCGGCTGGCTCCTCGGGATGCGCAACATGATGGTCTCGACCATCGCCGAGGACTACGTCACGACGGCCGAGGCCAAGGGTCTGCGTCCGTTCCGCGTCGCGCTGACGTACGCGACGCGGAACGCGGTCCTGCCGTCGGTCACGGGCTTCGGCATCGCCCTCGGCTTCGTCGTCGCCGGGTCGGTGGTCATGGAGCAGGCCTTCAGCTACCCCGGCATCGGCAAGCTGCTCTTCACCGCGGTCCAGGCGAAGGACTACGCGCTCATGCAGGGCGCGTTCCTCGTGATCACCGTCGTGGTGCTCGCGGCGAACTTCCTCATGGACCTGATCAACGGCATCATCGACCCGAGGACGCGGAACAATGGCTGACCCCACCCGTGACGCCGAGACCGTGACGCCTGCGGCCGACGCCGCTCCTGCCGCCTCCGTGGTGGTGGACGGCCTCCCGCCCGAGAACCGGACCGCCGGCATCGTGCCGGACGTGCCCATCGCTCCGCCCGAGGCGGTCGTCGCGGGCGAGCCCGTCCCGGAGAGCACCGCGCCGAAGCGCGGCCTCCGTGCGATGCTCCCGCGTCGCTCGGGCAAGCTCGTCGTCGGGCTCGTGCTGACGCTCGGGATCGTGCTCTTCTCCGTCGTGACGCCGCTGTTCAGCCAGAGCCCGCGGGCGACGTCGAACCCGGCCTACCTGCCGCCGAGCACCGAGCACCTGCTCGGCACGAACAACATCGGCGTCGACATCTTCGCCCAGGTCGCGCACGGCGGCCTCGGCTCGCTGACGGTCGGCCTCCTCGCGGGCGTGATCGCGATGGTCCTCTCGCTCCTGTTCGGCATCCTCGCCGGCTACGTCGGGGGCTGGACGAACGAGATCCTGTCCTTCGTCACGAACATCATGCTCGTGATCCCCGGGCTCCCCCTGATCATCGTGATCTCGGCCTACCTGGAGTCCCGTTCGCTCTTCCTCGTCGCGCTGATCCTCGGCATCACCGGCTGGGCGGGCGCGGCGATCGTGCTGCGGGCCCAGGCCAAGTCGCTGCGGAGCCGCGACTACGTCTACGCGGCCAAGGTCGCGGGCGAGAAGGCGCCGCGCATCATCCTGGTCGAGATCCTGCCGAACCTGCTGCCGCTCCTCACCGCGAACTTCCTGGGTGCGGTCCTCCTCGCGATCCTCAGCGAGGCCGGCCTCTCGTACCTCGGCCTCGGGCCGTCGGGGTCGGTCACCTGGGGCACGATCCTCAACGAGGCCAGCACGCAGAACGCGATGGCCTACGGACGCTGGTGGTGGTTCGTGCCGCCGGGCCTCCTCATCGCGCTGTTCGGGTGCGGGCTCGCCCTCATCAACTTCAGCATCGACGAGATCATCAACCCGCGGCTGCGGACGGCGCCCGCCGCGGTCAAGAACGTCCGGCTCGCCCGCAAGCAGCGCGCGAAGCGTGCCACGTCGGCCACGTCGGCCACCGTCCCTCCCGCCGCGGCAGCCGACCCGGCGAGCACCCCGGCCCGCGACGACGAGAAGGTCCAGTCATGAGCACACCGACCCTCACCGCGAAGGCCGCGGGCGACTTCGGGGCCCCGCCCGGCGCGATCCCCGTGCTCACGGCGCGGAACGTCTCGATCGAGTACCGCGTGAACCCGGTCGTGCAGGCCGTCAAGGACGTGTCCCTGACCCTGCACCGGGGTGAGATCCTCGGCCTCGCGGGCGAGTCCGGCTGCGGCAAGACGACCCTCGCGTACGGGCTCAACCAGCTCCTCAAGCCGCCCGCGTTGCGCACGAGCGGGGAGATCGTCCTCCACGACAAGGACGGCGACGACATCGACGTCGCCGCGCTGTCGGGCGACTCGCTGCGGGCGTTCCGCTGGGACAAGGTCTCGATGGTCTTCCAGGGAGCGATGAACTCCCTCAACCCCGTGATCAGCATCAAGGCCCAGCTGTTCGACGTCTTCGCGACCCACCGCCCGGGGATGTCCGCGAAGGACAAGCTCGCGCGCAGCCGGGAGCTGCTGGAGCTCGTCGGGGTCGACCCGAACCGGCTCGACAGCTACGCGCACGAGCTCTCCGGCGGCATGCGTCAGCGCGTCATGATCGCGATGGCCCTGGCGCTCCAGCCGCAGGTCATGATCATGGACGAGCCGACGACGGCGCTCGACGTCGTCGTCCAGCGCGGCATCCTGCGCGAGATCATGCGGCTGCGCGAGCAGTTCGACTTCGCCGTCGTCTTCATCACGCACGACCTGCCGCTGCTGCTGGAGATCAGCGACCGGATCGCGGTCATGCTCCGCGGCGAGATCGTCGAGCTCAACACGGCCGAGGAGATCTACCGCGCGCCCGCGCACGAGTACACGCGCCGGCTGCTCGGGTCGTTCCCGAGCCTGACCGGTGACCGTGGCGGGTTCGTCCGGTCCGGCGAGGACACCGCCGACAGCACGGGAGGGGTGGCCTGATGGGCACGCTCGAGATCCGGAACCTCACCAAGGACTTCGTCATCCGCAACGGCTGGAAGCGGTCGCGGCTGCGCGCGGTGAACGACGTGTCGTTCACGCTCGAGCCGGGCAAGACGATCGCCATCGTCGGTGAGTCGGGCTCCGGGAAGTCGACCGTCGCGCGCATGATCGCGAAGCTCGAGACGCCGTCGTCCGGCGACATCCTGCTCGACGGCGTCCCGTCCGCCCGGCGCGGCCGCGCCCTGTCCGCGTACCGGCACGACGTCCAGATGGTGTTCCAGGACCCGTTCGCGTCGCTCAACCCGTTCCACTCGATCCGCCACCACCTGGAGCGGCCGCTGCGGATCCACGGGCTCGCGAAGACGGACGCCGAGCTCGACGCGGCCGTCGACGAGCTCCTCACGCGCGTCAACCTCACGCCCCCGGCGACGTTCGCGGAGAAGCGTCCGCACGAGATGTCGGGCGGCCAGCGCCAGCGCGTCGCGATCGCCCGCGCGCTCGCGCCCGGCTCGCGGTTCCTCGTCGCGGACGAGCCCGTGTCGATGCTCGACGTGTCGATCCGGCTCGGGGTGCTCAACCTGCTGGCGCGCCTGCAGCGCGAGGAGAACCTCGGCGTCCTCTACATCACGCACGACCTCGCGACGGCGCGGCACTTCAGCGACGAGATCCTCGTGATGTTCCGCGGGAACGTCGTCGAGCGCGGGCCGTCGGACCAGGTCATCCTCGACCCTCAGCACGAGTACACGAAGCTGCTCCTCGGGGCGGCGCCGGAGCCGCAGAACCACGGCCGCCTCCGCGAGGAGGTGCGCCGCGAGCTCGCCGCGGCCGCGGCGGGCGGGGACGACGCCGTCGCCCGCGACCGCTTCGGCACACGCGGCATGTGAGACGGGCGTCGCCCGTCCCCTCACCGTCCGGGCAGCGGGGGTTGCCCGGACGCACGCGTCGGTGGTGACGCGTGCGCGTCGCGCGGGCCAGGTCTGTCGGACGCCCTGGCCCGCGCGCTCGCCCCGTCCGTCGTCGCCTGTCCCGCCACGCAGGACGCCTCCGGCGACGGGTGGGTAGGGTCGGGCTCGTGCCCGCCCGTCACCTGCGCCTCGCGCGACCCGAGCCCTCCGCCCCGAGCACCACCGCGCTGGTCAGCGACGCGCTCGCGGCGCTGCGCCGCGAGATGGAGGTGCCGGAGACCTTCCCGGAGGCGGTGCTCGCCGAGGCCGAGGAGGTCGTGCGCGAGGACCGCGCGGTGCCCGGTCCCGGGCGCGTCGACCTGCGCGACGTCCCGTTCCTCACGATCGACCCGCCGGGCTCGATGGACCTCGACCAGGCGCTGCACCTCGAGCGGGCCGGGGGAGCGCCGGACGACCCGGCGGGCGCCGTGTTCGTCGTGCACTACGCGATCGCCGACGTCGGCGCGTTCGTCGTGCCGGGCGGTGCGATCGACGCCGAGGTCCACGAGCGCGGCACGACCCTCTACGCGCCCGACGGCCGCACCCCGCTGCACCCGGCCGTGCTGTCCGAGGGCGCGGCGAGCCTCCTGCCGGGAGAGGACCGCCCGGCCGCGGCCTGGCGCGTCGTGCTCGACGCCCGCGGCGAGATCCTCGACGCGACGGTGCGACGCGCCGTCGTGCGGTCGACGCAGCGCCTCACCTACGACGAGGCGCAGGCCCGGATCGACGCTCGGACCGACCCTCGGAGCGCCGGGGACGACGCCGAGGACGCGCTCCTGCTGCTCCGCGAGGTGGGCGAGCTGCGGCTCGCGCGCGAGCGCGAGCGCGGGGGCGTGTCGCTCGAGGTCCCGGAGCAGGAGATCGTCACGCGCGACGACGGCTTGTTCGGCCTCGAGTTCCGCTCGACCCTCCCGGCGGAGGCGTGGAACGCCCAGGTGTCGCTCCTCACGGGCATCGCGGCGGCGCGGCTCATGCGCGCGGGAGGCGTCGGCGTCTTCCGCGCGCTGCCCGAGGCCGACCCGCGCGACCTCGCGCGCCTGCGCCGCACGGCCCGCGCGCTCGGCATCGACTGGCCGCGCGAGACGCCGTACGCCGAGCTCGTCCCGACGCTCGACTCGCGCGTCCCGCGCCACGCCGCGTTCCTCAACGAGGCCACGTCGCTGTTCCGGGGCGCGTCGTACGAGGCGTTCGGCGGTACGGGCCAGGAGCCCGGCGTGCCCGACGACGCGGCGCACGCCGCGATCGGCGCGGAGTACGCGCACGTCACCGCGCCCCTGCGCCGGCTCGTGGACCGGTTCGGCACGGAGGTGTGCCTCGCGCTGTGCGCAGGGGAGGACGTGCCGCGGTGGGTGCTCGACGCCCTGCCCGGCCTGCCGCGCACCATGGCCCGCACGGGCCAGCGCGCGAGCGCGTACGAGCGCGCGATCGTCGACGTCGTCGAGGCCGCGCTGCTCAGCGGGCGCGAGGGCGAGGAGTTCGACGGCGTCGTGGTCGACGTCGAGGACGACCGCGAGCGTGAGCGCCGCCTCGAGCGCGACGGCGGGGACGGCGCGGGCGGGACACGGCGCGGCCAGGTGGTCCTCGCCGACCCCGCGGTGCGCGCCCCTGTCGAGGGTACGGACCTCCCGCTCGGCGACCCGGTCCGCGCCACGCTGCGCGAGGCGTCGGTGCCCGAGCGCCGTGTCCGGTTCATGGTCGGCTGAGGCCGTACCACCCGGCCTAGGCTGGTCCCCGTGCCTGCCCGACGCCGTACCGATCCCGCCGCCGGCCGCCTCGCCCTGGCGACGTGGCGCGACGACCCCACCGACCGCCGTGCCGTGACGACCGCGGTGCGGTTCACGCTCGAGGAGCTCGCCGACGTCGCGCCCGGGCACACGGTCGAGGTGCGCGTGCCGCCCGCGGGGGCCGTCCAGGCGGTCGAGGGCCCGCGGCACACGCGGGGGACGCCGCCGAACGTCGTCGAGACGGACCCGCAGACCTGGCTGGGCCTCGTGACGGGGGCCGTCGCCTGGGCCGACGCCGTCGCGGACGGGCGCGTCCGCGCGTCGGGCGAGCGCTCCGACATCTCCTTCCTGCTGCCGCTCCAGGCGGCCCGGCCGCGCTGACCCGGCCGGGACCGACCTCGGCATCCGCTCGCGCGCGGCGAGCGTGTTACCGGTGCGTAACGTTCTCGGCGTCAGGTCTGGCGGAGCGCCGAGCGGGGGACTAGCGTCCCAGGATGACCGGCCGCCGTCCGCGCGGGCGCTCGCGGCACGACGACGTGCGCTGGCGTTCTCGTGGCGGTGACACGGCAGCAACCGCCCGTTCATCCAGGTGGGGTGCGATGTCCCGCGGAGGCAGGGCGTCGTGCCGTCCGAGGTTCGTCCCCGACCCCCGGGAACGCGCGAGCTGCTGCCCGGCCGTCCGCACGAGATGAAGGAGTCAGCGTGACCGACCACCAGCACCTGCGGCGACGGAGGGTGGTGGCGGGCACGTTGACCGTGGCCCTCGCCGTGCCGTTCTCCGTCGCGGCGGCCACCGCCGCGAGCGCGGCGCCCGACGGGTCGGGCCTCGTCATCAACGAGGCCTACCTCAGCGGCGGCAGCGCCAACGCCCCGTACACCCACAAGTTCGTCGAGCTGTACAACCCCACGCAGGCGGCGATCGACCTCTCCGGGATGTCGCTGCAGTACCGCTCGGCGACGAGCACGGGCGCCTTCACGGGCGTGACCGCCCTGACCGGCTCGGTCGCGCCCGGGGGCTACTACCTGGTGCAGGGCGGCTCGAACGGCTCGAACGGCGCCGCGCTGCCCACGCCCGACGCGACGGGCGGCCTCAACCCGTCGGGCACGACGGGCACCCTCGCGCTCGTGCGGTCGACCTCCCCGGTGACGCTGCCGGCGGGGAACGCCGCGGGCGCCGCGAACGTCGTCGACCTGATCGGGTACGGCACCTCGAACACGTTCGAGACGGCCGTGGGCCCCGCGCCGTCGGCCAACAACGTGCCGGCCTCGATCAACCGGACCGGGTACGCCGACACGGACGACAACAGCAAGGACCTCACGCTCTCCAGCACCGTGACGCCGCAGAACAGCGGCGACGACGGCGGCGGTCCGGGCCCCGAGCCGGGCGAGGTCGTCCCGATCGCGGAGATCCAGGGCACGGGGGCGGCAAGCCCGCTCGTCGGGCAGACCGTCACCACACGTGGCGTCGTCACGGCGACATACCCCACGGGCGGCTACGACGGCTTCTACCTCCAGACCGAGGGCACGGGTGGCGACCTCGACGCGTCGCACACGGCGTCGGACGCGATCTTCGTCTACTCGAAGGCCGGCGCGGCCGCGGTGGAGGTCGGCGACCACGTCGAGGTGACCGGCGCGGTCTCCGAGTACTTCACGCTCACCCAGATCACGCCCGCGGCGGGCGGCTGGACCGTCCTCGACGAGGCGGCGCAGGACGTCAAGCCCGCGAACGTCGCGTTCCCGGCGACCGACGCCGAGCGCGAGGTCCTCGAGGGCATGCTCGTGCAGCCGGCGGGCGACTACGTCGTCGCCGACAACTACGACACGAACTACTACGGGTCGTTCGTGCTCGCGGCAGGGACGGACCCGTTCCTCCAGCCGACGACGGCCGGGCGGCCGGGCAGCGCGGAGGCGGCGGCCGCCGTCGCGGACCGCGCGGCGCGGGCCGTCGTGCTCGACGACGGCGCCACGACGAACTTCAACAGCACCGCGAACAAGGGCGTCCCGCTCCCGTACCTCACGGGCGGGGCACCGGCACGCGTGGGCGCGGCCGTGTCGTTCACGACGCCGGTCATCCTCGACTACCGGTTCGACGCCTGGACGTTCCAGCCGCGCACGCAGCTCACCGCGGGCGACGGCGGCAACGCCGCCACGGTGCAGCCGGTCACGTTCGAGAACACGCGGGAGGACGCGCCGGCCGAGGTCGGGGGCGACCTCTCCGTCGCGACGTTCAACGTGCTCAACTACTTCACGACCACGGGTGACCAGGTCGCGGGCTGCCAGTTCTACACGGACCGCGCCGGGAACCCGATCACGGTCCGCACGGGCTGCGACGCGCGCGGCGCGGCGGACGCCGCGAACCTCGAGCGGCAGCAGACGAAGATCGTCGCGGCGATCGACGCCCTCGACGCGGACGTCGTCGCGCTCATGGAGATCGAGAACTCCGAGCCGTTCGGCAAGGACCGCGACCAGGCGCTGTCGGACCTCGTGGACGCGCTCAACGCGGCCGCGAGCGCCGAGGAGTGGGCGTTCGTCCCGTCGCCGGCCGCCGTGCCGACGGACGAGGACGTCATCCGCCTCGCATACATCTACCAGGTGGCCGAGGCCGAGCCGGTCGGCGACTCCGTGATCCTGCTCGACGACCCGGCGTTCTCGAACGCGCGCGAGCCGCTCGCCCAGGTCTTCCAGCCCGCGGGCGGGATCAGCGAGGGCGACGACGCGGCGAGCGACGACGTGCTCGTCGTGGCGAACCACCTCAAGTCGAAGGGCGGCAACGACACCGCGCCCGCCGACCAGAAGGACACGGGCGACGGCCAGGGCGCGTACAACAAGGCGCGCGTGGGCCAGGCGACGGCGCTCGTCGCCTTCGCCGAGGACGTCGCGGCCGACGCCGGGACGGACAAGGTCCTGCTCGCGGGCGACTTCAACTCCTACGAGCAGGAGGACCCGCTGCAGGTGCTCAAGGACGCCGGCTACACCGACCTCGGTGCGTCGACGGGCGAGCACACCTACCTGTTCGACGGGTACGTCGGGTCGCTCGACCACGTGTTCGCGTCGTCGGCCGCGGCGGACGCCGTCACCGGCACCGACGTGTGGAACATCAACTCGGTCGAGCCGATCGCCAACGAGTACAGCCGGTACAACTACAACGCGTCGATTCTCTACGACACGACGCCGTTCCGGTCGTCCGACCACGACCCCGTCCTCGTGGGCCTCCAGCTCGGCGCCGCCGAGCCCGGCACCACGCAGCTCGACCTGCTGGCGATCAACGACTTCCACGGTCGCATCGACGCCAACACGGTGAAGTTCGCGGGCACGATCGAGCAGCTGCGCGCGGCGAACCCGGACGGCACGGCCTTCGTCTCGGCGGGCGACAACATCGGCGCCTCGCTGTTCGCGTCGGCGCTCCAGGAGGACCAGCCGACGATCGACGTGCTGAACGCGCTCGACCTCGCGGCGTCCGCGGTGGGCAACCACGAGTTCGACCAGGGCATGGACGACCTCACGGGTCGTGTCACCGACGAGGCGGACTGGGCCTACCTGGGCGCGAACGTCTACGACAAGGGCACGACGAACCCGGCGCTGCCGGAGTACCAGGTCGTCGAGATCGACGGCCTCGACGTCGGCTTCGTGGGCGTCGTCACGGAGGAGACCCCGACGCTCGTCACGCCGTCGGGCATCGCGGACGTCGAGTTCGGCGACCCCGTCGAGGCGCTCAACCGCGTCACCGCCCAGCTCCAGGACGGCGACCCGGCGAACGGCGAGGCGGACGTCGTCGTGGGGCTCGTCCACGAGGGCGCGTCCGCGGGCACGCCCGACGGCGCGACGCTCGAGGAGGAGGTCGCCGCCGGCGGCGCCTTCGCGGACATCGTCGACGAGACCGACGCGCGCGTCGCGGCGATCTTCACGGGCCACACCCACAAGCAGTACGCGTGGGACGCGCCCGTCCCGGGCGCCGCGGGCAAGACCCGCCCGATCGTCCAGACCGGCAACTACGGCGAGTTCATCGGGCACGTGTCGCTCACCGTGGACACCGCGACCCACGAGGTCACGGCGTACACGGCGCAGAACGTCGCCCGCACGACGGCGGACGACGCGACCCTGGTCGCGACGTACCCGCGCGTCGCGGAGGTCAAGACGATCGTCGACGCGGCGCTCCAGCAGGCCGAGGTCATCGGCGCGACCCCGATCGGCGAGGTCACCGCGGACATCACGACCGCGTTCGCGGGCGGCTCGTACACGGGTCCCGGCGGGACGTACGTGGGCCCCGGCCCGAACCCGACGTCCGGGCGCGACGACCGCGCCTCGGAGTCGACGCTCGGCAACCTCGTCGCGGACTCGCTCCTCGCGACGCTCTCCGACCCGGCGCGCGGCGGTGCGGACATCGGCGTCGTCAACCCGGGCGGGCTGCGCGCCGAGCTCCTGCACGGCGACGACGGCGTCATCACGTACGCCGAGGCCAACGCGGTCCTGCCGTTCGTCAACAACCTGTGGACCGTGACCCTCACGGGCGAGCAGGTCGTCGAGATGCTCGAGCAGCAGTGGCAGACGGACGCGAACGGCAACCGCCCGTCGCGCCCGTACCTCGCCCTGGGCCTCTCGGACAACGTGTCGTGGACGGCGAGCACGGCCGACCCGAACGCGGCGCCGGGGAGCAACGTCTCGTCGGTCACGATCGACGGCGAGCCGATCGACCCCGCCGGCGAGTACCGCGTCGCGACGTTCTCGTTCCTGGCCACCGGGGGCGACAACTTCCGCGTGTTCACGGACGGCACCGACCCGCGCGACTCCGGTCTGGTCGACCGGGACGCGTGGATCGCGTACCTGCAGCAGAGCTCGCCGGTGTCGCCGTCGTTCGACCGCTCGCGGGTGGTCGTCGACGAGCTCCCCGGCACCGTGACGGCGGGCTCCGACGTGAGCGTGGGGCTCTCGGGCCTGAACCTCACGTCGCTCGGGTCGCCGGCGAACACGTCGGTGGACGGGTACCTCGTCGCCGCGGACGCCACGTTCGACCCGGCGAACCCGGGCACCGCGGCGGGCACCGCCACGGTGACGGGCGGGGCGGCGACCCTGACGGCGACGGTCCCGGCCGACGCCGCGGCGGGCGAGTACGACCTGTGGGTCGTCGCGTCGCCGAGCGGCACGACGGCGCGCATCCCGGTCACGGTCGAGGCCGCGGCCCCGACGGTGGAGCTCGTGAACCTCGAGGCCACCGCGCGCTGCACCGGCAAGTTCGTCCACGTCGCGGTCCGCGCCACCAACGGCGAGGACGTGCCGGTCGAGGTCGTCCTCCAGACGCCCTACGGCTCCAAGCGGTTCCCGAACCTCCAGCCGGGCAAGAACGCCTACCAGTCGTTCAACACCCGGGCCACGTCGGTCGAGGGCGGCACGGTCACCGTGACCGCGACGCTCGACGGCGTGACGCAGGAGTACGAGATCCCCTTCGAGGGGCAGACCTGCGGCTGACGCCTGCCTGACGCCGTGCGGCGCCGCCGAGGAGGCGACGCCACGTCCCGCGACCCGGGTCCCGTCCGACGGGCCCGGGTCGCGGTGCGTCCGGGGCGAGGACTCTGCGGGGAGTCCCAGGAAGCGCGGGTAGGGTCGTGCCCGTGAGCTCCGAGCAGTCCCGCGTGCCCGACGGCACGGCCCCCGACCCGTCCGCCGC
The DNA here is from genome assembly GCF_058792115.1 of Cellulosimicrobium sp. EB106-03-01-XG111. Classification (NCBI taxonomy): domain Bacteria; kingdom Bacillati; phylum Actinomycetota; class Actinomycetes; order Micrococcales; family Promicromonosporaceae; genus Cellulosimicrobium; species Cellulosimicrobium sp. EB106-03-01-XG111. The sequence goes on from NZ_JBYTEQ010000026.1 coordinate 19,147, forward strand.
GCCCGACACCGTCGTGCCCGAGGCCGCGCGCCCCCAGGCCGGGTCTGAGGCCGCCGAGCCCGGGACCGCCGGGCAGGAGACGGGGGCGGACGAGACGCCCGGCGCGGCGTCCGACGACGCCGCCTCCGCGGGTGGCGAGGAGGTCGAGATCGAGTCGGTGGTCGACCCGGCGACGGTCCGTCGCGCCCCCCGCTACCGCGCGTTCTTCACGGTCGGCATCCTCCTCGGCACGGTCCTCGGCCTGGGCATCGGTGGTGCGTGGCTCCAGTCGCCCGCCGCGGCGCCGGTCTTCAAGCCCGGCGTCTACTTCACGGTCATCCTCGTGACGTGCGCGGCGCTGGGCGCCGCGGTCGCGGGCGTGTGGGCCGTCGTCGCCGACCGCCGCAGCCTGCGCGGGCGCCGCTGATCGCTCAGCCGACGAGGGGCTCGGCCACGCGCGGGGCCGCCGGCTCGTGTGTCGAGCCGGTCGGGGCGCCGGCGGCGGGGGAGAGGCGCACCGCCACGCCGGGCGCCAGGCCCAGCGTCCGCGCCTCCGCGCGGGTCACGACGACGGACACCACCTCGTCGCCCGCGGTCACCTCGGCGCGCACCTCGAAGCCCACGCGCGTCGTGCGCGTCACGACGCCGGTCACGCCCGCCGTGTCCGCCACGTCCGCCGTGCCCCCGACCGCGCTGCCCCGGTGCGCCGACGGGTCGAGCCCCGCCACGCCGTCGGGCAGCACCTCGACGTGGACGTCGTGCGGGCGCACGAGGACGCCGCCGAGGCGGGTCACCGGCCCGAGGAAGCCCATGACGAAGTCGTTCGCGGGACGGTCGTAGAGGTCGTCGGGCGTGCCGACCTGCTCGATGCGGCCCTCGTTGACGACGACGATCTCGTCCGCGACCTCGAGCGCCTCCTCCTGGTCGTGCGTGACGAACACCGTGGTGACGGGGATCTCGTCGTGCAGGCGGCGCAACCAGTCGCGCAGCTCCTTGCGGACCTTCGCGTCGAGCGCGCCGAACGGCTCGTCGAGCAGGAGGACGCTCGGGCGGATCGCGAGCGCGCGGGCGAGCGCCATCCGCTGGCGCTGCCCGCCGGAGAGCTGCGACGGCAGCCGGTGCGCGAAGCTCTCGAGGTGCACGAGCCGCAGCAGCTCGTCGACGCGCTCGGCGATCTCGGCCTTCGGCGTGCGGCGGATCTCGAGCCCGAACGCGACGTTCCGCGCGACGGTCAGGTGCTTGAAGGCCGCGTAGTGCTGGAAGACGAAGCCCACGTTGCGACGACGCGCGGGCAGGTTCGTGGCGTCGCGGCCCTCGATCTCGACCTGGCCGGAGTCCGGCACCTCGAGCCCGGCGACGACGCGCAGCAGCGTGGACTTGCCGCCGCCGCTCGGGCCGAGCAGCGCCGTGAGGCGGCCGGTCGGCACGGAGACGGAGACGTCGTCGAGCGCGACGAAGTCGCCGAAGGTCTTGCGGACGTTGCGGATCTCGATGCTCATGCGTCGGCCTCCGTGGGGGCGGCGGGGCGGGTGGACCTGAGGGTGCGGGGGGAGCTCGCCGTGCGGGCGGAGCGGCGGGGCCGGGGGCCGGTGGCGTCGTCGGAGCGCAGGAACGTCACGGCGACGATGCACGCCACGGACACCGACGCGAGGAGGAACGCGACGGCGTAGGCGGTGCCCTGCTCGAAGTCCTGGTACCGCTGCTCGACGAGCAGCGTGGACGTCTGCGTGCGGCCCTCGAAGTTGCCGGAGACGACCTTGACCGCGCCGAACTCGCCGAGGGCGCGCGCGAGCGTGAGCACGACGCCGTAGACGACGGCCCACCGGATCGCCGGCAGGGTGATCCGCCGGAACGTCTGGAGGCGGCTCGCCCCGAGGCTCGTCGCGGCGAGCTCCTCGTCGGTGCCGAGCTCCGTGAGGACCGGCACGACCTCGCGGATGACGAGCGGGAGGCACACGAACGCGGTGGCGAGGACGATGCCCGGCGACGCGAAGATCACCTGGAGCCCGGCGTCCTCGAGCGCGCCGCCGAACCAGCCGTTCTTCCCGTACACGAGGACGAGCGAGAGCCCGACGACGATCGGGGAGACGGACAGCGGGAGGTCGAGCAGGGCGTTGAGGAGGGCCTTGCCCGGGAAGTCGTACCGGACGATGAGCGTCGAGATGCCGACGCCGAACACGGTGTTGATCAGCACGACCTGCACCGCGACGGCGGCGGTGAGCTGGAGCGCGAAGACGACGGACGGGTCGGCGAGGGCCCGCTGGAACGTCTCGAGCCCGTCGGCGAACGCGCCGCGCACGACGAGGGACACCGGCCACCCGACGAGCAGCACGAGGTAGACGACCACGACGGCGCGCAGCGTGCGGCGCACCCAGGGAGAGCTATCCACGACGGGCCACCCTGCGCTGGAGGAGCTGGATCGTCGCGATGACGAGCAGCGAGACGAGAAGGAGCACCGACGCGACGGCCGCCGCCTGCTCCGGCTGGCCGTTCTCCAGGTAGCTGAGGATGCGCACGGAGCCGACCTCGGTCCGCATCGGCAGGTTCCCGGAGAGCAGCACGAGCGCGCCGTACTCGCTGATCGCGCGCGCGAACGACAGCGCGGCCCCCGCGGTGATCGCGGGCGCGAGGGCCGGGAGGACGACGCGGCGGAAGGTCGTGGCCCGCGTGGCGCCCAGCGACGCGGCGGCCTCCTCGACGTCCCGGTCGAGCTCGGCGAGCACGGGCTGGACGCTGCGCACCACGAAGGGCAGCGTGACGAACAGGAACGCGAGGAAGACGGCGGCGCGCGTGTTCGCGACGTCGATCCCCAGCGGCCCCGACGGCCCGTACAGCGCGAGCAGCACGAGTCCGGCGACGATCGTGGGGAGCGCGAACGGGATGTCGATGAGCACCTCGAGGAGCCGCTTGCCGGGGAACCGGTCGCGCACGAGGACCCACGCGATCAGCGTGCCCATGACGACGTTGACGGCGGTCACGGCGAGCGCCTGCGTGACCGTGAGGGTCAGCGCCGCGGCGGTCTGCGGCTGCGTCACGGCGGCGACGAAGGCGGGCCAGCCGCCGACGGACGTCTCGACGAGCACCGCGATCAGCGGGACGAGGGCGAGAGCCGAGAACCAGACGAGCGCGACGCCGAGCCCGAGGCCCGAGGTCGCCGTGAGCCGGTAGGGGCCGTTGGGCGCCCGACGGCGCGTGCGGCCGGGAGGCGCGGCCGGGGCCGGGCGGCGCTCGCGCGCCGCCCGGCCCGGTCGTTCAGCGAGGGTCGAGGCCACGGGTCACTGCTTCCCGGTCTCGGCCTGGATCTTCGTCACCAGGCCCTCGTCACCGAAGAACTTGTCGTTGGTCGCGGACCAGCCGCCGAAGTCGTCGGCGATGGTGAGGAGGGTGGGGACGGTCGGGAACGGGTCGCTCGGGTCGTTCGCGCCCTCGACCTCGAAGTCGACGTCGCCGGTGAGCGGGCGGAAGCCCACGTGCGCGAACGCCTCCTGGCCCTCGGGCGTGAGGACGAAGTCGAGGTAGCTCTGCGCCTTGGGGTCGGCGTCCACCGTCACCGCGGCGGGGTTCTCGATGAGGAGCGTCTGGTCGGGGACCACGTAGTCGAACGTCTCGCCGTTCTGCCGCGCGAGGATCGCCTCGTTCTCGTAGGAGAGCAGGACGTCGCCGGTGCCGGACGTGAAGGCCGTCGTCGCGTCGCGGCCGCTGCCGGGCAGCGCCACCGCGTTGGTGAAGAACTTCCGCAGGTACTCGGTCGCGTCCTCCTCGGAGCCGCCGTTCGCGATGACGCTGCCCCACCCGGCGAGGATGTTCCAGCGGGCCGAGCCCGACGAGCCGGGGTTGGGGGTGACGATCTCGACCCCGGGCTGGACGATGTCCTCCCAGCTCCGGATGTTCTTCGGGTTGCCCTCGCGGACCACGAGGACCACGACGGACTGGCTGACGATGCCCTGGTTCTCGCCCGCGTCCCAGTCCTCGGCGACGAGGCCCGCGTCGACGAGGCGCGTCACGTCGCCCTCGAGCGAGAAGTGCACGTAGTCGGCCTCCAGCCCGTCGGCGACCGCGCGGCTCTGGTCGCCGGACGCGCCGTACGACGTCTCCCAGGTCACGCCCTGGCCGTCCTCGGTCTCGCCCCAGAGCTCCTGCGCCGCGTCGTTGCCCGCCTTGGGCACGGCGAAGCCGACGAGCGAGAGCGTCGTGGGCTCGACGTCGGAGCCCCCGTCGCCGCCCGCGTCGCCCCCGCCGGACCCGTCGACGGCGGTCGGCGCGCAGGCGGTGAGGACCAGGGCGGTGGCTGCCGCGGCACCCGCGAGGGTGATCGTCGTCCGGAGGCGTCGCATGGTGTCGTCCTTCGTCGGGTCCCGGGAGCCGGGAACGGTGGTGGTGCGGGCCCGGCGCGGTGGCGATACTTGACTCGCTCGGTCCGGTAAGTCGAGATTCAAGCGCGGCGTTCCCACGCAGCGAAACCCCCGACCGACAGATGGGACGACGTAACGCCACCGTGAACGACGGCGGGCCGCCGTCCGCCTGGTCGTCCGCTTCCGCCCTCGCTCGCACGCTGTGGGACACTGAGGTACGTGGCCCCCCGCGGAGATGGACTTCTCAACCACGACCTCATGCCCGGCGAGAAAGGCCCCCAGGACGCCTGCGGCGTCTTCGGTGTCTGGGCGCCCGGCGAGGAGGTCGCCAAGCTCGCCTACTTCGGGCTCTACGCGCTGCAGCACCGCGGCCAGGAGTCGGCGGGCATCGCGACGAGCAACGGCGAGCAGATCCTCGTCTACAAGGACATGGGCCTCGTCTCCCAGGTCTTCGACGAGACGGCCCTCAACGCCTTGACGGGGCACATCGCCGTCGGGCACTGCCGCTACTCGACCACGGGCGGCGTGACGTGGGAGAACGCGCAGCCCACGCTCGGCGCCACCGCGTCCGGGACCGTGGCCCTCGGGCACAACGGCAACCTCACCAACTCCGCCGAGCTCGTCAACCTCGTCGCCGAGCGCTACGGCAGCCAGCGCCGCGGCGAGCTCGCGCGCGGCAACACCACGGACACCGCGCTCGTCACCGCCCTGCTCGCGGGCGACGCCGACCACACGCTCGAGGCGACGGCGCTCGAGGTGCTCCCGCGCCTGCGCGGCGCGTTCTCGCTCGTCTTCATGGACGAGCGGACGCTCTACGCCGCGCGCGACCCGCAGGGCGTGCGCCCGCTCGTGCTCGGCCGTCTCGAGCGCGGCTGGGTCGTCGCGAGCGAGACGCCCGCGCTCGACATCGTGGGCGCGTCCTTCGTGCGCGAGGTCGAGCCCGGCGAGCTCATCGCGATCGACGCGGAGGGCCTGCGCTCGCAGCGGTTCGCGCCCATCGAGCGCGCGGGCTGCGTCTTCGAGTACGTCTACCTGGCCCGCCCGGACACGAGCATCAACGGCCGCTCGGTGCACGCGGCGCGCGTCGAGATGGGCCGCCAGCTCGCCCGGGAGCACCCGGTCGAGGCGGACCTCGTCATCCCGGTCCCCGAGTCGGGCACGCCCGCCGCCGTGGGCTACGCCGCCGAGTCGGGCATCCCGTTCGGCCAGGGGCTCACGAAGAACGCCTACGTGGGGCGCACGTTCATCCAGCCGTCGGACACGCTCCGTCAGCTCGGCATCCGGCTCAAGCTCAACCCGCTGCGCGACGTGATCCGCGGCAAGCGGCTCGTCGTGGTCGACGACTCGATCGTGCGCGGCAACACGCAGCGCGCGCTCGTACGCATGCTGCGCGAGGCCGGCGCCGCCGAGGTGCACGTGCGCATCAGCTCGCCGCCCGTGAAGTGGCCGTGCTTCTACGGCATCGACTTCGCCTCGCGCGCCGAGCTCATCGCGAACGGCCTCTCGCCGCACGAGATCGGCCAGTCGCTCGGTGCCGACAGCCTCGGCTACATCTCGACCGAGGGCATGATCTCGGCGACCGAGCAGCCGTCGTCCCAGCTCTGCACGGCGTGCTTCACGGGCAAGTACCCCATCGAGCTGCCGCCCGACGACCAGCTCGGCAAGCACCTCCTCGAGCAGGCCGAGCTCCCGCTCGGGGCGCCCGAGGACGGGCTGCGCAGCCTCTCGGTGACCGCCGGCGGCGCCGGCGCCCTCCAGCACCCCTGACCCGCACCCTCCGCACCACCGGCGCGCGCGCCGCGAGACACCTTTGGAGCCGACACCATGACTGCCGACTCGCCCCGCACGGGCCTCACCTACGCCGCCGCGGGGGTCGACACCGAGGCCGGTGACAAGGCCGTCGAGCTCATGAAGGACGCGGTGCGCCGCACCCACGGGCCGCAGGTCCTCGGTGGCGTCGGCGGGTTCGCCGGGCTCTACGACTTCTCCGAGGTCGCGGCGTACCGCCGTCCGCTGCTCGCGACGTCGACCGACGGCGTCGGCACCAAGGTCGCGATCGCGCAGGCCCTCGACGTGCACGACACGATCGGCTTCGACCTCGTCGGCATGGTCGTCGACGACATCGTGGTGGTGGGCGCCAAGCCGCTGTTCATGACCGACTACATCGCGTGCGGCAAGGTCGTGCCCGAGCGCATCGCGGGCATCGTCCGGGGCATCGCCGCCGCCTGCGAGGTCGCCGGCACGGCGCTCGTCGGCGGGGAAACGGCCGAGCACCCGGGCCTGCTCGGCGAGGACGAGTACGACGTCGCCGGCGCGGCCACGGGCGTCGTCGAGGCGGACGCGCTGCTCGGCCCGGACCGCGTCCGCGAGGGCGACGTGCTCGTCGGCATGGCGTCGTCGGGTCTCCACTCGAACGGCTACTCGCTCGTGCGCGCCGTGCTCAAGCACGCGGGCTGGGGCCTCGAGCGGCACGTGGACGAGCTCGGCCGCACCGTCGGCGAGGAGCTGCTCACCCCGACGCGCGTCTACGCGAGCGACTGCCTCGCCCTGGCCGCCGACGACGCGGCCCAGGTCCACGCGTTCACGCACGTCACGGGCGGTGGTCTGGCCGCGAACCTCGCGCGCGTCCTCCCGGCCGGGCTCGTCGGCGTCGTGGAGCGGGGGAGCTGGGACGTGCCGCCCGTCTTCCGCCTCGTGCGCGAGCTGGGCGGGGTCCCGCGCGGCGACCTCGAGAACACGCTCAACCTCGGCGTCGGGATGGTCGCGGTCGTGGGCGCGGACGGCGTCGACGCAGCCCTCGCGCGGTGCGCCGCGCTCGACGTGCCCGCGTGGGTGCTCGGCACGGTCGAGGCCTTCGACCCGGGGGCGGCCCGCGACCTGGCCGACGGCGACCTGGTCGCCGGCACCAAGGGCGTCCAGGCGGGCGCGGTGCGCCTCGTCGGGGACTACCGGTCCTGATCACCGCCCGGTCGGGTCGGCGCGCGGGTCCCGCGGCGTCCGGCCCGGCCAGGGCTGCGCGCCCGCGGGCGCGACGACGCGGTGGGGTGGTCCGTCGCGGACGTCGCGGTGGGGTGCCTTGTCGTCGACGCCACGGACGCACGACGACGGCGCCACCGCCTGCGGGCAGGCGGCGGCGCCGTCGAGGTCAGATGCGTCCGTGCGAGACGGCGGAGGGGGTGTCGCGGACGACCGTCAGCGGTCGTCGGACCAGTCGTTGTAGCGCTGGTCGTAGCGCTCGAGGTCGTCCGGCTCGGCGCCGAAGCGCGAGTCCGTCACGACATCCGTACGGCTGTGACCCGTGAGCTCCTGCTCGAGCGCACTGTAGTTCGTCTCGGGGCTGTAGTACTTCAGCGCGCGAGCGACCTTGGTCTGCTTTGCCTTCTGACGGCCGCGGCCCATGGCTCCGACCCCCTCAACGTAGAAGCGGGGCGGCAACGTACTCAGACGTGCGGCCCCGGGGTGTAGTTTCGTCTGTTCAGGGTCCAACGGTACATGCTCAGGGCCTATTCCATCCACTCAGGGACCCCGGCCGAGCCGCGGACGTGCCTACCGTCACACAGTCTCCACCGCGCGGCCTCGCCCGGACAGGGTCCGGTGGTCGGGAGAGCCCTTGCGGACCACCTGCGGCAACGCTCTCGTATGCCGCAGGAGCGCCTATCCGGCCGATCCGACCATAGAGCGCCTAATTCACCCGTCCGTCAAGTCGCCCGAAATCCGCATGCTGCGACAATGGAAGGTACTGGCGTCGTGCTGTCGTCGTGATCCGGGGTATCTGCCGGACCAGCGCGTACCAGGAGGAGGTGTCGTGATGTCCATGCACGGGGAGTCCGAGGTTCTGCTCACGCCCGCCGAGGTCGCCAGCCTTTTCCGCGTCGACCCCAAGACCGTCACCCGCTGGGCGAAGGCGGGCAAGCTGTCGTCGATCCGCACCCTGGGCGGCCACCGGCGCTACCGCGAGTCGGAGGTCCGGGCCCTGCTCGGTGCCGCGAGCGAGCCCGCGGAGGGCAACGACAAGTCCTGACCCGGCGCGGGCGCGCCCACGGCTCTCGCGCGGCGGCACGACGCCGCACGGATGCCGGCACGACGCGCGACCTCGCGCCGCGCGCTGGCCGCTCCCCGGTCGCGTGCGTCGTCGAACATCCCGGACGTCCCGCGCGACGGACACCTCCCGCACGCCGGAACGCCGCCGACCCTGCGTCCGATGGAGCATCGGCGCGGGGTCGACGGCGTTCGTCGACGGGTTCGCTACGAGCGGCGGCGCAGGATGGCCGCGGCCACCAGCGCGACGCCGACCACGGCAGCACCCAGCAGCAGCTTGACGTTGCGGGACCGGTCCGGGTCCTCCTCGGGCAGACCGTTGCCGGAGAGGAACGCCCCGGTGTCGCTCGCCGCCTGCTTCGCCTGCTGCGCGGCGGCCTTGGCCTGGACGCGCGGGTCGAGCCGCGTGGTGAGCTCGTCGATCGTCCCCGCGAGCTCCTTGCGGGTCCGGGCGATCTCGTCCTCGAGCTGGGACGGGGAGAGCTGAGGGTCGGGGGTCTCGCCGTTTCCGCTCACGGGCGCAGTCCTTCCTTGATGGTCGCGACGTCTTCCTTGATGCTCTCGACCGCGCCGGTCGGCGTCGGGGGCACGCCCCGCTGGAGCTGCTTGACGCCGACGAACGCGAGCGTACCGGCGACCAGGACAAGGACGCCGCCGACGATCAGCGCCGCGAGCCACAGCGGCATCGCGGTCGCGAGGCCCTCCATGGCGGAGTGCAGCAGGAAGCCCAGGCCGTACAGCACCAGCACGCCGCCGACGACGAGCAGGCCGATGCCGATGCCGGCGTGCTTCGCCTTCGTCGTCAGCTCGGCCTTCGCGAGGGCGATCTCCGAGCGGACGAGCCGGGTCGCCTGCTCGGACAGGCGCTCCACGAGCTGTCCGACCGTCGGCTTCTGCTCCTCGGGCGGGATGCGCCCGTCGATCCAGTCGCTCATCTCTCAGCCTTTCCGCAGGTGATCCCCCACCACTCAACCGGCACCGGGGTCGGCGCGCAACTTCCCGGGGGGTGCGCGCGGTGCCGCGGGGCGAGGGGGGTCGCGCGGTGGGCGCCGCACCGGCTCGGGACGCAGAAGACCCCCGACCGGAATCCCGGGCGGGGGTCTCTCGGTGGCTCCGACCGGCGTCGATCCGGTGACCTTTCGATTTTCAGTCGAACGCTCTACCAACTGAGCTACAGAGCCATGGGGGAAGAGCCCGGCCGGCCGATGCCGACCGGGCTCTTCGCCTCACGCGACCCTGACGGGACTTGAACCCGCGACCTCCGCCGTGACAGGGCGGCGCGCTAACCAACTGCGCTACAGGGCCTTGCTGTTCTTCGCGAGACACACCTTAGCACCAGGGAACCTGGTGATTTTCACCAGTGATCCTGGTGGTGTGGTGGCCCGCATTCGAACCGAGAGGATCGTACCGCACCGGTGCGCCGATCCGTAAATCCGCCGGTGACCACCGGTCCCGACGCGATCTCGCGTACCCCCAACGGGATTCGAACCCGTGCTACCGCCGTGAAAGGGCGGGGTCCTAGGCCGCTAGACGATGGGGGCTCAGGAACGTCGGCCAGTGTACAGCGGCACCGCCCGGGGCTCCGCGTCGGTTCTGCCTCCCGCGCGGGGGAGGATGGGCGGGTGGTGGAGATGACGCGGGCCGAGTTCGAGGACGCCGTGCGCGACGGGCTGGACCTCGTGCCCGAGGACCTGGCGGCGCAGATGGACAACGTCGTGGTGCTCGTCGAGGACGACGCGCCCGACGACGACCCCGAGCTGCTCGGGCTCTACGAGGGGGTCCCGCTCACGGAGCGGGACCACATGTGGGCGGCGGGTGCGCTGCCCGACCGCATCACGATCTTCCGCAACCCGACGCTCGCCATCTGCGAGACGCGGGAGGACGTGGTCGAGGAGGTGGCGGTGACCGTCGTCCACGAGATCGCGCACCACTTCGGGATCGACGACGACCGGCTGCACGAGCTCGGCTGGGGCTGAGCCCGGGCGGTCCGCGGGTGCCGATCGCTAGGATCGGCGGGTGACGACGAGCGCCGCGAGCGACCCCCGGCACGACGGCGCGCACGACCACGAGGCGGTCGCGCGCCTCCTGCACGCGCTCGCCGAGCCGCGCCGCCTGGCGATCGTGCACCTGCTCACGGGCTCCGAGCGTCGCGTCGTCGACCTCACGCGCGAGCTCGGGCTGGCCCAGTCGACTGTCTCGGCGCACCTCACCACGCTGCGCGACGTGGGGGTCGTGGCGGTGCGACGGGAGGGGCGGTCGTCCTGGTACCGGCTCGTGCGGCCCGAGGTCGCGCACCTCCTCGCCGACGCGGAGCACGTCGCCCTGGCGCCCTGACCCCTGCGCGTGGCGCGCCTCACGGTGCACTCCGTCTAGAAAACATCGGTGTTCACCGATAACATCGGTACATACCGATGAATGGAGGATCGATGGGAGCGGGTCACGACCACGGCGCAGGTGGCCTCGACGCGCCCGACCACCGCAGACGGCTCGCCGTCGCGTTCGGCATCACCGCGACGATCCTCGCGGCCCAGGCCGTCGGCGCGGTGCTCACGGGGAGCCTGGCGCTCCTCACGGACACGGCGCACATGCTCACCGACGCGGTCGGGCTCGCCGTCGCGCTCGTCGCGGCGTCGCTCGCGCTGCGCCCGGCGACCAAGCACCGCACGTGGGGCTTCCGCCGCGTCGAGGTGCTCGCGGCGCTCGCGCAGGCGGCCCTGCTCCTGGCGGTCGGCGCGTACGCCGCGGTCGAGGGCGTCCGGCGCCTGCTCGAGCCGCCGGAGGTGCCCTCCTCCGAGCTGCTCGTGTTCGGGATCGTCGGCCTCGTGGGGAACCTCGTCGCCATCGCGGTCCTCGCGTCGGGGCGGCGCGCGAACCTCAACCTGCGCGCGGCGTTCCTCGAGGTGGTCAACGACGCGCTCGGTTCCGTCGGCGTCATCGTCGCCGCCGTCGTGATCGCCACGACCGGCTACCAGCGGGCCGACGCGATCGCCGGCCTGCTCATCGCGGTCCTCATCGTGCCCCGCGCGTTCCGCCTCCTGCGCGAGGCGACGGCCGTCCTCATGGAGTTCACGCCCGAGGGGCTGGACCTCGACGACGTCCGCCGGCACATCCTGTCCCTCGACCACGTCGAGGACGTGCACGACCTGCACGCATCGACGGTCGCGACCGGGCTCCCGACCATCTCGGCGCACGTCGTCGTGGACGACGCGTGCTTCCGGGACGGGCACGCGCTGGAGATCGTCGAGCGCGTGCGCATGTGCGTGGCGCACCACTTCCCGGTCTCCGTCGAGCACTCGACGTTCCAGCTCGAGACGGCGGCCCTGCGCGACCGCGAGGCGCACGGCCACGCCTGAGCGTGCCGTCGTACCTCCCGCGGCGGGCGACCCGACGCCCTGGGGACGACCCCGCCGCCGCGCGGGGCGCGCGCACTAGGGTGGTGCCATGACGATCCTCGTGACCGGCGGAGCCGGGTACATCGGCGCGCACGTGGTGCGCCTCCTGCAGGAGCGCGGCGAGAAGGTGGTCGTCGTCGACGACCTGAGCACGGGACGCGCGGACCGCGTCGGCGACGCGGTGCTCGTCGAGGTCGACGTCGCGTCGCCCGAGGCCGTGGACGTGCTCACGCGCGCGATGGCCGAGCACGACGTGCGCGCGGTGGTGCACTTCGCGGCGCGCAAGCAGGTGGGGGAGTCGGTCGAGAAGCCGGCCTGGTACTACCAGCAGAACGTCGGGGGCTTCACGAACCTCGTCACCGCGATGCAGGCGGCCGGCGTCGACCGCCTGGTCTTCTCCTCGTCGGCGGCGACGTACGGCATGCCGTCGGTGTCCCTGGTCGAGGAGAAGCTGCACGCCGAGCCGATCAACCCCTACGGCGAGACCAAGCTCGTCGGGGAGTGGCTCGGCCGGGCCGCGAGCCGCGCGTGGGGGCTGCGGTTCGTCGCGCTGCGCTACTTCAACGTCGCCGGCGCGGGCTGGCCGGACCTGGGCGACCCCGCGGTGCTCAACCTCGTGCCCATGGTGCTCGACCGCCTGGAGCGCGGCGAGCGGCCCAAGATCTTCGGGGACGACTACCCGACGCCGGACGGCACGTGCATCCGGGACTACATCCACGTGCTCGACCTCGCGCAGGCCCACCTCGCCGCGCTCGAGTACCTCGACGTGGACGAGCGCCCGTTCGACGTGTTCAACGTCGGCACGGGCGAGGGCTCCTCGGTGCGCGAGGTGATCGACGAGATCGGGCGCGTGAGCGGGCTCGACGTCACGCCCGAGGTCCTGCCGCGCCGTGCGGGCGACCCGCCGCAGCTCGTCGGGAACCCGCGTCGCATCAACGAGCTCTTCGGCTGGCGCGCCACCAACGGGCTGCCGGAGATCATCGCGTCGGCGTGGGAGGCCTGGCAGTCCGGGCCCCGCCGCATCGACACGACGCGCGAGGCCGCCTCCGAGGTGTGAAATCCGGCGTCCCGTGCGACCCTACATCCCTCAGCATGCTGAGGATTGACCGGGGAGGTGCCCCGGCGACGGAAGGCGGGACGACGACGTGGGTGACGAGAGCGACCCGGCACGGCTGTACGACCTGACCGCCGCACGCACGAGCCGGGTCGTGCTGGCGGCGTACTCGACCTCGTTCGGGCTGGGCGCACGCCTGCTCGACGCACCGACCCGCGACGGGATCGACGCGGTCTACGGGCTCGTGCGGATCGCGGACGAGGTCGTGGACACGCGCCGCGGCGACGGCGCGGGTGAGCTCCTCGACGAGCTCGAGGCGGAGACGGCGCGGGCGCTCGCCCGCGGCTGGTCGACGAACCTCGTCGTCCACTCGTTCGCGCGCGCCGCGCGCCGCTGCGGCTTCGGGCACGACGAGGTCGACCCGTTCTTCGCCTCGATGCGCACCGACCTCACGGTCCGCGTGCACGACCGTGAGAGCTACGAGCGGTACGTCTACGGCTCGGCGGAGGTCGTCGGCCTCATGTGCCTCGCGGTGTTCCTCAACGCGCGCCGCCGACCGGGAGAGCCGCTGCGCGTCCCGGACCCGGTGCTCGTCCGGGGCGCCCGCGCGCTCGGCGCGGCGTTCCAGAAGATCAACTTCCTGCGCGACCTGCGCACCGACCACGACGAGCTCGGGCGCGCGTACCTGCCCGGCGTCGTCCCCGGCCGCCTGCGCCGCCGGGACGTCGAGGCGTTCTGCCGCGAGGTGGAGGGCGACCTCGCCGCCGCCCGCGCCGCGCTGCCCGGCCTCCCGGTGCGCCCGCGCATCGCCGTGGCCGCGACCGTCGCCGTCTACGAGCGGCTCCTCGCGCGTCTCGCCGCGACGCCGCCGGAGGACATCCTGCGTGCGCGCGTGCGCATCCCGGACACGATGAAGGTCGCGCTCGCGGCGCGCGCCGCCGGCGGCCAGCTCCTCGGCCAGGTGGCGTCCGCCCGGTCCCCGCGCCCGCGGAAGGTGCTCGCGTGAGGGCTCCGGGCGTCGTCGTCGTCGGGGGTGGGATCGCCGGGCTCGCCACCGCCGCCCTGCTCGCGCGCGGCGGCGCCCGCGTCACGCTGCTCGAGCGGCACGACGAGGTGGGCGGCCGGGCCGGCACGCTCGAGGTGGACGGCTTCCGCTTCGACACGGGCCCGTCCTGGTACTTCATGCCCGAGGTGTTCGAGCACTTCTTCGGGCTGCTCGGCGCGCGCGTCGAGGACCACCTCGACCTCGTCCCGCTCGACCCGGCGTACCGGGTCTTCTTCGAGCCGGGCGCGGACGGCGCGGCATCGACGTTCGAGCTGTCCGGCAACCCCGGCGTGAACCGGTCGCGGCTCGACGCGATCGAGCCGGGTGCCGGAGGCCGGATCGCCGCGTACGCCGAGGACGCGAGCGAGGCGTACGGGCTCGCGCTCGACCACTTCCTCTACACGACGTTCGAGCGCCCCGACCGGGCGCTCTCGCCCGCGGTGCTGCGCCGGCTGCCGCGCCTGGCCGCGCTCCTGCGCGAGTCGCTCGCCGACCGCGCCGCGCGCGCCGTGGAGGACCCGCGGCTCCAGCAGCTCCTCGGGTACCACGCCGTGTTCCTCGGGTCGTCGCCCTACCGCGCGCCCGCGCTCTACTCGCTCATGAGCCACCTCGACCTCGTCGACGGCGTCCAGTACCCCCGCGGGGGCATGTACACGCTCATCGAGGCCGTCGAGCGGCTCGCGCGTGACGCGGGCGCCGAGGTGCGCACCGGCGCCGACGTCGCCGGGATCGAGGTCGTGCCCGGCGGCGGTCGGCGCGGTCGGGTCACCGGCGTGCGCCTCGCCTCGGGCGAGCTCGTCGAGGCGGACGTCGTCGTCTCGGCCGCCGACCGGCACCACACGGAGACGGCGCTCCTCGAGCCCCGCTGGGCCGACCTCCCCGCCGCGGCGTGGGAGGACAAGGGCCCGGGCATCTCCGCGCTGCTCGTGCTCGCGGGCGTCCGCGGCGAGCTGCCCGAGCTCGCGCACCACTCGCTGTTCTTCACGAAGGACTGGCCCGCCAACTTCGACGCGGTGCTCGGCCCGGACCGTCGCAGCGACCCCCGCGGCCTGCGCGTGCCGGAGCCCGCCTCGCTCTACGTGTCGCGCACGAGCGCGACCGACGGGCCGACGTCGGCCGCGCCCGCAGCGCCGCCCGGCCACGAGAACCTGTTCCTCCTCGTGCCGTTCCCCGCCGACCCCACGCTCGGCGGGGACGAGCCGTCGCGGCGCACGCTCGACGGGCTCGCCGACCGCTACCTCGCCCAGGTGGGGCGCTGGGCGGGCGTCGAGGACCTCCCGGGGCGCGTCGTCATGCGGCGCGTGCTCGGGCCTGCGCACTTCGCGGCCGAGCTCTCGGCCTGGCGCGGCGGCGCGCTCGGCATGGAGCACACCCTGCGGCAGTCCGCCCTGTGGCGCCCGGGGAACGCGTCCCGCCGTGTCGACGGGCTCTACCACGCCGGAGGTGGCACGATCCCGGGCGTGGGACTGCCGATGTGCCTGATCAGCGCCGAGCTCGTCGCCAAGCGGCTGCTCGGCGAGACGTCCGCGCGTCCGCTGCCCGAGCCGCTGCGCGACGGCTTCCTCGCTGCGAGCCGCCGGCCCGAACGGCTCCGGCCGGCGGACCGGCCGGTGGCGGTCCGCCGGTGACGGGCCTCGCCTACCTCGGTGCGCTCGCGGTCTCGCTCGGCGGCCTCGCCGTGCTCGACCGCCGGTTCCGGCTCGCGTTCTGGTCCGACCCCCGGCGTGCGGCGCTCACGGTCGGTCTCGGCGTCGTCGGGTTCCTCGCGTGGGACGTCGCGGGCCTCGCGCTCGGGATCTTCGCGCGCGGGGAGAGCCCGTGGATGACCGGGCTGCTGCTCGCCCCCGACCTCCCCGTCGAGGAGGCGGTGTTCCTGACGCTCCTGTGCTACAACGCGCTGCTCGTCTGGCGGGGCGCCGAGCGGGTGCTCGCGGCCCGCCGCGCCGGGGAGGACGACGCGTGACGAACATCGTGCTCAACGTCATCGTCCTCGCGGTGCTCGTCGTGGTGTCGTGGCGCGTGCTGCGTCGGCTGCGACCCGGGCCGCTCGTGTGGACGGCCGTCGTCATGTGCGTGCTCACCCTCGTGTTCGACACG
This sequence comes from Cellulosimicrobium sp. EB106-03-01-XG111, assembly GCF_058792115.1. NCBI lineage: Bacteria > Bacillati > Actinomycetota > Actinomycetes > Micrococcales > Promicromonosporaceae > Cellulosimicrobium > Cellulosimicrobium sp. EB106-03-01-XG111. The sequence continues at coordinate 35,104 of NZ_JBYTEQ010000026.1, forward strand.
CTGATGATCGCCGCCGACCTGTACGTCTACCACCCGGACAAGATCCTCGGCGTCTACCTGTGGGGTGCGCCGCTCGAGGACTTCGCGTACGCGCTCGCCGCCGCGCTCGGGATGCCGGTGCTGTGGACCGTGCTCGGCGCCCGCGGTCGCGACCGCGGCGCGGGCCGCAGGCCCGGGCGCGGGTCCGGGCGCGCGCGGGCCACGGAGGACGACAGGTGAAGGACGTCCTCGCCGCGTCGCGGCCGTTCTCCTGGATCAACACGGCCTACCCGTTCGCTGCCGGGTACCTCGTCGCGACCGGCGGGCGCGTCGACCTCGCGCTCGTCCTCGGGACGCTCTACTTCCTCGTGCCGTACAACCTGCTCATGTACGGCGTGAACGACGTCTTCGACTACGCGAGCGACCTGCGGAACCCGCGCAAGGGCGGGATCGAGGGCGCGCTGGCGGACCCGGCGACCGCGCGCGTCACGCACCGTCGCATCCTGCGCGCGTGCGTCGCGACCAACGTGCCGTTCCTCGTCGCGCTCCTGCTCCTCGGCGACCCGCTCGCGGGCGCGGTCCTCGCGCTCGTGGTGTTCGGCGTCGTCGCCTACTCGGCGCCCCGGCTGCGGTTCAAGGAACGCCCGTTCCTCGACTCGTTCACCTCCGCGATGCACTTCGCGGGCCCGCTCCTGTACGCGCTCGTGCTCGTCGACGCGGACCTCTCCGCGCGCTCCGTCTGGCCCGTGCTCGTCGGCTTCGTGCTCTGGGGCATGGCGTCGCACGCGTTCGGGGCGGTGCAGGACGTGCGCGCGGACCGGGAGGGGGGCATCGCGTCCGTCGCGACGGCGATCGGCGCGCACGCGACCGTGCTCGCCGCTGCCGCGGCGTACGTCGGGGCGGCCGTCGTGCTCGCGGTGCTCCCGTGGCCCGGGGTCCTCGCCGCGCTGCTCCCGCTGCCGTACGCGGTCAACGTGCTGCGCTTCCGCGACGTGCGCGACGACGACTGCGAGCGCGCCAACGCGGGCTGGCGCGCGTTCCTGTGGCTCAACCTCGTCACCGGGTTCCTCGTGACGATGCTGCTCCTCGCGGACGCCCTCACCTGACGGGCCCGCGCCGGCGGACAGGGACGACGACGGCCCCGGTCCGCGAGGTCGTCGCGGTGCCGGGGCCGTCGTCGTGGTGGTGCGGCTCGTCAGGAGATGTCGCCGTACTCCCAGTGCCAGGGCTCGTTCTTCGAGCCGCCGGCGCGGGCCCACTCGGGGTTGTCCCAGCCGTAGGCCGGCGCGTTGGCGCGCATCCACTCGTACTGCGCGGTGCCGTAGCTCTGGATGCCGCCGCCGAGGTCGAGCGCGAGCGCCCAGCCGTGGTTCGACATCCCGGGCGGCGCCGCGAAGTAGCCGCGGGACGCCTTCACGGCGACCTGGGACGCGTACGAGCGGTAGGAGTCCGTCACGGAGAGGTTCGCGCCGAACGTCTCGCGGAACTTCTCGTTGAGGGCCTCGATCTGGTGGGCGGCGTCGCAGCGGAGCTGCTCCCCGGGCGCGAACGACAGCTCGCAGAGCGCGCTCGCAGGGATCTGCCCGTTGCCGAAGCCCGCGGTGGAGGCGGCCCACTGGTCGAGCTGGGCGGCGACCTCCTCGGGCGACGGCGGTCCGGGCACGACCTGGACGGTCACGCCCGAGCCGGCGGCGTCGAGCAGGGTCGTGAGCTCCGCCGTCAGCGCGGCGATCTCCTCCGTGCCGCCGGTCCCGACGGGAGCCGCGGGGTCGGCCGGCGCCTCGCCCGCGTCGGGCGCGCCCTCGGCCGGGGCGTCGACGGCCGCGTCGGCCGTGCCCGTGGTGAGGTCGGGCGCGTCGGTGGCGGTGTCCGCGGCCGCCGCGTCCTCCTCGGGCGACTCGGTGGCCGCGTCCGTCCCGGGCGCGGCGTCGTCGGCCGACCCGGCGAGGTCGGGCGTCGCCGGGTCGAGCGTCGGGACGGCGGCACCCAGCTCGTCGAGCGGCGTGCGGGCCGAGGACCGGCTCGCGCGGTCGTCGGCGCGGCCGTCGAGCGCGGGCACGCTCGCGCCGAGCGTCTCGGCCGCGGTGAGGGCGTCGTCGGTCGCGGGCTCGTCGGCGGCCTCGGCGGACGCCGTGGCGTCGTCGGGGTTCGCGAGCCCCGACCCGGCGGGGGAGCCGAGGAGCGCCGCGCCCTCGGGCGCGGACGCCTCGGTCACGGCCTCGCTGAGGCGCGTGCGCGCGTCCTCGATCTGGGCCACCTGCTCGGGCGTGAGCGACGCGGCGCCTTCGCCGGTGAGGAACTGGGCCCGGACGAGCACGTCGCTCGCCGCCTCCACGGTCGCCGGGTCGGCGGTCGCGAGGTCGGCGGGCGCGCCGAGGGCCACGGGGGCCACGGCGGTGCCGGACGTCGGGGCGTCGCCCGGGGTCGCGCCGGTCGCGTCCGTCGTGGCGGACGGGGCCGACCCGTTGGCGAAGGCCGCCGCGGCGGTGCTCGCGGTGAGCGCGACGGCCGCGACGGCGGCGCCGGTCCCGAGGGTGCGGCGACGCCGGGGCGCGGCGGCGCCGGTCCCGTGCGTGCCACGGCGGGCGGCGGAGACGAGTGCGGCGGGGAACGAGGCCCGGCGCGCGGTGTGGCGGCCCATCTAGCGCGCCTCGCCGCGGACGGCGGGGTACGCGCCGGTGGTGCCGGTCGGGGTGGACGTGAGGTGCTGTGCAGTGGTCAAGCGGACGATCCGATCATCGGGTCGTGGTCGCGGACGGTCGAGCGCGGCGCGCTCCGGTCCCTGGGCACCTGCGCAGGGGAGCGCGGGGTGACCACGACGGCGTGCGGTCGGGCGGGACGCGAGCGCGCCCTCTCACCACGACGCCGACAGGCACGGTCTCGGGGCGGACCGCGGAGGCCTGTCGGCTGTTCCATCTTCAACTAGACGGACGTCCAGAGAGGTGGGCTCACGAGGGGAACCCCCGCGAATGGCGTGCGGACCGTGTGCTCAGGACGTGAAGAGGGTACGTGTCACGCGTCCTGCATCGCGCGTGACGGCCGATCCGACGAGCGTCCCGAGCGCGATCCCGAACACGGCGACGACCGCGTTCGCGATCTCCTGCGCGGCCTCGGGGCCGCCGTTCACGAGGTCCGAGAGGCCCAGGAGGCTCAGCGCACCGGGGACGAGGAGCCAGAACGCGGGCAGCGTCGTGACCGCCGCGGGCGGCCCGTGGCGCGAGCGCTCGACGAGCGCGGCGAGCGGGGCGATGACGAGCGCCCCGAAGAACCCGGCGAGGGGCGCCGCGGCGAGCGACCCCAGGAGCTGGGCCGCGTAGGCGCCGAGCAGCACGAGCAGCACCCAGGGGAGCGACCCGCGGGGGGACGACGCGAAGAGCATCTGCCCCAGCCCGACGGCGAGGATCCCCACCCACGGCGCCCACCACCCGAGGTGCTCGCCCTGCGGCGCCGCGACGAGCGGCCCCCCGACGGCGGCCCCGGCGACGACGCCGAACACGAGGAGCAGGAGCTGCGCGACCCCGTAGACGAGCCGGCTCGCCCCCGCGACGATCTGGTTGCTCGTCAGCTCGATCGCCGCGACGGTGAGGACCGACCCGGGCAGGAACGACACGAGCGGCGGGACGAGCACGCTCAGCGGGTCGTCGCCCAGTCGCGGGTGCACCACGTCCACGGCGAGGAGCGTGACGACGAACGCCGCGACGACGGGCAGGGCGGTGGCGAGCGTCGGCCAGCGCGTCCCGAGCCAGCGCAGCGCCCCGACGAGCAGGCCGAGGGCGAGGTAGACGGGCAGGAGCGGGCCCGTCGGGTTGAGCACGAGCCCGAACCCGACGGTGAGCAGGCCGTGCCCGACGACCGTGAGCGCGGGCCCGAACCGGGGCGGGCGCGCGACGATCGCGCGCAGCTGCGCCCGTGCGTCGGCGAGGGGGACGTCCGACGTGCGCAGGCGGCGCACGAGTGTCATGAGCGCCCCGATCTGGTCGAGGTTGAGGCCGCTCGCCTCCGCGGCCGAGAAGTCCGCGACCGCGCCGCTCGCGGTGCTCACCCGGACGAAGACGCCCGTGGGCAGGACGAGGGTGCCGACGGTCGAGGCGCCCGAGCGCCGGGCGACCGCCTCGAGGTCGTCCTCGACGTCGGTGACCGAGCGGCCGGAGTCGAGCAGCGCCGTCCCGAGCTCGCGTAGGAGGGGAACGAGGTCGGGCGAGACCTCGGGCGGCTCGGTCTCGACGGCGAGGGGCGGCTCGTCGCCCAGCGCGCGCAGGACCCGGCGCACGACGGCCGGGGCGCGCCGGACGTCGTCGAGCCAGGTCGCGTGCCGGCGGCGGGTCAGGGCGGGTCCTCCGTGCTCACGGCGACGAGCGCGAGCAGGGCGTCCGCGTAGGCGTCGGCCGCGTCGGCGGCGCGGTGCTCGGCCGCCTCGCCGAGGACCTCGGTGCGCACGACGTACCCGTCGGCGGTCCGTTCGAGCGCGCGGAACGTGCCGCCGAGCAGCTCGCGGAGCTGACCCTCCAGCGGGTGCCACAGCGCGTCCTCGAGCGCGACGGAGTCGAGCGCCCACTCCGTCGTGCCGTTGAAGCCCAGCACGACGCCGGTGTCGAACTCGTGCGGCTCGATGGTCATGTCGCTCACGGTGAAGACGTCGCCGTCGGCGCCGGTGGTGAGGAGGCGGAAGCGGTCGCCCGAGGCGGGGGACCACCGCACGCCCGCGTCGCGCAGGGCGAGCGCGAGCTCCCACGAGATCATGCCTGCCACGGTAGGCCCGGCCCGGACGACGCGCGCGTCGGCCCGCGTCCCGACCTGCGGGACGATCCGTCCCGCGCCCGCGCGCGTTCACGACCCGGAAACACCCGCGCCGTTGACTCGTCCCATGACCCACGACGTCCCCGGGGACGCGCGGCGGACCGGCGGCGACCCCGCCTCCGCCCTGCCCCCGAGCCCGCCCACCCGACCCCGATCCGGGCCGCCCGTCACCGGCGCCGGTCCCGTGACCGTCGCGATCGAGCGCCGCGTCCGGCCCGAGAACGTCCCCGCCGTCACGCGCTGGGTGCAGGACGGGGTCAACCTCGCCAACCGCTACCCGGGCTTCCTCGGCTCCGGCTGGGTGCGCGCGTCCGCCGGGTCGCACGACTGGCACATGCTCTACCGGTTCGCGGACGCCGCGACGCTCGACGCGTGGGAGACGTCGTCGGACCGGGTGGGCTGGCTCGCGCAGGGCCGGGACCTCGTCGAGGAGACGCGGGTCGAGCGCCGCACGGGCATCGAGGGCTGGTTCGACGCCCCGACGACGCCCGCGCCGTCGCCCGCGACGTCGAGCGCGGCGGTCGCCGCGGCGCCGCCCCGCTGGAAGCAGTCCGTGAGCATCTGGCTCGGGTTCTTCCCGGTGAACCTCGCGTTCACCGTGCTCGTCGGGAGCACGGTCCCCGCGTGGGACGACGTGCCGGTCGTCCCGCGCGTGCTCGCCACGACGCTCGTCCTCACGCCCGTCATGACCTACCTCGTGCTGCCGCGCGTCACGCGGCTGCTCGCCCCGTGGCTGGCCCGCCCCCCGCGGTCCCGGGTGCCCCGCGCCCGCCGCCCGGCCCGGAGGTGACGGTCTCGCACCCTGCCTAGCCTGGGGGGATGGACACCGAGCTCGAGAACACGACCGACGTCCTCGTCACCCTCGGGGCGGTCGCGGCGGGCGTGGTCCTGGCCTTCGTGCTGGGGACGGTGATCTCGGCCGTCGTACGGCGGGCCGGGCGGCGCAGCGAGCTGGCCCGGGACCTGTCGCGACGGCTCCGGCGACCGGACCGCGCGGTCCTCACCGTCGTCGCCGTCTGGATCGCCGTGCGCGTCACCACCGACGCCGGGACGCCGTGGCGGCCCGCCGTCGAGCACCTGCTGCTCATCGCGCTCATCGTGGTGGGCGCGTGGTGGGTGGGCGCGATCGCGTTCGTGCTCGAGGACTCCGCGCTCCAGCGCTACCGCATGGACACGGCCGACAACCGGCACGCGCGCCGCGTGCGGACGCAGATCACCGTGCTGCGGCGGCTCACCGTCGCGGTGATCGTCGTCTGCGCGGTCGCGGGCATCCTGCTGACGTTCCCCGCCGCGCGGGCGGCGGGGGCGAGCCTGCTCGCGTCGGCCGGGCTCATCTCCATCGTCGCGGGGCTCGCGGCGCAGACCTCGCTCGCCAACGTCTTCGCCGGCATGCAGATCGCGTTCACCGACGCGATCCGCGTCGACGACGTCGTGGTGCTGGAGGGCGAGTGGGGCCGCATCGAGGAGATCACGATGACCTACGTCGTCGTGCACCTGTGGGACGACCGCCGGCTCATCATGCCGTCGACCTACTTCACGACGACGCCGTTCCAGAACTGGACCCGGCGTGCGGCCGACCTGCTGGGCACGGTCGAGCTCGACCTCGACTTCGAGGTGCCGGTCGGCCCGATGCGCGCCGAGCTGCGGCGGCTGCTCGGGCTCACGGACCTGTGGGACGAGCGCGTCGGCATCCTCCAGGTGACCGACGCCGTCGGGGGCCTCGTGCGCGTGCGCGCGCTCGTCAGCGCGCACGACGCCCCGACGCTGTTCGACCTGCGGTGCTTCGTGCGCGAGGGGCTCGTCGACTGGTTGCAGCGCGCCGCGCCCCAGGGCCTGCCGCGCACCCGGCTCGAGCGCGCGGTGGACGCCCTGGACCTCGACGGACCGGACGAGCGCGACGGGCTCGGCGCCGCGGGTCCGGACGCGCCCGGCGGCCCCGGTCGCGACGCCGCGGACGACGACGGTCCCGTCGCCCCGGCGCGCCCGCCCCGGCTCCCCGCCGAGCGGGGTGCGCGCCGTGCCGACGCGCCCGTCGTGCTCGGCACGATCCGGCGCGCGGGCCGGGGCGCGGGCGCAGCGCCGAGCGAGGACCCGACGCGGCTCGTCGGGGTCGTGCCGGGCCCCGAGGACGGCGCGGGTCGTCCCGGCCACGCCGGAGCGCGGGCGACGGACGGGAGCGTCGACGACGCCGAGGCGCCGGGCAGCACCCGGCCGCTGCCCGCCGTCGGGCACGACGACGACCTGCCCGAGGCCGCGGAGTCCGCCTTCTTCAGCGGGACGCCCGAGGGCGAGGAGCGCTCGCGGGCGTTCGCGGGTCCCGGCCAGGACGTCATCGAGGAGCGCGAGCGCACGGCCGAGCACGAGACGGTGCCGGACGACGACGCCCCCGACCACGGGACCGGCGACGGTCGAGCACGGGCCTGACGACCGGATTCGCCGCGACGCGGTCGCGGACCCCGTGCTCGACGGCGGGGCTCGTCAGGGGAGGGGCGGGATCTCCATGCTGGTGTCTGCGTAGGGGGCGACGAGGAGCGTCGCGGTCGCCCAGCCGCGCGTCAGCAGGCCCGTGTCGGAGTCGGGCTCGGAGTGCCGCTCGGTGCCCGAGTACTGGAGCACGAGGTGCCGGTCGCCGTCCTCGTGGATGTTCGCCTGGACGAGGCCGAACGACGCGAGGGGCGCCTGCCGCAGCCCGCGCAGGCGGTCGGGGGCGACGTCGGGCACGTTGACGTTGAGCGTGCGGCGGTCGAGCGGGACCCCGGCGGGCGCGTCGTCCATCCACGCGAGCACGTGGTCCGTGACGAGCCGCGCGGTGTCCCAGTGGCGGGGCTCGGCGGCGTCGACGGACACGGCGAGCGAGCGGATGCCGTGCGTCATCGCGGACAGCGCCGCGCCGACGGTGCCCGAGTGCAGGATCGCGTTGCCGGTGTTCGCGCCCTTGTTGGCGCCCGAGAGCACGAGGTCGGGCCGCGGGCCGAACCCGCCGTAGGCGGCGACGAACGCGATGAGCGCGGGCGCGGCGCGCACGGCGTAGGAGGTGACGTCGTCGGGCAGGCCGGGCGCCCGTCGTGGCTCGACGGCGAGCCGGCCGTCGCGCTCGGCGCCCAGCAGCGCGGCGCTCGCGCCCGACGACTCCCGGGCGGGCGCCGCGACGACGACCTCGTACCCGGCGTCGAGCGCCGCCCCGGCGAGCACCGCCAGGCCGGGGGAGTCGATCCCGTCGTCGTTGGTCACGAGTGCGCGCACGAGGTCCTCCTGGTGGTCGGGTCCGGGTTCTGCTGCGGGGTCACGCTCCGCGAGGTGGCGTCAGGTCACGTCCTCGACCGTGACGCTGCGCGCGAAGCGCTCGATCTGGTCGCGGCGGCCCGTCCCGAGGCCGCGCCGCGTCACGTTGAGCGCCCCGGCCGCGGCGCCGAGACGCACGGCGTCGGGCAGGCCGAGCCCGCGCCCCAGCCCGACGGCGATCCCCGCCGTCATCGAGTCGCCCGCGCCCCGGTGGTCGACGGTCGTGACGCGGGGCGTCGTGACCCGGTACGTGTGCTCGCGCGTGACGAGCAGCGACGGGTCGTGCGCCCGGGACACGACGAGCGCGCGCGGGCCGGCGTCGACCATGGCGCGCGCGGACCGCAGGAGCGACTCCTCGGACTCGTCGTCGCTGAAGCCGCCCTCGACGAGCTCCTCGTGGCTCATCTTCAGCACGACCCCCGGCGCGTCGGCCACGGCCCGTGCCTGGTCGGCGGAGAGGTCCGCGACGACCTGGCGGTCCGAGGCGTGCAGGTCGTGGGCGAGGCGGCGGAAGAACGACGCCGGGACCCCGACGCCCGTCTCCGAGCCGGTGAGGATCGTGACGGCCGCGTCGAGCGCGCTGACCAGGACGGTGCTGTAGAGGTCGTCGACCTCGTGCCGGTTCAGGGGGTAGGGGTCCATCGTCACGAGCTCGGTGCGCTGGCCGCTGCGCCGGTCGTGGACGAACGCCCCGTTGCCGCCGGTGCCGACGGTGCGCAGCTCGAGGTTCTCGGTGCGGGCGAGGTGCGCCGCGACGCTGCCCGTCTCGCCGCCGAACGGCCCGCAGACCACGACGTGCGCCCCGAGAGAGTAGGCCATGCGGGCGAGCCACAGACCCTGTCCGCCCGGGTGGACGTGCACCTCGGGCGACGTCTCGGTCGGCCCGGCGGGCTCGATCTCGATCGCGAGCAGGGGCGTCAGGGCGAGCACGCACACCGCGGGCGAGCGGGGCGCGCCGCCGGACGCGGCAGGGCTCGTCGCGGTGCCGGGCGGGTGCGCGCCCGGGGGCGTCGGCGGGGTCGTCGCGCTCATCCGTCGAGGCTAGGGCGACGCGGCGAGGTCCACCTCTCGGGCGCCCGCGCGCCCGCCGGGGCCGAGCCGCGCGTCGAGCCAGCCGACGAGGCGGTCGGGTCGGTCGGTCATGATGCCGTCGACGCCCTGGACCAGGAGGTCGTCCCACTCGTCCGGCGTGTCCGCGGTCCACACGTGCACGCGCAGGCCCGCGTCGCGCAGCGTCCTCACGAGGCCCGGCTCGTGCGCGAGCAGCGCGACCTCCGGGTTGCACGCCACGACCTCCAGGTCCGCGCACACCGCGACCAGCTCGTCGAGGCTGTCCGGGTGCAGCGCGAGGAGCAGGGCACGGTCGAGGTGCGGGGCGGCGTCGCGCAGCGCGGCGACCGTGGGCGGCCAGAACGACTGGACGACCACGCGGTCCCCGATCCCGGTGGCGTCCACGACTCCCGTCACGAGCGCCGCGTCGTCGAGCGTCCACACGCCCTTGAGCTCGACGAGCAGCTCGAGCCCGGGCCGCTCGGCGACGAACTGCGCCGCCTCCTCGAACGTCGGGACGCGCTGGCCCGCGAACGCCCGCGCGAACGACGACCCGGCGTCCAGCGCCCGGACCTGCGCCAGCGTCAGCGCGTCCACGCGGCCGGTACCGTCCGTGGTCTCGTCCACGACCTCGTCGTGCAGCACCACGACGTGCCGGTCGGCGGTGAGGTGCACGTCGAGCTCGATCGCGTCCGCGCCCGCGCGCCACGCCGCCTCGAACGCCGCGAGCGTGTTCTGCGGCGCGACGGACGAGCTGCCCCGGTGCCCGACGACGAGGGGCCGGCCCGCGCGGTCGGCGGCCGGTTCGAGGAGACGGGGGCGGCGCGGTGGGTCGGACGGCTCCGCGGGCGTCCCGGGTGCGGTGCGGTCGAGCGGCATGGTGCCAGTCTCGCGCGGGGAGGTTGTCAGCGCGCGCGGCCGGTGAGCGCGAGGAGACGCGTGAGGTCGTCGGCGCCGTCGTCGACGTCGAGGGGGCCGCGGAAGAGCGGGCCGGGTTCGAGGAACGTCGAGCGCGCCTCGGCGTAGCGGAGCGCCCACGCGACGAGCGCCGGGTCGACCTCCTCGTCCCCGCCCGTCGCCCGGGCGAGGTCCCACGCGTGCACCACGAGGTCGAAGGTCATCTGCGCGCAGTACTCCGCGCCCGACTCGTCGCCGTACGAGAGGTGCACGCGACGGTCCAGGGCGTCGGGCGCGAGGAACGCCTCGCGTGCCTGGACGGACGCGTCGACCCAGCGGTCGACGGGGTCGTCGCCGAGCACGTCGCCGTCGAAGACGCCGCCGACGTCCTCGATCCAGCGGCCCGCGAGGAGCTCCGGGGCCCACAGCTGCTCGGCCGTGACGTGGTTGACGAGGTCGCGCACGGTCCAGTCCGCGTCGGGCGTGGGGAGCGGCCACCGGTCGTCGCGCAGCGGGCGCACGAGCGCGTCGAACGCGCCGATCGCGTCGCCGTGGGCGGCGAGGACGTCCATGCGGGCCTCCCGGGGCCGGGTGCTGCGGTGAGCCTCCACCGTGGCACGCCCCGTCGCGCGCCGCAGGTCGAGCAGCGCGGCCCGCGGCCCCCGGGGACGGTGGGGGCCGCGGGCCGCCGTCTCACACCGACACGACGATCTTCACGTGGTCGTCCTTGTGGTCGATGAGCTCTCGGTACCCCTTCTCCACGACGTCCTCGACGGCGATGCGGCTCGTCACGAACGGGGCGAGGTCCACCTTGCCCTCCTGCACGAGCCGGATCACGGCCGGGTGGTCGTCCGCGTACCCGATCGCGCCCTTGATGGTCAGCTCGCGGAGCAGGACCGTCATGACGTCGAGCGTCGGCGGCTCGGAGAACAGCGCCACGATCTGGAGCGTGCCGCCCGCCTTGAGCGCGTGGGTCAGCGTGTCGAGCACGGGCTGCGCGCCCGAGCACTCGATCGCGACGTCCGCGCCGCGGCCGTCCGTGAGCTCGAGGACGCGCGCGGCGACGTCGACCTCGCGCGGGTCGAGGACGTCGTCGGCCACCCCGGTCTCGAGCGCCTTGGCCTTGCGCGCCCCGCTCACCTCCGTGACGATCGCGCGTGCCCCGATCGCGTGGAGCACGGCGCACGTGAGCAGGCCGATCGGTCCCGCGCCGCCGACGAGGACCGTGTCGCCCGCCTGCGCCCCCGAGAGGCGGACGCCGTGGTACGCGACGGCCAGCGGCTCGATGAGCGCCGCCTGGTCCAGCGGGACGTCGCCCACCGGGTGCACCCACCGCCGCTCGACGACGACGTGCTCCGCCAGCCCGCCGCCGCGGCCCGAGATGCCGATGAAGCCCATCTTCACGCACGCGTTGTAGAGGCCGTCGCGGCACGGCGGGCACTCGCCGCACACCATGAACGGCTCGACGACGACCGCGTCCCCGACCGCGAGGCCCTCGACGCCCTCGCCGAGCTCCTCGACCACGCCGGAGAACTCGTGCCCGAACACGACGGGCAGCGTCTCGCCCGACAGGGGGTGCGGCTGCGTCTCGGACGGCGCCGGCGGGAACGGGCCCTCGAGGTAGAGGTGCAGGTCCGAGCCGCAGATCCCCGTCCACGCGGGCCGGATCTTCACGGTCCCCGGCCGGGTCTCGGGCTCCGGGACGTCCTCGATCCGGAGGTCTTCCTTGCCGTGGTACCGCGCCGCCTTCATCGTGCTCACCTCGTCCGTCGTGCCGCGCGCACCGGTCGGTGCGCGGCGGCCGGTCCGGACCGGTCCTCGGTGCACCCGCGGCGACCCGTGATCCCGACCGCACCTCCACGGTAGGCGGGCGCCCTCGCCCCGGGCTGCGCCGAAGGTCCCGCCGGACGGGGCCGGTCGTCGTCGACCGCGATACTGGGGCCCGTGACGCCGAACCCGACCCCGGTCCCGACCGTGACGCGCGCCGCGCGCCGTCCCGCGCAGGGCGGAGCCCGCGCGTGACCGACCGGTGGACCTGGCCCGCGTACGTCGGCCTGCTCGGGGGCGCCCTGCTCTTCGCGGCCTTCCTCGTGCCCGCGCTCGCGTGGCAGTACCGGCGGTACGGCCGCCTGAGCGGCCGGCGTCTCGTCGGTGCGGCGGCCGTCGCGGTCTACGGCGTCGCGCTCGTGGCGTACACGCTCCTGCCCCTTCCCAGCGGCGACCTCGCGCGGTGGTGCGCGCAGTACGGCGTCGCGGGCGCGGAGCTCGTGCCGTTCCACTCGCTCGCGGACGTCCGGCGGGACACGGTCGGGCTCGGGCTCGGCGCGACCCTGCGCAGCACCGCCGTGCTCCAGGTGGTCTTCAACGTTGTCCTGTTCGTCCCCTGGGGCGTGCTCGTGCGGCGCTACCTCGGCCGCGGGGTGCTCGTCACGACGCTGTCCGGCCTGCTCGTGTCGCTCCTCGTCGAGACGACCCAGTACACCGGGATCTTCGGGATCATCCCGTGCTCGTACCGCGTCGCCGACGTCGACGACGTGCTGACCAACACGCTCGGCGCGCTCCTCGGGGCGCTCGCGGCGCCCCTCCTGCTGCGCTGGATGCCGCGCGCGGGAGAGCTCGAGGCGCGCCGGGAGGAGGCCCGCCCGGTGACCGTCTGGCGGCGGTGGCTCGGGATGCTGCTCGACGCGCTGCTCGTCACGGCGCTGGGCGTCGTGCTGCAGGTCGCCTACCGCACGGTCCTCTACGCGCTCGGGCGGCCGCTGCCCGACGGCGCGGACTGGGCCCAGTGGCTGCTCGGCACGCTCGTGCCGTTCGCGGTCGTGTTCGTGGTGCCGACGTTCTTGGGCAGCGGCGCCTCGTGGGGCCAGCGGACGGTGTGGCTCGCCCCTCGCTGGGCCGGTCGGCGCGGCACGACGGCGCAGCGCGTCGCGCGGGCGGCCGCGGGCGGCGCGCTGTGGGGAGGGCTCGGTCTGCTGAGCGACCTGCCGGCCGGTGTGCCCGCGGCGGCGGGGGTGGCCGCCTCGGTCGCGGCGCCGCTCGCGGCCCTGTTCGCGGTGGTGTCGGTCGTCGCGGTCCCGTTCACGCGGGGGCGCCGCGGGCTCTCGGGCGCGGTGAGCGGGGCGGAGCTCGTGGACGCGCGGGAGGTCCCGGTCAGCCCTCGGTGATCAGCCCGACGAGCAGGGCGACGGCGCCCCAGACGACGAGGCCGCCGCCGACCGCGATCGCGATGCCGCTCGCACCCGTCGACCCGGCGCGGCGCGCGCCACGGACGGCCGTCGCGGCGATCGCGAGGCCGGACACGACGAGCACAGCCCCTGCCACGATCCAGAACATCGCCCATACCGTCGCATACGCCATGCCGTGCTGCATCGTGGACGAGCGTCCAGTTCGGGCGTGTCGCGGTGCGAGGACACGTGCCCGGACCCGCGGAACCGCGCCGTTCCGCGCCTCGTGAGCGGCCACATCCCGGATGCGGCCGCGCCACGTGCTGCGCCGGGCGGCCCGAGACGTGAGACGGGTCGCACCCAGGGCTGCGGCTGTCAGCCCGAGACGTGAGACGGGTTGCGCCCGGGTGCCGCCTGGCCGCACCGTGTGCGGGTGCCTCTCCCGACCGACGGCCCGCCCGTGCGCCGCATCCTCTTCCCCGGCCGCCACCACGTCGTCACGCGCTACCAGGTCGACTACCTCCGTGCGCTGCGCGCCGGGCTGGTGCACGACCTCGACGGGCGGCGCGTACGTTGCGCCCCCGACGTCGAGGTCGTCTGGGTCGTGACGTCCGCCAACCACGCGGGCACGCGCCGCAACCCGCTGCCCGGGCACCGGCGCGAGGCGCTCGTCGAGAACGTCACGACCCGGGAGGGCCTCGCGTCCGTCGTCGTGCCCGTGCCCGACGTCGCGCCCGACGACCGCTTCGCCCACCTCGTCGTGACGAGCGTCGCGACCGCGACCGGCGTCGCGCCCGACCCCGCCGACACCGTCGTCGCGTGCTCGACGCCCGCGCTCGTCGACGCCTACCGCGCCCTCGGCTACCGGGTGGCGGGGGTCGAGCTCGACGTCGCCGAGCCGGGCGGCGACCTCCCCGCGCGGCCGTGGGACGTCGTCGAGCAGATCGCCGCGGGGGACGAGCGCTGGCGCGACGTCGCGCACCCCGCCGTGCCGGAGTTCTTCGCGCGCTACCGGTTCGTCGAGGACGTGCGGCGGATCTTCGCCGACCCGGTCGTGTCCGGCGACGGCGACCTCACGTCGACCCGCGACTACCGCACCTACGCCGCCGCGTTCGAGGACGCGTCGGCCCGCAAGTGGGCCCAGGTCGCCCCGCACGTGCGGCCCGGGCGGATCGTCGACATCGGGTGCGCGACGGGCGGGCTGCTCGAGCACGTGGCGCGCGAGCCGCGCCTGCACGAGTCGGACCTGTTCGGGGTCGACGTCGCGCGGCACCTCGTCGCGGAGGCCGAGCACAAGAAGGCGCAGGGCGTGTTCGCGAACCCGCACGTGTGGTTCGTGCAGGCCAACATCCTCGACCGGTCCGTGATGCCCGACGCCTCCGTCGACACGACCCTCACCGTCGCGCTCACGCACGAGGTGTCGTCGTACGGGGACGGCGTGCGCGACGTCGAGACGTTCGCGCGCCGCGTCCACGCGCACACGCGGCCCGGCGGCGTGTGGATCAACTCGGACGTGTGCGGTCCCGCCGAGCCGGACCGGGTCGTCGTGCTCACCCTGCGGACCGACGACGGCGCCCCCGCGACGGGCCACGGGCCCGGGGGCGCACGCACCGACCTCGACGGCCTCTCGCGCGAGGACGTCGCGGCGTGGGTCGGGGCGCTCTCGACCGACGCGCGGCTCCTCCAGTTCGCGCACGACTTCCCTCGCCTCTCCGGGTCCGAGTTCCGGCCCGAGCGCGTGCGCCCCGGGTCGTGGCGGCTCACGCTGCGCGAGGCGATGGAGTTCCTCACGCGCAAGGACTACGTCGACAACTGGCTGTCCGAGAGCCACGAGCGCTTCTGCGACCTCACCGGCCCGCGCTGGGCGGACCTCCTCACCGCCGCCGGGTTCGAGCTCGAGCCGGGGAGCGGGGCGTGGCGCAACGAGTGGGTCGTCGAGCACGCGTTCGCGCCCGTCGCCACGCTGCGGGACGCCACGACCGGCGACCCCGTCGACTGGCCCGACACCCACGTCCTCACCGTCGCCCGCCGCCCCGAGCTCGCCTGACCCTGCCTGGCCGTGCCCGACGCGCCGAGGGAGAACCCGGGCCTGCGAGGGAGCCCCGGCCGCGCGAGGTAGAGCCCCGGCCTGCCGAGGTAGAGCGCTGGTCCCGCGAGGTCGAGGCCCGGTGGCGCGGGGTAGACCCGTGGTCGTGACCTCGGCTCTACCTCACCTGGCCGGGGCTCTCCGACCGGGACTCTCCCCCGGGAGAGCGTGGAGGTGTGGTCGTACGCTCGGAACGTGCTCCTCGACGCCCGCACGCTGCGCGGCCTCCAGGACCGGACGGTGACGTTGGCGTTCCGCCGCTGGACGACGCCGCGCGTGCGCGTCGGGACGCTCCAGCGCACGCGCGTCGGCGTCGTCGAGGTGACGTCGGTCGAGCGCGTGCCCGTCGGTCCGGACGGCGCGCCCGTCGTGTCCGACGACGAGGCGCGGCTCGCGGGGATGACCTCGCCGGAGCGCGTGCTCGCTCGGGGCGCCGGGCGCGAGGGCGACCTCTACCGCGTGGGCCTGCGGCTCGCCGGCCCGGACCCGCGCGTCGCGTTGCGGGAGGACGCGGACCTCGACGCGGACGCCGTCGAGCAGCTCCGCACCGCGCTGGCGCGGAAGGACCGGGCCGCCGC
This sequence comes from Cellulosimicrobium sp. EB106-03-01-XG111, assembly GCF_058792115.1. NCBI lineage: Bacteria > Bacillati > Actinomycetota > Actinomycetes > Micrococcales > Promicromonosporaceae > Cellulosimicrobium > Cellulosimicrobium sp. EB106-03-01-XG111. The sequence continues at coordinate 50,937 of NZ_JBYTEQ010000026.1, forward strand.
GGAGCCGTGGACCCGCCGGTACCTCGAGCTGATCGGCGCGCACGAGGGCGTCGTCGCGCGCGAGCTGGCCGCCGGGCTGGGGATGGCCCGCGACGACTTCAAGGTGCGCGTGCGTCGGCTCAAGGAGCTCGGCCTCACCGAGAGCCTCGACGTCGGGTACCGCCTCTCGCCGCGCGGGAGGGCCTACCTCGCCGCGACGGAGGGCGACGACCCTTCCTCGTGAGGGCTACCTCGGGGGACCGGGGCTCTACCTCGGCGAGGTAGAGGCCTGGTGGTGCCCGACGGCGAGCCGTCAGCGCCCGAGGGCCTCGCGCGGCGTCGTGTCCGGGGCGCGGGAGCCGTCGCCGATCGCCGGGAGGCCGTCGATGCTCGTGGTGTTCTTCGTGACGCGGTAGGCCTCGAGCTGCTCCGGGGTCTTGCGGTCGGCCCAGCGGTCGAGCAGGTCCCGGTCCTCGACGAGCGCCATGCGGGGCACGGAGAACCCGCACGAGTCGGAGACCCGCGTCACGTCGACGACCACGACGCCGCGCTGGCCCGCCGTCTCGCGCTTGGGGAAGCGGGCGCGCAGCGCGTCGAACTCCGGGGTGCCGGCCTCGACGTACCGACCGGTCCCGTGGAAGCGGACGATGTTCGGCGGGCCGTCGAACGCGCAGAACATCACGACGATCCGGCCGTTCTCGCGCAGGTGCGCGGGCGTCTCCGCGCCCGAGCCGGTGTAGTCCAGGTAGGCGACGCGGTGCGGCCCGAGCACGGCGAACGTCCCGGCCATGCCCTTGGGCGCGACGTTCACGTGACCGTCCGCCGCGAGCGGGGCGGTGCCGACGAAGAACACCGGCTGCGCGAGGACGAACGCCGCCAGCCGGTCGGTGATCTCTGCGTGCACGGTGGCCATGAGGGGAGTCTGGCACCGGTGTGGGAGGGCGTCGGTAGCGTCCGGTGGATGAGCACGAGGACGGCACCGGACCACGACCCGAAGGCGACGCTGCTGCGGTACCTGAGCCGGGAGCGCGACGCGCTGCTCGCCACGGCGGAGGGGCTGAGCGAGTACGACGTCCGCCGTCCGCTCACGCGCACCGGCACGAACGTCCTGGGCCTGGTGAAGCACGTGGGCAGCGTGCAGCTCGGCTACCTGCACGAGGCGTTCGGCGGCACGCACGACCTCGACATGCCGTGGTTCGCCGACGACGCCGAGGTGAACGCCGACATGTGGGCCACGGCGGGCGAGAGCCGGGAGGAGATCCTGGAGCTCTTCCGCCGGTCGTCGGAGCTGTGCGACGCGACGGTGGCGTCGCTCGACCTCGACGCGCCCGGGCACGTGCCGTGGTGGCGCCCGGCGAACCGCGACGTCACGCTTCACCAGGTGCTCGTGCACGTGCTCGCGGAGGTGGCGCACCACGCCGGGCACGCCGACATCGTGCGCGAGCTCGTCGACGGTGCGGCGGGGAACGGCCCGAGCAGCCTGCCCGCGCTGGACGACGACGAGTGGGTCGCCTACCGCGCGCGGGTCGAGTCCGCGGCGGTCGAGGCCTCCCGCCGCGCGGGGGAACGCCCCTGAGCGGCGCTCGCGACCACGGTCGGGGTCAGGCGCGCTCGAGCAGGACCGCGACCTCGTAGTGCGACGTCTGCGGGAACATGTCGAGCACGCGCGCCTCGCGCGGCCGGAGCGACGGCATGAGGGCCAGGTCGCGCGCGAGCGTCGTCGCGTTGCAGCTCGAGTAGACGACGTGCCCGACGCCGGACCGCTCCAGCCAGGTGCTGAGCGTCTCCCCGATGCCGCGCCGCGGCGGGTTCACGACGACGAGGTCCGGCACGTCCTGCCGTGAGAGGGCGAACGCGGTCGCGTCCTCGGCGAGGAAGATCGTGCGGTCGAGCCCGGCGTCGCGCGCGGTGAGCCGCGCGCTCGCGACGGCCTCCGCGCTCGTCTCGACGCCGACGACGTCGCGACCGGGCCCCGCGACGTGCAGCGCGAACCCACCCACGCCGCAGTAGAGGTCCCAGACCGAGGCGGGTGCGGCGTCGTCCACCCAGGCCCGGCCCTGGCGGTAGAGGGCCGCGGCGACGTCGGTGTTGGTCTGGAAGAAGCTCTGCGGGCGCAGGTGGAGGTCGATCCCGTTGACGTGCATGCGCAGCGTCTCGGCCTCGGTGAGGACGATCTCGGTCTCGCCCTCGACGACGGCCTTGTGCTCGGGGTGCAGGTTCACGGACACGACGCGCAGCGACGGGAGAGCGTCGAGCAGGGACGGCAGGTGCTTGCGGACCCGCGGCACGGACTCGGTGGACCGCAGGACGAACCGCGCCATGAGGTCGCCGTCGGGGGAGAGGGTGACGAGCACGTACTTGAGCTCGCCGCGCCGGGAGCGGACGTCGTAGGGGACGAGCCGCGCGCGCGTCACGAACTCCGCGAACGCGGGGAACGACGCCTGGAGCGCGGGCGGGTAGAGGGGGCAGTCGGTGAGGTCGACGCCGCCGCCCTCCGCGAGGATCCCGAGCACCGGGGCGTCGGTGGTGCCGGTGACGACCATCTTCGCCTTGTTGCGGAAGCCGGACTCCGCCGACTCGACCGTCGGCAGCCAGGCGAGGTCCGGGGCGAGCGGGGCGAGGAGCTCGGCGCAGTGCTCCTGCTTGCCGGTGACCTGCGCGGGGTAGGCGAGGTCGAGGAGGGTGCACGACCGGCACCGGCCGGCGTCGTAGTGGTGGCACTGCACTCGTTCGAGTCTACGGGCGACCTGGGTCCGTCCCGAGGCGCGCGGACGCGCCCGGACCGCGGCGGCGTCCCGCGCGGACGTGGCGCGAGGTGCGCCGCAGAAACGTGAGGGAGCGCTCCCTGGCGTCGTGAGCCGCCGTCCGTTACCGTCGTGGCAGCGCTTCCACACCTCCTGTGGCAACGCTGTCGCCGGGACGGTCCGGCGACCGGTTTCGACGGAGCAACCGAACAGGAGCAGATCCCGTATGCCTCACGACAGGAAGAACAGCAGCAGACGAGCGTGGGCCGCGCTGTGCGCCGTGGTCCTCGCGGTGAGCGGGGCGCTGGTCGGCGTGGCGGCGCCCGCGAGCGCGGTCCCCGCGACCATCCCGCTGACGATCACCAACGACTCGGGCAGGGGGCCGATCTACCTGTACGTCCTCGGCGAGCGCGACGGCGTCGCCGGCTGGGCGGACGCGGGCGGCACGTTCCACCCGTGGCCCGGCGGGGTCGGGCCCGTGCCCGTCCCGGCGCCCGACGCGTCGATCGCCGGACCCGGCCCCGGTCAGTCCGTGACCATCCGGCTCCCGAAGCTGTCCGGGCGCGTCTACTACTCCTACGGCCAGAAGATGACGTTCCAGATCGTGCTCGACGGCCGGCTCGTCCAGCCCGCCGTCCAGAACGACTCCGACCCCAACCGCAACATCCTCTTCAACTGGACCGAGTACACGCTCAACGACGGCGGCCTGTGGATCAACAGCACGCAGGTGGACCACTGGTCCGCGCCGTACCAGGTGGGCGTCCAGCGCGCCGACGGGCAGGTCCTCAGCACGGGCATGCTCAAGCCGAACGGCTACGAAGCGTTCTACACGGCCCTCGAGAGCGCGGGGTGGGGCGGGCTCGTGCAGCGCGCGCCCGACGGGAGCCGCCTGCGCGCGCTCAACCCGTCGCACGGGATCGACGTCGGGAAGATCTCCTCGGCCTCGATCGACTCCTACGTCACCGAGGTGTGGAACTCGTACCGCACGCGCGACATGGTCGTCACCCCGTTCTCCCACGAGCCCGGCACGCAGTTCCGCGGCCGGGTCGACGGCGACTGGTTCCGCTTCAGGAACGGGTCCGGGCAGGAGGTCGCCGCGTTCAAGAAGCCCGACGCGTCGAGCGTGTACGGGTGCCACAAGGACCTCCAGGCGCCCAACGACCACGTCGTCGGGCCGATCGCCCGCACCCTGTGCGCGGCGCTCGTCCGCACCACGGCGCTGACGAACCCGAACCAGCCCGACGCGAGCAACGCCGGCTTCTACCAGGACGCCCGCACCAACGTCTACGCGAAGCTCGCGCACCAGCAGATGGCGAACGGCAAGGCGTACGCGTTCGCGTTCGACGACGTCGGCGCGCACGAGTCGCTCGTCCACGACGGCAACCCCCAGGCGGCGTACATCAGGCTCGACCCGTTCACCGGCACGGCGACACCCATCGGGAACGGCGGCAGCACAGAGCAGCCGGGCACCCCCGGCGGTCTGCCCACCGGGACGGGTGCGCTCCGCATCGGGAGCACCCTGTGCCTCGACGTCCCGTGGGCCGACCCGACCGACACCAACCAGGTCCAGCTCGCGACCTGCAGCGGCAACGCGGCGCAGCAGTGGACACGCGGCACCGACGGGACCGTGAGAGCCCTCGGCAAGTGCCTCGACGTCGCGCGCAGCGGGACGGCCGACGGCACCGCCGTGTGGATCTACACGTGCAACGGCACGGGCGCGCAGAAGTGGACGTACGACTCCGCGACCAAGGCGCTGCGCAACCCGCAGTCCGGGAAGTGCCTCGACGCCCAGGGCGGCGCACCGCTGCGTGACGGCCAGAAGGTCCAGCTCTGGACCTGCAACCAGACCGACGCCCAGCGCTGGACGCTCTGACCGCGCCCGTCGCCTGAGCCGCCCCGCGCCCCGGTGCCCGACGACGCCGCTCCCGGGACGTCGTCGGGCACCGGCGTGCGGGCCGGGGAGGGCCCGTGCCGGGCGCGCCGGGTGTCAGGTCGGCCGGGTCGCCTTGCCGTCGAGCCACAGCGTGTCCGAGTCGTCGCGGTGCGAGCCGTCCGACCCCACGTGCTTCGACGAGATCTGCGGACCCTTCGTGATGACGTGGACCATCGCCATGCCGTGCCCGCGTCCCAGGCCGTAGTCGTCCCGGAGCCACTCGAGGATCGGGGCCGCCTTCGTCGTCTCGTCGAACCCGCGCTCGTGCGCGAGGTCGACCAGCTGGCGCGGGGTCAGACCGGTCTTGTCCTCCACCGCGTCGAGATAGGCCTGGAAGGACATGCGAGCTCCTCGTCGTCGGGGCAGGTCGATCGACCCGCCGCGAACGTACCGACGACCGCCCACACGCGGACTCATCGGTCGGGGCGCACGCTCCCGCGGGGCGGCCGGTGCGCCCGCTCGCCCGAGCGCAGCACGTCCATCACCGCGTTCTCCACCAGGACCGGCACGAAGTCGCGCACGTGCGCGGCCTGGTACCGGCCCAGCTCCGCGAGCACCTGCTCGCGGACGTCGTCCACCGGCACGTCCGGGAAGCGCGCGCTGACCCGCTCCACCACGACGTCGATCTCGCGGTCCTCCTCCTCGATCGCCATGGTCCGACGGTCCGGCCGCACCCCTCCCGCGCGCAACCAACAGGGGATGAACAGGTGGCGGCCAGCCGCCGATCCGTCCGAGGCCGACGGCAGCGCGCTGCCGTCGGCGAGCCGGACGGGACGGGGTGCGGGTCGGGGGTTCGCGTGTCAGGGTGGCCGCTCCGCTCCTTCAAGCTGCTGGAGGTACCCCCGCGTGGACGACCAGACCCTGATCGACGTCCCCCTCGACGACGCCGACCTCATCACGTCGATGCCGCCCGAGGAGTACCAGCTCGTGGAGGAGTGGGTGCTCTCCACGACGGAGGAGCTCTCCGCACTGCGCGCCGGCCTCGTGGCGACGCTCGAGAGCCAGGGTGTCGCGTCGACCGGTCGGCTCTCGTCCACGCCGGACAAGCTCGTCCTCATCGCCTCGGAGCTCGCCACCAACGCCCTGCGCCACGGCCTGCCCCCGACGATCGTGCGCCTCGCCCGCAGCGGCGACCGGTTCCTCCTCGAGGTCGCCGACCACGACGTGTCCACCGAGCCCGTCTACGCCGGGCGCCGCATCCCCGGCGCGGGCGGCGTCGGCCTGCACATGGCCCGCCAGCTCTCGCTCGACGTCGGCTGGTACCGGACCGACGACGTCAAGACCGTCTGGGCGACGTTCACGGCCTGAGCGTCTGCCGACCACGGCTCGGGGCGCCGACCGGCGGTCCATCAGGGCGTGGGCATCCACCGGGCCGCGCCGTGAGAGACGCCGCATCACCGCTCCTGGTCCCGCTCGTCGGCGGCGACTGGGGCGACGCCGCACAGGCCGCCGGCGCGCTCGGCCTCGTCGCCGTCCTGTCCCTCGCGACGTTCCTCTGGTCCCTCCCCGAGCTCGGCGCCGGTCGGGGCCCGTGGGCGGCCGTCCTCGACCGGCGCCGGCCAGGACGTTCGGGCAGACCCGCGCCGCCTCGCTCGCCACCGCGACCCTGTGGTCCGACGTCTCCTGGCCCTCGTCATCGTCCAGTCGCTTGCGGCCGGGCTCACGACCCTGGCCCTCGCGGCCAGCGCGCAGCTCCCCGAGGTGATCCCGCTCGTCGACGTCGAGCCCCTTGTCCCTCAGCGTCCGGGCGACCTCATCGCGAACGTCTCCACCGCGGACACGCGGGCCGGGCTCGACTCGCTCGCGGAGCGGATCGCCGCCGAGCATCGACGATCCGATAGCTGACGCAAGACGCATCGTCGTTGGCGCTGGGGAGTGACTACACCTCAGCGCACGCCTCGCCATAGGACGGGTGCCCGGCGACGACGAACGTCGAGCCGTCGGACTCGAGGACGCTCACGTGCTCGGGGCTGGTGCCTCGGAAACGGAGAGGGCGGAGAACGCTGCCGAACTCACGGCAGCACTCGACGAGTTTCTCCAGCTTGCCCGCCGCGACGTTGGTACAGGCGCGCCCGCGACGGGGCCCGCCCCCGTGCATCTCTGGGTCGCCAAGAAGGACGTTGGGGGCGGACCAGCGAGCGAATCTCCCGATCGTTAACCCCGCGTGGACGGGCGCCTAGACAGCGAGCAGGGCGGCGTCCGTGTCCGGTGTCTGGGTGTCCGTCCGTCGGGCCCGGACCGCGGACACCCGGGCGCAGACGCTCGTCCGGCCGAGGCCGAGCTCGTCGGCGATCGCGCGTCCGGACAGGTCCGTCTTCAGCGCGAGTAGGTCGATCTCGTCGAGGCACTCGGCCACGCGGCCGCGGGCAGCCGTCCGGATCCTCCGGACACCGTCCGGGTGTCCGCCGTCGGTCCGGGTGTCCGCCGTCTTGCTGTCCATGGTGAGCACCCACACGAGCGTCCACGCGAGCCGGGCGCTCTGTCCGGGTGCGCGCGCAGGAGCGCGGCCCTGCCGAGGGCATCCCGGTGCGGGCGTGGGTCACGCAGCGCTAGAGCGGCGAGGCGCGCGTCGACGGTGAGGCTGTCGCGTGGGCGGGCCGCCAGGTCCACGTGCGCTACCTGTTACCGGCTATCGGCTCTGTTTGCGCAGGTCAGGCAGTCGAGTGGAGCTCTGACGGTGCCCGTAGCGCCTACTGCAGAGCCGGTCGGGTCGGGGCTTCCCGAGACAAGGATCACGGTCGGGCGTACTGTCCCAGGCACCAGCAGGGGGCTGCAGGAGTTCGCGCGCGCTCCCGAGGAGAGAGGAGCGTAGAAATGAACGAATCGATCGCTTTGCGTACACGCAAGGGGTTGATCCCCCTTGCTGTGCTGGCAACAATCCTGGTTGCCCTACTCGTCGGCGCTCGCCCGGCAGCCGCAGCAGCGGCGTGCGCAGCTGCTGAGAACGCCCAGGCCGAGGTTTCCCAGCTTCACGTCGCCAGCGAGCTCCAGGGCATCGATGAGCGGAGCGCTGTCGACACCGATGACGGCGGTGTCATCGTCACGCCGCAGGTCATCACCTGGACGCCCTACGACGGTTTCCACATCACGTCGTCTGCGAACTGTCAGTCCCGTATGGCGTACCTGAAGAAGGTGGCACCGGACTTCAAGTCATGGAAGTGCCAGCGGTTCTACGTGCCGGGCTGCCCGACCGGGTACTACTACTGGATGGTCATGGTGGGGACGAACTACTGAGCGCCATCACCGTGATCGAAGGGCTGCAGCCGGGGTCACGAGTGGTGGCCGCCGGACTCCCCATTGTGGTCGAGGGCGAGACAGGCCTCGCCCTCGACCCGGAACATGCCCAGACTGCCCCTTACGACTCGCCATGGACGGTAAGGGCCACGTGGCCCGATTCACCCGAGCTCACCCTGCGGCCTGACGAGCTGCTGAAGGTGCACGGGATCTGGGACGGCTCCGGCATCGCAGTTTCGCGCGTCACGGTCACGCGCAAGGAGCGCAAGCCCCGCCAGCAAAGAGCCCCTGCCGGCAGACCGATCGAGCCATCGCGCTACGCCATCCTGCGAAAGGCGCTCGACGCGCTCACGGCCGCGGACCTGCTCGCCGCAGTGCACACCACGTCACGGAGCGACCTCGTCGGCAGCTTGTGTGTGTTCGACGCCCGCACCGCCCAACGCGTGCTGCGCGCGGAGGGCATATCAGTCACCCAGTTCCGGATCGTCCGGTGCCGGTGGAGCCGAACCGAGTTGGGGACGGCACGCGGCCTGTACGCGCACGTCCCCGACGAACTGCTCAGCGCCTTCGGCGAAGCGGTGACAGAGCAGGTGCAGCCGCAGGTCCTCCTCGAGGTGAAACTCGTGACACTAGACCTTGCGCGAGCGGTCTCTGATCTTCCAACGGGCCTTGTCAAGGTGACCCCGTACATCCGACCTGATGCCTGAGGGCACGGGCGTGGCACCGACGCATGAACCCGACGAGGACCGTTTAGCCGGGGAATACGTCTCGCGCGAGGGGCGCGAGGGCTGGGCGTGGCTGTGGGCCGACGCCGTCGAGCGGCGCTGACCCGCGCGGGCAGACAGACGCGGGTCCGCCCGCGTGGGAGGTGTCCTACACGGCGAGCAGCACAGCGTCCGTGTCCGGCGTCCGGGTGTCCGTCCGCCCGGCCCGGACCGCGGACACCCGAGCGCAGACGCTCGTCCGGCCGAGGCCGAGCGCGTCCGCGATCGCGCGCCCGGACAGGTCCGTCGTCAGGGCGAGGCGGTCAATCTCGTCGAGGCGCTCGGCCACGCGTCCGCGCGCGGCCGTCCGGATCGTCCGGACACCGTCCAGGTGTCCGCCGTCCGCCGCGGTGTCCGTCGCCTCGGTGTCCACGGCGCGCAGCGCAGGTGCGCGCTCGACGACGACCGCAACCGGCGCGAGCGCGCCGACCGCAGCGGGCGTCTCCGCCTCCGTGAGCGGCCGAGGGCGACGCCGGCGACGACGTGCGCGGCGGCGAGCGTCATGAACGGGAACCCGGCGGCGAGGGTGGCGCCGACGATGCCCTGCCAGCCCTTGGGCCCGGCGTCCCAGGCGTGCGCGGCGTTGATCGCGGACGACACGGTGGTCAGGGCCCAGACGAGCGTCCAGGGCAGGCGTGCGCTCTGGCCGCGGTGGGTGCGGACGAACGCGGCGATGACGTATCCGAGCATGGCGACCTCGAGCGAGACGGGCACGAGCCAGGCGAGGCGGACGGGGATCGCGGCCCAGGGCGCGGCGGCGGACAGGCCGGTGAACGAGAGCGTGAACGAGGCCGCGGCGACGGCGACGAGCACGACGAGCAGACCGGCGAGCACGAGGCGGTTGTCGGGGTTGATCCGGGCGGCCGTCGTCGGGCGGGGCGTGGCGGTGGTGGTCATGGCGGTGGTCCTCTCATGCGGGGTGGTCAGCGGGCGGTGCGCCAGGCGGCGGCGCGGGCGGCGGCGAGCGTCTCGGGCGACGGGGGCGCGGCCGCGTGGGCGGCGTCGTCCTCGGCGAAGAGATCGCGGGTCGTGGTGACGGGGCGGTCGATTGCCCGGGGCGCGGGCGGGGGCGTTGGGCCGGTCTGCGCGAGCGCGGTGAGGCGGTAGCGGAGCAGGCCCGCGCTGCGGGCCCCGGTGAAGTCCTGGGCGGCGAGTTCGCGGGTGACGTCGTCGGGCGTCCACCCGGCGGCGCGCAGCTCTTGGGCGTGCCGGCGGACCGCCGTGGCCGCCAGGCCGCGGGCGAGGGGGTGTGACCGGATCTCCTCCACCACCCCGTCCAGCAGCGCGTCCCGCTCGCCGGCGACGTCCTCGACGACGGCGAGCGATCTGGTGGGGGGATGGGGAAGGGGATAGGACAGGGGATCCGGCACGCCTCGCGACACCCTTTCGTCGCGAGGCGACACGAGTCCGTCGCGAGCCGACACCTGTCGCGGCGCTCGCGGCTCGTGCTCCTGGTGCTCGACGACGTCGACGTCGTCGGCCTTGTCGCCGTGCTCGGCCACGGCGCCGGGCACGGTGAGCGCGTAGCGGGCCGTGAAGCCGCGCACGTTCGCGCTGGTGAGGGTGAGCCACCCCGCGTCGCGCAGGCGCCGCACGGCGGCCGTCGTGGCCGTCCTGCCCAGGCTCGTGCGTGCCTGCAGGCGCTCGGCTGCGACCCACACCCGCAGCGGCCCGGTGGACGCGTGGTCGGCGTAGGCGAGCGCGACGAGCTTGTCCGTCGCGCGGAGATCGGAGAGCCACACTGCGTCGCGCCAGGCGTTCACGTGGCGACGGGCGGACGTTGTCGGGTCGGGCGCCTTCGGCGCCGTGGGCAGGGTGCTGCTAGCGTGAGCGAGAGCCATCTCGGAGGGTCCAGTCCTCTAGTGGTGGTCAGGCCCCGCTCGGTGTTACCGCACCGGTCGGGGCCGTTCTGTTGTGGGCCTACGGGGTCGCGGGCGGCCTCGAGATGGTGGGCTGCGCGAGGGGCTCGCGCGGCGCGTCGACGCCGGCGGGGTCGACGAAAGGGCCCGCGGCGGCAGGTGCCGCGCGAGGCGTCATGTGGTGGGGGAGCAGGGCGCTCGCAGGGCGGCCGTGCCCAGCACTTGCCCAGCAGGGTCGAACGAACGTTCGACGGATGGGGTGTTCTAGCAGGTCAGAGAGTGGGCCCCGTGGGGTTCGAACCCACAACCTACGGATTAAAAGTCCGCAGCTCTGCCGATTGAGCTAGAGGCCCTGGACGCCGGTGGCGTCCACGCACAGGCTACCTGCGCCCCGCCGTCGGCAGTCCTGACCGAGTTCGGCAGTCCCGACCCAGATCGGCAGCCGCGACTGCCGAACCCGGCAGCATGTGCCGACCCCGGCCGTATGTGCCGATCTCGGACACCGACCCCCGCGGGCGCGCACCTTATGCGGCGCTCCGTGACATGTCACCTGCGGTCTTGCTCCGTGAGAAATGTGGTGAGAACCGGGCGTTTCGCTTGCGACGACCGCGAGTTCTTGTTTCGGTGGGGAAGACCGAGGAGCCCGCGGGAGGGTGCACCGACGGCAGGTCACGCCGGCCAGGCGTGGGCCGCACGGACGTGTCCCGCAGGTTCCGCCCGGCGACGAGAGGAGCTCTCGTGCTTACCCTGACCGACAACGCCCGTACCGCTGTCCACGACCTGCAGACCCAGGCCGGCGTCCCCGAGGGAGGCGGTCTGCGGATCGCCGAGTCCGCGGACCAGGCGGGCAGCTTCGAGCTCGCGCTCGTCCCCGCCCCGCAGCCCGACGACACGGTCGTGGAGAACGGCGAGGCGAAGGTGTTCGTGGAGTCCGCCACGGCCCCGACCCTTGCGAACCTCACCCTCGACACGGACCCGAACGCGCAGGGACCGGCGTTCGTCCTGACGCCGCAGGGCTGACGGGACGTTCCCGGCGCTCGCGCCGGACCATCTCGACGACGCGTCCTCCTCCTCCAGGCGCGTCCTCGGTCCCACGACGGGCCGCTCGCTCCGGCGGGCGGCCCGTCGTCGTGTGTCGACCGGTCTTCGAGGGCCGCTCGACCGGGTGCGACCGGGGTGCGAGGGTCAGGCGGCGGGCCCGACGATCCACGACCCGCCGAGCACGGCGGCGCCGAGCGTCACGACGAGGAACACCCCGACCCAGAACAGGCCGGGCAGGCGGGTGAGGCGCGCGAGGATGTCGGCGTCGGAGGTGCTCGCCCGGCCGCGCGACCGCTCGGACTGCAGCTCCAGCACCGGCCGCACCGCTCCCAGGAGCAGGAACCACGTCACCGCGTACGCGACGGCGCTCTGCACGGGCGGCGTCGCCCACCACGACACGCCGACGAGCGCGGCGCCGGTGACGAGCACGGACCAGAGCCCGAACCAGTTGCGGATCTGCAGCAGCATGAGGGCGAGCAGCACGACGAGCAGCCACAGCAGCCCGACGGCGTACCCCTGGCGCAGCAGCGCGGCCGCTCCCAGGCCGATGAGGCCGGGGCCGACGTACCCCATGAACGCGGTGAGGACCATGCCGAACCCGCGCGGGCGCCCGGACGACACGGTGAGCCCCGACGTGTCGGAGTGCAGGCGGATGCCCGCGAGCCGACGGCCGGTCAGCAGGGCGGCGATCGCGTGCGACGCCTCGTGCGCGATGGTCACGACGTGCCGGGCCACGCGCCACACGGGCGTGACGAGCACGACGACGAGCGCGAGGGCGCCCATCGCGACGACCACGGCGGCCGCGGGGGGAGGGACCGGCGTCGTGGCGGCGTCCCACACCTGCCCGACGACGTCCCCCACGGACGCGGCGACCTCACCGCCCGCGGTGGAGGCGTCGTCGGGCGATCCCGTGACCAGGTCTCGCTGGAGGCCGGGCAGGGCGGTGAGGGCGTTCGCCAGGGCGTGCACGCGCGACATTCCACCACAGGGCCCTGTGCCCGAGGGCGCCGAGACGCACCTCACCCGGCCGCCCGTCGTCGGGCATGAGACACTGGACGTTCGAGGGCAGCGCGATCCCGCGCGCCCGGCGTCGTGGAGATCCCCCCGGATTGCGTGCGGCGGACCCCGACCTTGAGCCCCGAGAGGCCCATCACCTGTGACTTCCTTTGCCGACTTCGGCCTGCCCACCCCTGTCGTGCGCGAGCTCTCGCGCCAGGGCATCGACTCCCCGTTCCCCATCCAGACCGCCACGCTGCCCGACTCGCTGAAGGGCCGTGACGTCCTCGGCCGCGGTCGCACCGGCTCCGGCAAGACGCTCGCGTTCTCGCTGCCGACCGTCGCCCGCCTGTCGTGGGCGAAGTCGTCGCGCCACCCGCGCCGGCCCCGCGCGCTCGTGCTGTGCCCGACGCGCGAGCTCGCCAACCAGATCAACGCCACGATGGAGCCGGTCGCCAAGGCGCTCGGGCTCGTGACGACGACGATCTTCGGCGGCGTCGCGCAGTCGCGCCAGGTCGCCGCGCTCGACAAGGGCGCCGACATCGTCATCGCGTGCCCGGGGCGCCTGGAGGACCTCCTCAACCAGCGCCTGCTCACGCTCGACGGCATCGAGATCACCGTGCTCGACGAGGCCGACCACATGGCCGACCTCGGCTTCCTGCCCGGCGTGAAGCGCATCATGGACAAGACGCCGAAGCAGGGCCAGCGCATGCTGTTCTCCGCGACGCTGGACAACGGCGTCGACCAGCTGGTCAAGCGGTACCTCAGCAACCCCGTGCGCCACTCGGTGGACGACGCCGCGGCCGCGCCCCCGCAGATGACGCACCACATCCTCGCGGTGCGCGACGCGGACGCGAAGAAGCAGATCGTGCACGAGCTCGCCTCGGGCACGGGCCGCCGCGTGCTGTTCATGCGCACCAAGCACCAGGCGAAGAAGCTCGCGAAGCAGCTGACGGCGGCGGGCGTGCCCGCCGTCGACCTGCACGGCAACCTCGGCCAGGGCGCGCGCGAGCGCAACCTCGAGGCGTTCTCGTCGGGCGCGGTCAAGGTGCTCGTCGCGACGGACATCGCGGCGCGCGGCATCCACGTGGACGACGTGGAGCTCGTCGTGCACGTCGACCCGCCGGCGGAGCACAAGGCGTACCTGCACCGCTCGGGCCGCACGGCCCGCGCCGGGTCGGAGGGCGTCGTCGTCACCGTCATGCTCCCGGAGCAGCGCGGCGACGTGCGCGACCTCACGCGCAAGGCCAAGATCACCGCGCAGCCGCAGCAGGTCGCGCCCGGCGACGCGACGATCCAGGGGCTCGTCGGCGAGGTCGCGGAGTACGTGCGCCCGGCCGACATCACGCCGCCCCAGACGCAGGCGAAGCGCGGCACGGGCTCGACCAACGGCGGGTCGCGCGCGTCGCGTCGTGGCCGGGGCGCCCAGGGCGGCGCACGCCCGGCCGCGCAGCCCGCGGGCCAGGGCACGACGGCGTCGCGCGCCGGGGGTGCCTCGCGTCCCGCGCGCTCGTCCGGCGGCCGCCCCGAGGGTGGCCGCGGCGCGTCGACCGGCGCGGGCAGCGCCGCGGCCGGGGCGGGCCAGTCCGCGGGCCGTCGTCGCGGCGGCCGCGGCCGCGCGCAGCGCCCGGCCGGCGGATCGAGCACCGTCTACTCGACCTCCAGCCCGCGCTGACGCCCCGACGCTGAGGCAGGAAAGAGTCGCGGTCGAACCGGTTCGGCCGCGGCTCTTTCGTGCACTCAGCGGGCGGGGCGGGGCGGGAACACGGGAGCGGTCGGCGTGGTTGGGACCGTCGGAGGTGGACCATGACCAGCCAGACCCACGAGAACCAGCCCTACGAGGTCGTGAAGACCGACGACGAGTGGCGCGCCGAGCTGTCCCCGCAGGAGTACGCCGTGCTGCGGCAGGCCGGGACGGAGCGCGCGTGGACGGGCGAGCTGCTCGACGAGAAGCGCGTCGGCGTGTACGCGTGTCGCGCGTGCGGGAACGAGCTGTTCCGCTCCGACACGAAGTTCGACTCGCACTGCGGGTGGCCGAGCTTCTTCAGCCCGCTCGCGGGCGACCGCGTCGAGCTGCTCACCGACCGCAGCCACGGCATGGTGCGCACCGAGGTGCGCTGCGCGCGCTGCGGCTCGCACCTGGGCCACGTGTTCGACGACGCGCCCCAGACCCCGACGGGCGACCGGTTCTGCATGAACTCGGTCAGCCTGACGTTCGAGGCCGGCGCGGAGTAGCCGACCGGGCGCCGACGCCCGCGTCGACCGCGCACGCGAGCGCCACGCCCACCAGATAGCAGACCAGGTCCCGCACCGCGAACGTGCTGCCCAGCAGCCACGCCGCGGGCGGGACCGCGTCGTTCACGGCGGCGGCGACGCCCGTCGCCTGGAGCGCCTCGACCGCCCAGCACCACCCCAGCGCGACGGCGCCCGCCACGAGCGGGCGCACGCGGGCCGCCACGAGGACCACGAGGACGTAGGTCGCGACGGCGTACAGGACGTCGCCGCCGACGTCGCCCCACGGGTCGGGGACGCGCGTCGCGACGACGAGGCCCAGCACCACGACGGCCGCGAGGACGAGCGCGACGACGGGCCGCCGTCGGGCCCGGGACCCTGCGCGAGCCGGTGAGGCCTCGCGGGGCGGCCGGGCGCCGTCGGGCACGGTCATGCGGCCGCGGGAGACAGGGTCACCGGTTGGCGGCCCAGCGCACGACGTCCTCCGAGTACCGGTGCAGGAGCGTCGCGAGCGTGGCGACGTCGCCCCGGTCCCAGCCGTCGAGCGCCTCGGTGATCGACGTGACCCGCCCGCTGTGCGCGGCGTGGAGCCGGGCCTCGCCGTCGGGCGTCAGGGTGATGAGCTGCCCGCGCGAGTCGTCGGGGTCGACCTCGCGCGCGACGAGGCCGAGGTCGTGCAGACGGCTGAGCTGGCGCGAGATCGTCGCGCGCCCCACGCCGAACTGCGCCGCGAGCTCCGAGCCCCGGACCCCGGGGTGGTCGGCGATGTGCGCGAGGAGCGGGTAGGCGCTCGCCTCGAGGTCGGGGTGGATGCGGCGCGCCATGCCCGTCGCGACCGCGCCCGCGCGGCGCAGCAGGATCCGCAGCTCGCGTTCGAGGTCGACGTACGCGTCGTCGTCGACGTGCGCGGTGTCGGGAGCGGGGCGGGCCGGAGCGGTCTCGGGGGGCACAGGGCCATCATGGCGCGAACGGCACGGCCCGGTCACCTCCCTCCCCGGAACCTCACCCGCCGGGGGCGACCGGGGCTCCGGGACGAGGTCGAGTATCCTTGCCCGGGCCCGAGGGTGGTCCAGGGGGAGGTTGTGTCCGGTGGTGGCTCGCCGTCCCATGCGCCTGGTCGTCGCGCTCGCGGTCGTGCTCGCCGCGGTGCTGAGCGGCTGCTCCGCTCTCGAAGCCCCGCGCCGGGTCCAGGTCGTGGTCGCACCCCACCCCGACGACGACCTCCTGGGCATCGCCGCGCTGGACGAGCGCGACTACACCGTGTGGGTCGTCGGGACGCAGGGGGAGTCGACCGGCTACTGCGAGCCCGAGCTGCTCCGACCGTCGACGACGCCGCTCGGTGCGTGGCCCGTCCCGGTGCCGACGGGTCGGCAGAGCCCGGAGTGCCGGGCCGCGCGGCTCGGCTCGTGGCTCGGCTTCCACCGGGACCTCTCCGCCCGCCAGGGGCAGGACGCCTTCGGAGCGGCCGCTGACACGCTTCCCGCTCTCGAGGAGGTCTCGGCACCGGAGCTCTCCGCAGGGACGCCACCGCGGTCGGACGAGGCCGCGGGGAGCCCCGGCCCGATCCTCTACGCGGTCGGCTCGGACGCCGCGCTCGTCGCCTTCGACGGCGGCGACGGGAGCCTCACCGCCGACGAGGTCGACTACATGGTCACCTGGGTGCTCGCCCAGCGAGGGACGCTCCTGCCCGACCTGGAGCTGTCGCGCGTGATCGGGGCGTCGTACTTCAACGACCCCGCGGGCGTCGTCTCGACCCCGGACTGCCGGCGCGAGCTGTGCACGGGGACGACGTCGTTCGCCGACTACCCCCACCCGGACCACCTGGCGGTGTCCTCGGCGCTCGCCCGGACCGACTACGGCGCGGTCGAGGGCAACCTCGTCGCGACCTGGCCCCGACCGACGGCCGTGACCTACCGCTACGCGCTCGACGAGGACGCGTACTGCTCGCTCATGTGCGAGACCCCCGACGAGGGAGGCGTGCCGCGGGGGCTCATGCAGTCCTGGTACGGGTGGCTGGCGTTCCCCGGCGACCACTGGCCGCAGACCGAGGTGCCCGTCCAGGCGGGGAACGGGCGCGCGCACATCATGTCGCGGCACCAGGCGTTCCTCAGCTATCACGGCGCCTGGAACCGGGTGGCACCGTGACGGCGCCGACCACGACCCGCACGCGGCCGACCACGCGGATCGCGGCGCTCGACTGGCTCCGCGGCATCATGCTCGTCGCCTCGGTCGCGATCAACAGCATGGTGATCGTGCCGCCCTCCGTCCACCACTCACCGTGGGACGGCGTGCATCTCGAGGACGTCATCTTCCCGATCTTCGTCACGCTCTCGGGGTGCGGGCTGGCCTTCGCGCTCAGCCGTCGCACCGACTGGGTGCGCTTCGCCCGACGGGTCCTGGTCCTGTTCGGGCTCGGGCTGGTCTACAACTGGGTCGTCGACGGCACCCAGTCCCTCGGAGACCTGCGCGTCACGGGCGTCCTCCAGCTGTACGCCGCGGTCGTCCTGCTCACCGCGCTGGGCCACCAGCTCACCCGGACCTGGCGCGGGTGGCTGGGCTGGACGGCGTTCTACGCGCTCACCTACTCGGCGCTGCTCATGTGGTGGAGCACCCGGTGCCCCGACGCGGTGCTCACCCGGGAGTGCAACCCCTCGGGGGCGATCGACGGTGCGATCTTCGGCAGCCACATGTACGCCGGCGGGCTGCTGGGCCACGACCCGGAGGGACTCGTCGCGATCTACGGGGCGATGGTCTCCGTCGCCGCCGGGGCGACCGTCGGGCACCTGGTCCTCGCGATCCACCGGCGGGGCCCGGAGGTCCCGCTCCGCCGGTACGTCGGGCCGCTGACGGTCCTCGGGGCCGGGTTCCTCGCGGCCGCCTGGCTGCTGCCCCGCTTCGCGGAGCTGCTCGGGACCGACCTGCCCACCATGAAGCGGCTGTGGACGCCGCCGTTCGCCCTGGCGATCGCCGGGGGTGTCGCGATCGCCATGGGGATCGCGGTCGTCGTGACGCGGAAGATCGAGTCCCGACCGGTGCTCGACACGGCGTTCCTCTACTGGCTCGTGGCGCTCGGACGCAACAGCCTGCTCGTCTACTTCGGGTCGCACGTGCTGAGCTCCCTGCTGCGTCGCTACCCGGGCGGGCCGGGGGAGGGCGTGCTCTTCAGCGCGGTCGCGGCCCTCGGCGGAGGGTGGCCGGGTCAGCTCGTCGTCACGGCGTGCCTGCTCCTCTTCTGGGTCACGCTGGCGGTCGTCCTGCACCGCAGGAGGATCTACCTCACGGCCTGACCGTCCCGACCGCACGCACGACGGAGGGGCGCTCCCCGGCCGAGCCGGGGAGCGC
>NZ_JBYTEQ010000027.1:0-67540 GCF_058792115.1 Cellulosimicrobium sp. EB106-03-01-XG111
CCCCCCCCCCCCCCCCCCCCCCCCCCCCCCCCCCCCCCCCCCCCCCCCCCCCCCCCCCCCCCCCCCCCCCCCCCCCCGACCCCGTGCTCGGCGTCGGTCTGTCAGTCCAGGTAAGTCGTCACCAGGCGGGAGGCCAGGCCCGTGTACGTCGCGGGGGTGAGGTCGGAGAGGCGCTGCGCGACGTCGGCGGGCAGGCCGAGGCCGGCGACGAACTCGCGCAGGCGCGCCGCGTCGACGCGCTGGCCGCGCGTGAGGTCCTTGAGGCGCTCGTACGGGTTCTCCATGCCGGGGACGCCCGCGACCGACGCCGCACGCATGGCCGACTGGATGGGCTCGCCGAGCACCTCCCAGTTCTCGTCGAGGTCCGCCGCCATGAGGTCGGCGTTCGCGGCGAGGGCCTTCAGGCCGCGGCGCACGTTGTCGATCGCGAGGAGCGAGTGGCCGAACGCGGGGCCGACGTTGCGCTGCGTCGTCGAGTCCGTGAGGTCGCGCTGGAGGCGCGACGTCACGAGCGTCGCGCCGAGCGTGTCGAGCAGCGCGGACGAGATCTCGAGGTTCGCCTCGGCGTTCTCGAACCGGATCGGGTTGACCTTGTGCGGCATCGTCGACGACCCGGTCGCGCCGGGCACGGGGATCTGCGTGAAGAACCCGAGCGAGATGTAGGTCCACACGTCGGTCGCGAGGTTGTGGAGGATCCGGTTGAACCGCGCGACGTCCGCGTACAGCTCGGCCTGCCAGTCGTGCGACTCGATCTGCGTCGTCAGCGGGTTCCACGTGAGCCCGAGGCCCTCGACGAAGTGCTTCGAGACCGACGGCCAGTCGACGCCCGGGACGGCGACGGTGTGCGCGCCGTAGGTGCCCGTCGCGCCGTTGAGCTTGCCCAGGTACTCGGCCGCGCCGACGCGGCGGAGCTGGCGGCGCAGCCGGTGCGCGAGGACGGCGAGCTCCTTGCCCAGCGTCGTCGGCGTCGCGGGCTGGCCGTGCGTGCGCGAGAGCATCGGCACGTCGGCGTGCTCGCGCGCCATGTCCGCGAGCTGGTCGGCGAGCGCCGTCGCGGCGGGCAGCCACACCTGCTCGACGGCGCCGCGCACCATGAGCGCGTACGACAGGTTGTTGACGTCCTCGCTCGTGCACGCGAAGTGCACGAGCTCGCCGACGCCGGGCAGCACCGTGTCGGGGCCCAGGGTGTCGGGGGCCGCGGCGAGGCGGCGCTTGACGAAGTACTCGACCGCCTTGACGTCGTGCACCGTCTCGCGCTCGATCTCCGCGAGCTCCGCGATCTCGTCGCCCCCGAACGTCGCGGGGATGCGGCGCAGGTAGGCGACCTCGGCCTCGGAGAGCGGGGGCGCACCGGGCACGACCGGGCGGACGGCGTTCTCGTCGACCGCCTGCACGCCGTTGCAGAGCGTGATGAGCCACTCGACCTCGACGTGGATGCGCTCGCGGTTGAGCGCGGCCTCGCTGAGGTGGTCGACGAGCGGGGCGACCGCGGCGCGGTAGCGGCCGTCGAGCGGGCCGAGCGCGATCGGCGGGGTCACCTCGGCGAGGCTCACGCGGGCAGGGGCGGCTGCGGCAGGGTTCTCGGGCACGCCCCTGATTCTCCCACGCGCGCCCGACGGCGGTCGGTGGCGCCCGCAGTCCGGGCAGCAGGGCCGTCGCGGGGACCGTGGCCGTCCCCAGCGTCCGGCCGCGAGGGTTCGGTCCACAGCGTGCGACCGGTCCCCGCCGCCGGTCGGCAGGGGTCCGTACGGTCGCCGCCATGCCGACCCCGCCTCCAGCCCCGTGCCTCGCCGCGCCCTTCGGGATCACCCGCGCCCGCGACCAGGTCCTCACGGCGACCGACGACGCCGCGCGCGCCCGCGCCGCCCTGGAGACCCCTGACCTCCCGTGGGCCGGGCAGGCACGGCACGCGTACGACGACGCGACGGCGGAGGGTCGGTCGGCCCTGCTCCGGCTCGACGAGACGCTCGCGAGCTGCCTCGCAGGGCTGGACGCCCTCACCGTGCTCGCAGAGACGGACGTCGCGAGCCTCCGGACGGAGCTCGCCGCGGTGGGCGGCGCGTGAGCGGGACGTGGCCCGCACCGTCCGTCGTGATCCGGGGCGGGACGGAGCCGACCGTGATCGAGACGGCGGCGGTCGTCGCGCAGGCCGTGGCGCTCACGGCGCGCGCGGACCTCCTGGCGGGAGCGGCGGTGGGGCTGCGGGACGCGCGGCACGGGGTGGAGGTCACGACGGCGACGCCCACGGCGTTCGCCGGTCGGCTCACCCCGCCCCACCTTCTCGGGACAGCCCCAGGCGGGAACCTGCCGCCGCCGCTCTGGTCGGCGGAGGTCCGTGCCGCGCGCGCGGCCGTCCTCGACGAGCTCGACGCGGCGGCCCTGCTCGCCGAGCAGCGGGAACAGGGCCTCCGCCGGCTCGCCGCGCGTCTGCACCAGGCGGTCCGGGTGTACGACGACGCGGACGCCGCGGCCGCCGCGGCGTGGTCCGACACCGCGCTGGTCGCGGCGGGACGGCACTACGGGCTGGCGGGGGCGGGCGCCGCCGGGCTGGGGATGATCGTCGCGCAGGGCCTCGCCGGGCTCGCGCAGTCCCTGCTGCACGGAGGGCCCTCTCTCGGTCGGCTCGTCACGACGGGCGAGGCGCTGCACCCCGCGACCGTCCGCGCGCTGGGCCGCACGATCGGCCTGCTCGACCCGGACCGCCCCTGGTACGCCGTGCCGACGGTCGGCAACGCGGCGGCCGTGCTGCGCGCGTCCGTCCAGCCGTTGCGCAAGCGGTTCCTGCCCGACCCGGAGGTGCGCAGGGTCGACGCGGCACCCTACGACCTGCCGACGCCCACGGACACGCGGTCCGCGCTCGGCGCCGTGGCGGCGCTCGGGAGCACGGACTCGGTGCTCAGCGTCCAGCGCATCGTCAAGGACGACGGCACCCCCACGTGGGTCGTCGCGATCCCGGGAACCCAGCCCGGCAACCTGCGGACGGTGTGGAACATGACGTCCAACTACGACCTCATGTCCGACGACGAGTCCCAGCGCGCGCGGGCGGACAGCGTGCGGGCGGTGCTCGACGCGATGGGCCGGTCGGGCATCGAGCCGAAGGACGACGTCGTGCTCGTCGGGCACAGCCAGGGCGGCATGGTCGCGGCGACGATCGCGGCGGCGACGGTCGGGACCTACCAGGTGCGCCACGTGGTGACCGCCGGGTCGCCGGTCGGCGGGCACGGCCTCCCGCCCGGCGTGCGCGCCACGCACCTCGAGACCAGCGGGGAAGGGGTCTCCGGCCTCGACGGGAAACCGAACCCGGCGACGCCCGAGCGTGTGACGGTGACCGGTACGGTCTTCGCGCCCGGCGGCGGGCCGCCGCTCGACGTGCCGCACTCCGTCGGGTACCACCAGGACGTGCTCGACGCCGCGGTCGAGGTGGGCGACCGCGGCCTGGAGGAGCACCTCGCCGACGTGGAGCACTGGCTCGACGGGGAGGCGGAGGACCCGCAGGTCTACGAGGCGCGCCTCGTCCCGGACCCGGAGAGCACGTTCTGCATCGGCGAGCTCGCGGTGCCGAGGCCGCCGTGGCCCCCGTGGCCGGCACCGGACGGCGTCGTGACGGCCCCAGGCCCGTCCCTCGGCACGCCGACCCCGTCCCTCGGCACGCCGGGTACGTCCGGGGCGGCCGGAGGTTCCGGCGGGACGGCGGGGTCCGCCACCACCGCCGGGTCCGGGACGACGGGCGGGCCGGGCACGCCCGGGGGCGCCGGTACGGGCGGTGGCGACGATGATGCGCGGTGACGGCCCGGCGCCGTCCTCGGGTGGACCGGTCGGGAGGGCGCGTGGCGGCGTGCGCCGTGGGGCGCTCGGGTCAGCGGTCCTTGGCCTTGGGCACGACGGCCGAGACGAGGAAGTTGATCACGGCGATGATCAGGGCCGCGAGCAGCGCCCACCAGAACCCGCCGATGATGCGGATGCCCCAGTCCGTCTGCTCGGTGATCCACGCGGTGAGCATGAGCATGAGCGCGTTGACGACGAGCGAGAACAGTCCCAGCGTGAGGATGTAGAGCGGGATCGAGAGGACCTGCACGATCGGCTTGATCACCGCGTTCACGAGCGAGTAGAGCAGCGCCACGACGAGGATGATCACGACCTTGCCGCCGGCCGTGTCGGAGCCGACGATCTGGAAGTGCTCGTCCATGAACAGGCTCGTGAGCCAGATCGCGAGACCGGTGATGAGGACGCGGACGACGAAGCTCATACCCGGCATCCTGCCATCCGGGCGGTCGTCCGGCACGGGCGGCGGCCCGTGGCGCACCACGGGTGCGGCGCACGAGTGGCATGATCGAGGACCGTGGCCCACGAACCCCGCGTCCCCCTGCGTCCTGCCGTCGCCGCCCTGCCGGCCTACGTCCCGGGGGCGCGCGTCGCCCCGGGTGCGGCGGCGTTCAAGCTCTCCTCGAACGAGAACCCGTACCCGCCGCTGCCGTCGGTCGTGGCGGCGATCGCCGACGCCGCGGCGGACGCGAACCGCTACCCGGACATGTACGCGACCGAGCTCACGGAGACGCTCGCGGCGGACCTCGGGGTGGGTGCCGACGAGGTCGTCGTGGGCAACGGCTCGGTCGCGGTGCTCGCGCACGTCCTCCAGGCGGTCGTCGAGCCGGGCGACGAGGTCGTGTACCCGTGGCGCTCGTTCGAGGCGTACCCGATCGCGGTCGCGGTCGCGGGCGGCACGTCGGTGCAGGTCCCGCTGCAGTCCGGGGAGCACCGCGGGCGCCTCGACCTGCCCGCGATGGCCGCGGCGGTCACCGAGCGCACGCGCGTGGTCATGGTGTGCACGCCCAACAACCCGACCGGTCCGGCGGTGCACCGCGACGAGCTCGAGACGTTCCTCGCGGCCGTGCCGTCCGACGTCCTCGTGGTGCTCGACGAGGCGTACCTCGAGTTCGTGCGCGACCCCGAGGCCCCCGACGGTCTGGCGGTGTACGCGCAGCACCCGAACGTCGTGCTGCTGCGCACGTTCTCCAAGGCGTACGGCCTCGCCGGTCTGCGCGTCGGGTACGCCGTCGCGCGTCCGCGCCTCGCCGCCGGCGTCCGTGCCGTGTCGACGCCGTTCGGCGTCTCGCACGTCGCGCAGCGGGCGGCCATCGCGTCGCTCGGGGCGCGGGACGAGCTCCTGCAGCGGGTCGAGCACCTCGTGGCGGACCGCACGCGGCTCGTGGAGGGTCTGCGGGACCAGGGCTGGTCCCTGCCGGAGTCGCAGGCGAACTTCGTGTGGTTCGACCTGGGGGAGCGCACGGCGCAGCGCGCCGAGGAGGCCCGTGCCGCCGGCGCGATCGTGCGCCCGTTCGTGGGCGAGGGTCTGCGCGTGAGCGTGGGGGAGCCGGAGGCGACCGACCTCTTCCTGCGCGTCAGCGCGACCTGGCTGTAGCCCTTCCCCGACAGCACCCTGCGTTCCGGCAACGGAACTTTCTCGGATCGACCGAAACCCTTGTTCTCACGCTTCCAGATTGCTACTTTTACGTAGCAATCACATCCGAAGGGGGAGATATGAGGTTGGGTCGAGTACTGACGACGGCGCTGGTCGCCGGGGTCCTGACTCTCACGCCGGCGGCGGCGTTCGCCGGCTCGCAGCTCGTGGGCGGCGGGATCTGGAACTACGGGACCAGTGCGGGGGCGATCTACTCGCACTACCTGCACAACACCCAGTGCCACGGCGCGTCCGTGCACAACGGGAAGCTCTACCGGGTGACCAACATCAAGCCCGGGGTCTGGGCGAAGGTCCACGCCAAGGACTGGCCCATGCGCGTGGACCACGCCTACTGGCACAAGTGCGCGTAGCACGGACGCAGGGCAGGGGCGGCGCCGTGCCGCCCCTGCCCGGTCCGGCGCGGAGCCTCCATGCCGAACAGAAGCCTCAGCCTGGCCTACGCCCTCGCGGTGGTCGTCAGCCTCTTCCTCGCCTTCTTCACGGTGCAGGCCTACAGCGAGTTCGCGGTCCGCGGCTTCGACGCCCAGCTCCGCGTCGACTCCCTCGGCACCACCGTGTCGAGCGCCGAGGCCTACGGGACGATCGCGACCTTCGCGACCTCCCGCGACTGCACCGTCGCGAAGGTGACCTTCGACCTCACCGACGTCTCGACGCGGCACCTCTTCGTCCTCGGTGACGGCTCGGCCGACCCGGGCGGGCGGTGGCTCGACCGCGGGGTCGCCGACTTCAGCCGGGGCGTCACGACGCAGGTGCACCCGGGGTCGGAGCTCGGGGCGACGAGCCCGGTGGGCTCCTACGGGCTCTCGTGCGGCACGGCCGAGGCCCAGTCGCTGGCCGCCGCGCTCCGGGAGGCCGGGGTGACGGCGTCGGCCGACTCGTACCCGACGCTGATCTCGTGGCACCGCTACCTCGCGGGCACGCCGATCCCGGCGGGCTACGCCATCGCGGCGGTCGCCGTCGTGCTGCTCGCGGGGTGCGGTGCGCTCCTCAACGCCCGGGCGTACGCGGTCCAGCGGCTCCAGGGCGCGCCGTTCTCCAGCATCCTGAGGCGCGACCTCGCGCCGATCGGCCGGCGCCTCGTCGTCCACCTGGGCGTGGCCACCGCCGTCTGCGTGGTGCTCCTCGGCGCCTACAACGGGTTCGCCCAGCTGACGACGTTCCTCGGACTGGCCCTCCCCGTCCTCGCCGGGCTGCTGCTCGTCACCGTGACGGCCCACGCCGTCTCGGCGGCCGCCGCGCAGCGCGTCCCGCTCGCGGCCGCGATCAAGGGCGAGTCCGTCGGGGCCTGGGTGGTCCCCGCGGCGTTCGGCGTGCGGCTCTGCGCCCTCCTCATCCTCGTCGCGTCGATCTTCTCCGCCGTGCACGCGGGGCAGCTCATCGCGGGCCAGCAGGCCGCCCGCTCCGCCTGGCAGAGCGCGGGCGACGCGACCTCCGTGGGCGTGGGCGGTGACGACCAGGCCCGCGCGGGCGAGTTCGCGCAGCGGCTGGGCGAGCTGGTCGTGCGGGCGCTCGACGACCGCGAGGCCGTGCTCGCCGCGCAGCAGCCCGTCTCGGCGTTCGGCACGGTGACGGTCGCGCCCGAGGACCAGCCGGTCCTCCTCGTGAGCCCGTCCTACCTCGCCGAGCAGGACGTCCGCGACGCGACCGGGTCACGGCTCGCCCCGTCGCCGGGGTCGTGCCTCACGATCCACCCGCCCGCCACGCTCCGGGCGGACCAGCAGGACGACGTCGCGGCCGCCGTCGGCTCGTGGGCGGAGTACTTCGGCGCGACCTGCGCCGTCGAGCGCGGCGCGCCGCTCGCCGAGGACAGCACGCTCTTCGACTACGGCAACGCCGCGGACCCGAGCGCGTCGCCGCTCGTGGACGACCCGGTCGTGCTCGTCGTCGACCCGTCCTCGGGGGTCGTCAGCGCCGACGGGTACGGCGCCTACACCTCGACGGGGGACGTGGTCTTCCTCGACCCGGCCTACGTGCTGGAGGAGAGCCGCGCGGCGGGCATCCGCGACTACGTGCTGTCGGTCACCCCGATCGCCGACGCCGCGGCCGAGGAGTACCAGAAGCTCGTCCGGAGCTTCCGGCTCGGGCTCGCGAACATCGCGGCGGCCGCCGGCGTCGTGCTGCTCACCGCGGTCGTGGTGTCGAGCGCGTACACGCGCCGGTACGCGCAGAGCGTGTTCGTCCGCTACATCGCGGGGTGGTCGTTCGCCGCGCGGTACCGCGCGGCGTTCCTCGCCGAAGCCGCCTCGGCGGTGCTGGTCGTCGCGTACGTGGCGGCGAACCCGCCGCGGACGCCACCGGCCCTCGGGGCCGTCGTCGCGGCGTCCGCGCCGCGGCTGCTCGGGGGAGCGGAGCCGCTCGTCGCGGTGGCGGTGTGCCTCGTGTCGTCCGCCCTGCTGGTGACCGCTCTCGCGGTGGCCCAGCGCAGGCTCCTGCGGACGCGATCCAGTGACAGCTGAACGAAGGGGGATGGCGATGATCGAGGTCGTGGGTGCGGCCAGGTTCTACGGGGCGCGGACGGTCTGGACGGGACTCACGCTGAGCGTGGAGGCAGGCTCGATGGCAGGGCTCGTGGGGTCGAGCGGCTCGGGGAAGACGACGCTGCTCAACTGCCTGGGCCTGCTCGACCGGCTGGACGCGGGGACGCTGTTCGTGGACGGCCGCGACGTCACCGCGCTGAGCCCGCACGGGCGACGTCTGTTCCGGCGCGACGAGCTCGGGTACCTGTTCCAGAACTACGCGCTCATCGACAACGCGACGGTCGCCACGAACCTCGACGTGGCCCTCGTGGGCCGGGGTGTCCGGCGGGCGGACCGGGCGCGTCGGCGCGAGGAGGTGCTCGAGCGCGTGGGCCTCGGCGGCTACGAGCGCGCTGCCGTCTACGAGCTCTCGGGCGGCGAGCAGCAGCGGGTCGCCGTGGCGCGGCTGCTCCTCAAGCGTCCGCGCGTCGTCCTGGCGGACGAGCCCACCGGGGCGCTCGACGAGGGGAACGCCGACGCGATCGTCGGGCTCCTGCGCGAGCTCGCGGACGAGGGTCGCGCCGTGGTGGTCGCGACGCACAACCCGCGCGTCGAGCAGGCGTGCGACACCGTCCTCGAGCTCGGCGCCTCGACCCAGCACGTCGCTCGCGCGCTCGTCGGCGCGGACGACGACGGCACGCCGTAGCGGCCGGGTGCCCGCGGCGCGGTTGCCGGGTGCGGGTCACGCGAGAAGACTCGCGGCATGGACAACCAGGAGTACGACCAGTTCGTCGACGACTACGGCTGGCTCTTCGGGGGCGCGGCCCTGGTCGTCTACATCGCGGTGGCGGTGATCTTCTTCATCGCCTACGTCCGGATCATCCAGAAGGCCGGCTACTCCGGCTGGTGGGTGCTCGTGGGCCTCGTGCCGATCCTCAACGTCGTCATGTTCCTCGTGTTCGCGTTCTCGCGCTGGCCGGTCCTGCGCGAGCGCGACGCGCTGCGCTCGGGCGGCGTCTACCCGCGGTAGGGACGTCCCCCTGCGGGACGGGGGTGCGCCGGTCGGGATTGGAGGTTCTCTACAGCCCGTCGTGACGGACGTTGGGCGACACGTCGGAGGCGCTACCTACGGGGTCGTAGCCTACGCTTGCGTAGGCTACGGAGACGTAGGTTCCGACGGCGCCCCGCACCGGGCGCCTCCTGCCCCCGAGCGGGCCGGCCGCACGGCCGGGCCGCACCGAAGGAGAGTCGCGTGACCGAGAACGACGCGAGAACCGGCGTGCGGGACGCTGCGAGCACGCACCCCGACCTCCCCGACGTCGCGGGCGGTCCCGACGACGCACCCCTGCTCCAGCTCGTGACCCCGGCCGGCGCCCGCGTCACGACCCCCGAGACCGACGCCTACCGCGAGCGCGTCGCCCACCTCGACGCCGCGGCGCTGCGCGGGCTCTACCGCGACATGGTGCTCACGCGCCGCTTCGACGACGAGGCGACGTCGCTCCAGCGCCAGGGCGAGCTCGGCCTGTTCGCGCAGGCGAAGGGCCAGGAGGCCGCGCAGATCGGCTCGGGCCGCGCGCTCGCCCCCCAGGACTACGTCTTCCCGTCGTACCGCGAGCACGGCGTCTCGCACGTGCGCGGCATCGACCCGACGGCGCGCCTGCGCCTCTTCCGCGGCGTGGACCACGGCGGGTGGGACCCGACGGCGCACAACGTGCACCTCTACACGCTCGTCATCGGGTCGCACGCGCTGCACGCGACGGGGTACGCCATGGGCGTCCAGCGCGACGGCCTCGTCGGGTCGGGCGACCCGGAGCGCGACGCGGCCGTCGTCACGTACTTCGGCGACGGCGCGACCTCGCAGGGCGACGTCAACGAGGCGCTCGTCTTCGCGGCCGTGAACAACGCGCCGGTCGTCTTCTTCTGCCAGAACAACCAGTGGGCGATCTCGGAGCCGACGTCCCGGCAGACCCGCGTGCCGCTCTACCGCCGCGGCGGCGGGTTCGGCATCCCCAGCGTCCGGGTCGACGGCAACGACGTGCTCGCGTGCTACGCCGTCACAGCGGAGGCGCTCGAGCGCGCGCGCTCCGGCGGCGGCCCGACGTTCGTCGAGGCGTTCACGTACCGCATGGGCGCGCACACGACGTCCGACGACCCGACGAAGTACCGGTCGCGCGCCCAGGAGGACTACTGGCGCCGTCGGGACCCGATCGACCGGCTCGAGAACCTGCTCCGCGCCGAGGACGCGTGGGACGACGCGTTCGCCGCCGACCTGGCCGCCGAGGCCGACGCGCTGGGCGAGCGGCTCCGCGACGAGGTCCGCGCGCTCGCCGCGCCCGACCCGTCGAGCATGTTCGACCACGTCTACGCGACCCCGAACGCCGTGGTCGAGCGCGAGAAGGCGTGGTTCGCCGACTACCAGCAGTCCTTCGAGGAGCCGACCGCGGAGGTGGCGCGATGAGCGACAGCAAGACCCTGACCCTGGCCCGCGCCATCAACGAGGGGCTGCGCCGGTCGCTGGAGAGCGACCCCAAGGTCCTGCTCATGGGCGAGGACATCGGCGCGCTCGGCGGCGTCTTCCGCGTGACCGACGGCCTGCAGAAGGACTTCGGCGAGGACCGCGTCGTGGACACGCCGCTCGCGGAGTCCGGCATCCTCGGCACCGCGATCGGTCTCGCGCTGCGCGGCTACCGGCCGGTGTGCGAGATCCAGTTCGACGGGTTCATCTTCCCGGCGTACGACCAGATCACGACGCAGCTCGCGAAGATGGGCTACCGCTCGGGCGGGAAGCTCCAGGTGCCCGTCGTGATCCGCGTGCCGTACGGCGGCGGGATCGGTGCGGTCGAGCACCACAGCGAGAGCCCCGAGGCGCTGTTCGCGCACACGGCCGGCCTGCGCGTCGTGTCGCCGTCCACGCCGCAGGACGCGTACACGATGATCCAGGAGGCCGTCGCCTCGCCGGACCCGGTGCTCTTCTTCGAGCCCAAGGGCCGCTACTGGGAGAAGGGGCCGGTCGACGTCGCGGGACGCGGCGAGGGCGCGACCGTGCTCGACCGGGCGCGCGTCGTCCGCCCCGGCACGGACCTCACGCTCGTCGCCTACGGGCCGACCGTCGCGACCGCGCTCCGCGTCGCCGCGGCGGCCGAGCAGGAGGGCCGCAGCATCGAGGTCGTGGACCTGCGCAGCATCTCGCCGCTCGACACCACGACGGTCGTCGAGTCCGTCCGCCGGACGGGACGCTGCGTCGTCGTGCACGAGGCCCCGACCTACCTCGGCTCGGGCGCCGAGGTCGCGGCCCGCGTGACCGAGGAGTGCTTCTACTCGCTCGAGGCGCCGGTGCTGCGCGTCGGCGGTTTCCACACGCCGTACCCCGTCGCGAAGATCGAGCACGACTACCTGCCGAGCCTCGACCGCGTGCTCGACGCCGTCGACCGCGCGTTCGCGTTCTGACGCGCGTCCGCCGCGACCTCGACAGCGCCGACCGGGACCACCAGGAGGACCACGCAGTGCCCACCTTCGAGAAGTTCAACCTCCCCGACGCGGGCGAGGGCCTCACCGAGGCCGAGATCGTGCACTGGCACGTCGCCGTCGGTGACACCGTGACGGTCAACCAGACGATCGTCGAGATCGAGACGGCGAAGTCGCTCGTCGAGCTGCCGTCGCCGTACACGGGCGTCGTCACCGAGATCCTCACGCCCGAGGGCACGACGGTCGAGGTCGGCGTGCCGATCATCGTCGTGGACACGGACCCGGGCGGCACCGCCCCGGCGCCGACCGCACCGGCCGGCGTCGTGCCCGACGGCGCGGACACGCCCGCCGCGGCCGCCGCGCCGCAGCCGGCCGCAGGCTCCGGCGACGCCACGACGTCCGCCGCGAGCGAGGGCTCCGGTTCGGTGCTCGTCGGGTACGGCACGGTGGAGCCGGGCACGGCCCGCCGCCGCCGCCGCACGGCCGAGCCCACCGCCGCCGAGCCCGCCCCGACCACCCCGGACCGCGCGACCCCGGCGGCGAGCCCTGCACCCCCGGCCCCGGCACCGACCCCGGCCCCGCGGGCGAGCGCGCCGACCGCCGTCGGGCACGCGGCCCTGCCGGTGCTGGCCAAGCCGCCCGTGCGCAAGCTCGCGAAGGACCTGGGTGTCGACCTCGCGAGCGTCGCGGGCACCGGACCGGGCGGGATCGTCACGCGCGAGGACGTGCAGGCCTACCACGAGCAGGCGAAGGCGCAGCCGCTCGCGACGTACGCGGACGACGACCAGCCGTGGCTCGCGTCGGGCGCCGTCACGTCCGACGGCCGTCAGACGCGCGTGCCCGTGAAGTCGGTGCGCAAGCGCACGGCCGAGGCGATGGTCACGAGCGCGTTCACCGCCCCGCACGTCACGGTGTTCCACACGGTCGACGTCACGCGCACCATGAAGCTCGTCCGCACGCTGCGGGAGGACCGCGAGTTCGCGGACGTGCGCGTCACGCCCCTGCTCGTCACCGCCAAGGCGCTGCTCCTCGCGGTGCGTCGTCACCCGGAGATCAACGCGAGCTGGGACGACGCCGCGCAGGAGATCGTCTACAAGCACTACGTGAACCTGGGGATCGCGGCGGCGACGCCGCGCGGGCTCGTCGTGCCGAACATCAAGGACGCGCACCGCCTCGACCTGCACGGGCTCGCCGGGGAGATCGCGGATCTCACCGCGACGGCGCGGGCCGGGCGCACCTCGCCGTCCGCGATGTCCGACGGCACGATCACCATCACGAACGTCGGGGTGTTCGGCATCGACACGGGGACGCCCATCCTCAACCCCGGGGAGGCCGCGATCCTCGCGTTCGGCGCGATCCGAGAGCAGCCGTGGGTCCACAAGGGCAAGATCCGCAAGCGCTGGGTCACGCAGCTCGCGCTGAGCTTCGACCACCGCCTCGTCGACGGCGAGCTCGGCGCGCGCGTCCTGGCGGACGTCGCGCGCATCCTGGAGGACCCGGCGCGCGGTCTCGTCTGGGGCTGAGCCCACCCGTCGGCACGCAGGACGCGCATCGGCACATGCTGCGCCGTTCGGCACCTCGAGGTGCCGAACGGCCGCGCTCCGTGCCGAACCGTGCCCGGGCCACTGCTTGCGAGCGCACGGAGAACCGCGAGCATGAGGCACAGTGTCGGCGATCCGGTCGGCGCGGCGTCGCCACAGGAGGGTCGTGTGCTCGGGAGTGCTGGTCGGGGTTCACGGACGGGTCCGGGCGCCGGGCTCGCGGCCCTCGCACTCGTGACCGCCACGCTCGCGGGATGCGCGGGACCCGGCGCGGCGGAGGCGCAGGACGTCGTCGAGGACCTCGCGGCCGCGCTCGCCGCGGGCGACGGCGACGCCGCGTGCGCCCTGATCCTGCCCGACGCCGCGGACGCGCTCGCGGCCGACGAGGGCGAGCCCTGCGCGGACGCGGTCACCGCGCCCGACGGGCCGCTCTCCTGGCTGACGGCGGCCGGACCGGACGTCGTCGTCGAGGACGTGCACGTCGCGGGGCGCCAGGCGCAGGTCGTCACGGCGACCGACACCGTCTTCCTCGCGCTCTCCGGCGACGCATGGGTGGTCACCGCGGCGGGCTGCACGCCCCGCGACGACCGCCCCTACGACTGCGAGGTGGAGGCATGAGGGTCCCGCGGCTGATGTTCTGGGCCACGCTCGTGCTCGTCGCCGCGGGCCTCGCGGTGACGTTCGTGCTCGCGGCGGTGCACCGATGAGCGCCGGCCGCAGGAGGGGCGGCGTCCTCGGCGGCCTGCGCGCGAGCTCGCTGAGCCTGTTCTTCGCGCTCGCGTTCCTCGCGTCGCTCGTCGCGCAGGCCGTGAGCGGCGTCGCCGTCTTCAACGCCGACCAGCGGGCGGCGGGCCTCGACCCCGTGACGTTCGGCCAGTACGTGCTGTCGTCGGCGTTCTGGGTCGACGTCACGGAGAACTGGCAGTCCGAGTACCTGCAGTTCCTCCTCTTCATCACCGCGACGGTGTGGTTCGTGCAGCGGGGCTCGCCCGAGTCGAAGAAGCTCGACCAGGCGGGCCGCGAGTCCGACGAGGACCAGAAGGTCGGCGAGCACGCGTCCGCGAACTCCCCGGCGTGGGCCCGCGCCCGCGGCTGGCGTCTCGCCGTCTACTCGCGCTCCCTGTCGCTCGTCATGGGCGCGATCTTCCTCGGGTCGTGGGCCGCGCAGTCGGCGGCGGGCGCGGTCGCGTTCAGCGAGGAGCAGATGCGCGACCTCCAGGACCCCGTGCCGTGGACGGAGTACCTGTCCCTGCCGGACTTCTGGAGCCGCACGTTCCAGAACTGGCAGTCCGAGATGCTGGCCGTCCTCAGCATGGTCGTGCTCGCGATCTACCTGCGCGAGCGCGGGTCGCCCGAGTCCAAGCCGGTGGGCTCGCCCCACGAGGCGACCGGCGTCGAAGGCTGACGACGACCGCGCGGGCAGCCGCTCACAGCGGCCCCCGAGCGGGTGTGCGGAAGACCTCACACGGGCTTAACGGGGCTCGCGCGCGGGGGAAACACGGCGTTCCTAGCGTCCTGGTCACTGACCGGGACCTGCTGAAGGAGCCGCCATGTCCGCGCCCACGAGCCCCACCACCCACGAGGGTGAGCAGTCCGCAGCACGCCCGTCCGTCGTCGCGCCCGCGACGCCGCTCGCCCCAGGACGCGCCCCGGCGTCGCCCGGGACGCCGCACCGCCGCTCCGGGCGCTGGATCGACCGCTGGGACCCGGAGGACCCGACGTTCTGGCGCGACGGCGGCCGCCGGGTCGCGAGCCGCAACCTCGGGATCTCGGTGCTCGCGGAGTTCCTCGGCTTCGCGGTCTGGGCGCTGTGGTCGATCGTCGTCCCGCAGCTCCCCGCCGCGGGGTTCGCCTTCACCGTGGACCAGCAGTTCTGGCTCATCGCCGTCCCCAGCCTCGTCGGCGCGACCCTGCGCATCCCCTACACGTTCGCCGTGCCCCTGTTCGGCGGGCGCAACTGGACGGTCGTGTCGGCGCTCCTCCTGCTGCTCCCGACGGCGGCGCTCGCGGTCGTCGTGCAGGACCCGGGGACGTCGTTCGGCGTGATGCTGGCGGTCGCCGCGCTCGCAGGCTTCGGCGGCGGCAACTTCGCGTCCTCGATGGCGAACATCTCGTTCTTCTACCCGGAGCGGGAGAAGGGCAAGGCGCTGGGTCTCAACGCCGCGGGCGGCAACCTGGGGACGGCGGTCGTGCAGCTCGCGGTGCCGCTCGTCATCGTCGCCGGGGCGGGCGTCGCGCTCGAGCGCGCGGGCCTCATGATGATCCCCTTCATCCTGCTCGCGGCGTTCCTCGCCTGGCGGTTCATGGACAACCTCGCCACCGCGAAGGCGGACCCGCGGTCGTTCGCCGTCGCGACGCGGAACCGGCACACGTGGATCATCTCGTTCCTCTACATCGGGACGTTCGGGTCGTTCATCGGCTACGCGGGCGCGTTCCCGACGCTCCTCGCGGGCCAGTTCCCGGAGGTCACGCTCTCGATCGCGTTCCTCGGCGCGCTGGTCGGCTCGGTGTCCCGGCCGCTGGGCGGCATCGTCGCGGACCGGCTGGGCGGCGCGCGCGTGACGATCGCGTCGTACGGGGTCATGGCGCTGGGTGCGGTCGGCGCGATCCGGGCGCTGGAGACGCACAGCTTCGGCCTCTTCTTCGCGTCGTTCCTCGTCCTGTTCGTCGCGACGGGCGTCGGGAACGGCTCGACCTACCGGATGATCCCGGCCGTCTTCCAGGCGAGCGCGGCCCGGGCCCTCGCCGGCACGACGGCGAGCGACCCCGCAGCCCTCGCCGCGGCCCGGGTCCGCGCCCGCCAGGCGGCGGCCGGGTGCATCGGGATCGCGGGCGCCGTCGGCGCCTTCGGAGGGTTCCTCATCCCGCGCGGGTTCGCCGCGTCGACGAGCCTCTCGGGATCGCTCGTCCCCGCCCTGTGGACGTTCGTGGGGATGTACGCGGTGATGGCGGTCGTCGCGTGGGCGGTCTACCTGCGCAAGGGCTCGGCTCTCGCGGCGGCCGGGATCTGAGCGTGGACACCCACTGCCCCTACTGCGCGCTCCAGTGCGGCATGACGCTCACGCCCGCGCGCGGCCCGCTGCCGGTCACGGTCGCCCCGCGCGACTTCCCGACCAACCGCGGCGGGCTGTGCCAGAAGGGCTGGACGAGCGCGACGGTGCTGCGCGCGCCCGACCGGCTCACGAGCCCGCTCCTGCGCGGGCCCGACGGCGAGCTCCGGCCCGCCTCGTGGGACGAGGCCCTCGACGCGGTCGCGGCCGGGATCGGTC
The DNA here is from genome assembly GCF_058792115.1 of Cellulosimicrobium sp. EB106-03-01-XG111. NCBI lineage: Bacteria > Bacillati > Actinomycetota > Actinomycetes > Micrococcales > Promicromonosporaceae > Cellulosimicrobium > Cellulosimicrobium sp. EB106-03-01-XG111. The sequence continues at coordinate 16,211 of NZ_JBYTEQ010000027.1, forward strand.
GGGTCCAGGCCGCGCACGGCCGCGACGCGGTCGCGGTGTTCGGCGGCGGCGGCCTGACGAACGAGAAGGCGTACGCGCTCGGGAAGTTCGCGCGCACGGTGCTGCGGACCGCGAACATCGACTACAACGGGCGGTTCTGCATGGCGTCCGCGGCGGCGGGGGCGAACCGCGCGTTCGGCGCCGACCGCGGGCTCCCGTTCCCGCTCGCGGACCTCGGCGGCGCGGACGCCGTGCTGCTGCTCGGGTCGAACGTCGCCGAGACGATGCCGCCGTCCGTCCAGCACCTCGCGGGCGTGCGCGCGCGGGGCGGGCTCGTCGTCGTCGACCCGCGCCGCAGCGCGACGGCGGCGCTCACGGGGGAGGCGGGGGACGCCGTCGGGCAGGGGGTGCACCTGCAGCCGGTCCCCGGGACCGACCTGGTGGTGCTGCTCGCGCTGCTGCACGTCGTCGTCGCCGAGGGGCTCGCGGACACGGCCTACCTCGACGCGCGCACGACCGGGTTCGACGACGTCCGCCGCTCCGTCGCCGGGTGGTGGCCCGAGCGCGCGGAGACGGTGTGCGGGGTGCCGGCGGGACGGCTGCGGCACGTCGCCCGGCTGCTCGCGGCGGCGTCGCCCGCCCACGGGGGCGCGGGCGCGTACGTGCTCACCGGCCGCGGCGTCGAGCAGTCCTCGCAGGGCACGGCGACCGTGACCGCGGCGATCGACCTCGCCCTCGCGCTCGGCCTGCCCGGCCGGGTGGGGTCGGGGTACGGCGCGATCACGGGCCAGGGGAACGGTCAGGGCGGGCGCGAGCACGGGCAGAAGGCGGACCAGCTCCCCGGGTACCGCAGGATCGACGACCCGGCGGCCCGCGCGCACGTCGCCGCGGTGTGGGGTGTCGACCCGGCGACGCTCCCCGGCCCCGGGATGCCCGCCGTCGAGCTCCTGCGGTCGCTCGGGGCGCGGCCCGGACCGGGCGGTGCGACCACGACCTACGCCGAGGACGGGCGCCCGCGCGCGCTGCTCGTGCACGGGTCGAACGTCGTGGTCAGCGCGCCGGACGCGGACCGGGTAGCGGCCAACCTGCGCGCGCTCGACCTGCTCGTGGTGTGCGACCTCGTGCCGTCGGAGACGGCGCTGCTCGCGGACGTCGTGCTGCCCGTGACGCAGTGGGCCGAGGAGGAGGGCACCATGACGTCGCTCGAGGGACGCGTGATCCGACGTCGCCGTGCGGTCGACGCGCCGGGCGGGGCGCGGTCGGAGCTGTGGATCCTCGCGGAGCTCGCACGCCGGCTGGGGTCGCCGGTCGCCTTCCCGACCGACCCGGCCGTCGTCTTCGACGAGCTCGCGCGCGCGTCCGCGGGCGGCGTCGCGGACTACGCGGGGCTCAGCCACGCGCGCCTCGACGCGGACGAGGCGGACGGCGGCCCGGGCCTGCACTGGCCGGTCCCGTCCGCCGACCACCCGGGCACCCCGCGGATGTTCCTCGACCGGTTCGCGACGCCGGACGGACGTGCCCGCCTGGTCGCGGTCGACCACACGGGCCCGAGCGACGACGTCCGGCCCGACGCGCCGCTCTACCTCGTCACGGGCCGCGTGCTCCAGCACTACCAGTCGGGCGCGCAGACACGGCGCGTGCCGGAGCTCGACCGCCTCGTCCCGGAGCCGTTCGTCGAGGTCCACCCGGTCCTGGGCACGCGCCTCGGCATCGACGACGGGGACCGGGCGCGCCTCACGACCGCGCGCGGCGCCGTCGAGGCGGTCGTGCGGTGGACGGACCGCGTCCGGCCGGACACCGTCTTCATGCCGTTCCACTGGGGCGGCGAGAGCAGCGTCAACCGGGTGACGACCGACGCGACCGACCCCGTCTCCGGGATGCCCGAGTTCAAGGTCTGCGCCGTGGACGTGCGGCGCGCCCCCGCGCTCCAGGAGGTCGCAGGATGACGCGCGTCGTCGTGGTCGGTCACGGCATGGTCGGGTCGCGGTTCGCGAGCGACCTCGCGGCGCGGTGCGGGATCCCCGGGGGGTCCGCCGACGTCGAGGTCACCGTGCTCGGCGCGGAGGAGCACGAGCCGTACAACCGCGTGCTGCTCAGCGAGGTCGTCGCGGGCCGGGCCGACCTCGCGGCGATCGCGTTGCCCGCCACGGACGACCCGCGCGTGACGGTCCGGCGCGGTACCGAGGCCCTCGCGATCGACCGGGCGGCCCGCCGCGTCGTCACGGGCGAGGGCGCCTACCCGTACGACGTCGTCGTGCTCGCGACGGGCGCCGCCGCGCGCGTCCCGGACGTGCCCGGCCTCACCGGCCTGCCCGGCGGCCTGCCCCGCGGCGCGCACGTCCTGCGCACGCTCGACGACGCGCGCGCGATCGTCGCGGGGTCGCTCGACGCGCGGCACGCCGTCGTCGTGGGGGCGGGCGTCCTCGGCCTCGAGGTCGCGTGCGGGCTCGCGCGTCGCGGCGTCGCCGTGAGCCTCGTGCACGGCGGCGCGAGCGTCATGGACCGTCAGCTCGACCGCGCGGCAGGCGGCGTCGTCGCGCGCGGTCTCGCCGGCCTCGGGGTGCGCACCTGGACACGGGCCCGGACCGAGCGCGTGGTCGTGGACGGCGGCACCGTGCGGGGCGTGACGCTCCGGGTGGCCGACGGCGCCCCGCGCGACCTCGCGGCGGACTGCTCGGGCGCGGCCGGGGGAGCGTCGGACGGCGTGCGTCGCCTCGACCTCGACGCCGACCTCGTCGTGCTCGCGTGCGGCACGGTGCCCGAGGCCGGGCTCGCGCGGGCGGCAGGGCTCACGGTCGACCGGGGGGTCGTCGTCGGCCCGGACCTCGCCAGCCCGGACGACCCGCGCGTGTTCGCGGTCGGCGACTGCGCCCAGCCGCCCGAGGGCGGCACCGGGCTGATCGCCCAGGGGTGGGACCAGGCGCGCCGGCTCGCGCAGCACCTCGCGGAGCGGCTCACCGCCGGGGCCGACGGCGCGGGGAGCCCGGGCGCCGCACGAGGGGCCCCGCCGGACCGGCAGCGCGCGCGCCGGGGACCGGCCCCCGACCGGCCGAGCGTCGCGCTGCGGCTCGCGACCGACGTCGTCGCGCGCTCGCTCGCGCCGACGTCCGACGCCGGGGTCGGCACGCGCGCGACCGCCGGGACCGACGTCGTGCGGGTCAAGGCGGCGGGGCTCGAGATCGTGACGATGGGCGTGTGCGGCGAGCGTCGCGCGCCCGACGCGACGCACCGGTCCGTGACGCTGAGCGACCCGGCGTCGGGGCGGCACGTCGAGGTCGTCGTCGCGGACGGGCTGCTCGTCGGCGCGACGTGCGTCGGTGCGCCCGAGGTGGGCGCCGACCTCACCGCCACGTACACGCGCCGCGTCCCCGTGCCCGCCGACCCGGCCCACCTGCTGCTGCGCCCGGTCGCACAGGCGCCCGCTCCGGCGTCGTCCCCGACGCTCATGCCCGACCGCACGACCGTGTGCACGTGCAACGGCGTGACCAAGGGCGACGTCGTGGGCTGCTGGCACGACGGCGCCCGGAGCGTCGACGACGTCGCGCGGGCGACGCGCGCGACGACGGGCTGCGGTGGGTGCAAGGACGTCGTGTGCGGCCTGGTCGACTGGCTCGCGCAGACCGACCCGGGCCGGCCCGTCGACGGAGCAGCGGCGCGTTCGGGGGCAGCGCGATAGGTCGGCACCACCGGCGGAGACCGGTACCCCGTGCGCCGATCGGCAGCCCGAGGTGCCGACCGGTGGTGCGGGCTGTCGAACCGTGGGCGGCCCCTTCTCACACGCTGAGCCCGTGCCGGGTGAGAAGACCGTTACGGACGGGCAACGGGCGGTGCACGGTCGCGAAACCGCCCGCCCGTAGCGTCGTCAGCACCGTCCCGGGACCTCTCCTCGCTCTCGTCGGACCTCGCGGACGGTGACCGTTCCGCCCCGCCGCCCCCAGGAGCCCGCCGTGACCGGACCTCAGACCGATCCCGCCCCCGCCCCGGCCCCGGGTGCGCCCCGGCACCTCGTCGTCGTCGGCGGCGGCATGGTCGCGCAGCGGCTCGTCGAGGCGTTGCGCGCGCGCGACGCCGACGGCGCGTGGCGCGTCTCGCTCTTCGCCGAGGAGCCGCGCGCGCCGTACGACCGCGTCGCCCTGACGAGCTACTTCGCGGCGCGCGACGCCGAGGAGCTCACGCTCGGCGACCCTGCCCTGTGGGACGACCCGCTGGTCACGCTGCACCGCGACTGCGCGGTGACGTCGATCGACCGCGAGGCGCAGACCGTCACCGACCGCCTCGGGCGCGTGCACGCCTACGACGAGCTCGTCCTCGCGACCGGTTCGAACGCCGCGCGCCCCCCGATCCCCGGCAACGAGCTGCCCGGCGTGTTCGTCTACCGCACGATCGACGACGTCGCGGCCCTGCGCGGCTGGGTCGAGGAGAAGCGGCGCGACGCCACGACCGAGGGTGGCTGGGAGCGCCCGGTGCGCGGCGCCGTCATCGGCGGCGGGCTCCTGGGCCTCGAGGCCGCGGGTGCGCTCAAGGCCCTCGGCGCGCAGGCCACGGTCGTCCAGTTCGGTACGCACCTGATGGACGCGCAGATCGACCTGGGCGGCGGCGAGGCCCTCAAGCGCCTCATCAACGGCATGGGCATCGCGGTCCGGTGCGACACCGGGACCAAGGAGATGAGGGTCTCCCGCAAGACCGGGCACGTGGGCCGGCTGGACTTCGCCGACGGCGGCCGGCTCGACGTCGACGTCGTGGTCCTCGCGACGGGCGTGCGGCCGCGCGACGAGCTCGCGCGCGCGGCGGGGCTCGCGGTCGGGGAACGCGGGGGCGCGGTCGTCGACCTGGCGTGCCGCACGGAGGACGAGCACGTGTGGGCCGTGGGCGAGGTCGCGTGCATCGAGGGTCGCTGCCTCGGCCTGGTCGCGCCGGGCTACGCCATGGCGGAGGTCGTCGTGGACCGCCTGCTCGGCGGCGAGGCGACGTTCCCCGGCGCGGACACCGCGACGAAGCTCAAGCTCCAGGGGGTCGACGTCGCGAGCTTCGGCGACGCGCACGGCCGCACCGAGGGCGCGATGGAGCTCGTCTGGGCCGACCCGGTCGCGGGCGTCTACAAGAAGCTCGTCCTGTCCGACGACGCACGCACGCTCCTGGGCGGCGTGTTCGTCGGGGACGCCGCGCCGTACGCGTCGCTGCGGCCGATGCTCGGCACGGAGCTCCCGGGCGACCCGGGGCTGTTCCTCCTCCCCGAGGGGTCCGGCGGCGGGTTGCCGAGCCTCGAGCTGCCCGACGACGCCACGGTCTGCTCGTGCAACAACGTCGGCGCGGGCACGATCCGCGGCGCGGTCACCGAGCACGGGTGCACCGACCTCGCGGGCGTCAAGGCGTGCACGCGCGCGGGGACGAGCTGCGGGTCGTGCCTGCCGCTCGTCAAGAAGATCACGACGACGGAGCTCGCCCGCGCCGGGGTCGAGGTCTCGAACGCGCTGTGCGAGCACTTCGACCTCTCGCGCGCCCAGCTCTTCGACGCGGTGCGCGTCGCGGACCTGCACACGTTCAGCGAGATCGTCGGGCGGTTCGGTCGGGGTGTCGCTGCGCCGGTGGACGAGAGCGCAGCCACGCAGGGTGCCGTGCTGGTGCGCGACGCCGGGCGCGGCTGCGACATCTGCAAGCCCACGATCGCGTCGATCCTCGCGTCGCTCGGCAACGGTCACGTCCTCGACGGCGAGCAGGCGACGCTGCAGGACACGAACGACCACGTCCTGGCGAACATGCAGAAGGACGGCACGTACTCGGTGGTCCCGCGCATCCCCGGCGGCGAGATCACGCCCGACGGGCTGCTCGTCATCGGGCAGGTCGCCAAGGACTTCGGGCTCTACACGAAGATCACGGGCGGCCAGCGCATCGACCTGTTCGGCGCGCGCATCGAGCAGCTCCCGCACATCTGGCGCCGGCTCGTCGAGCACGGTTTCGAGTCGGGTCACGCGTACGGCAAGTCGCTGCGCACGGTGAAGTCGTGCGTCGGGTCCACGTGGTGCCGGTTCGGGGTGCAGGACTCCGTCGGCATGGCCGTCGAGCTCGAGCTCCGGTACCGCGGCCTGCGCTCGCCGCACAAGATCAAGCTCGGCGTGTCCGGGTGCGCGCGCGAGTGCGCCGAGGCGCGCGGCAAGGACGTCGGCGTCATCGCGACGGACAAGGGCTGGAACGTCTACGTCGGCGGCAACGGGGGGTTCACGCCCCGGCACGCGCAGCTCCTCGCCGAGGACCTGGACGACGAGGCGCTCGTCCGGACCATCGACCGCTTCCTCATGTACTACGTCCGCACGGCCGACCGCCTCCAGCGCACGGCCGCGTGGGTCGAGGACCACGAGGGCGGCCTCGACGCGATCCGTGAGGTGGTCGTCGAGGACTCGCTCGGCATCGGCGCCGACCTCGACGCCGCGATGGCCCGCCACGTCGGCGACTACGAGGACGAGTGGCGCGCGGTCCTCGAGGACCCGGAGAAGCTGCGCCGCTTCGGCTCGTTCGTCAACGCGCCCGCCGAGCCCGACCCCGACCTTGCGTACGTCACCGAGCGCGGCCAGATCCGGCCCGCGACGGCCGACGAGCGCGCCGCCCTCGAGGAGGCCCGTGCCGCGGGTCTCGCCACCGTCCCCGCCGGCCCCGTGGTGATCGCCGGCACGACCCTGGAGGTCCGTCGATGATCGTCGTGCCAGCAGAGCAGGCCGCGTACCCCGTGGAGACGCCGACGTCGGACGCGGCGGGGTGGGAGCGCGTGTGCCTCCTGCGCGACCTCCTCGTCGAGCGCGGCGCCGCCGCCCTCGTCGGCGGGGTGCAGGTCGCGCTGTTCCGCCTCCCCGACGACACGGTGCGCGTCGTGCAGCAGCGCGACCCGTACTCGGGCGCGAACGTCATGTCGCGCGGGATCGTGGGGACGCGCGGCGGCGTTCCCACCGTCGCGGGCCCCATGTACAAGCAGGTCTTCGACCTCACGACCGGTCGCTGCCTCGAGACCGCCGGGTACGCGCCCGCCGAGGGCCTCGCGCCGGACCTGGCGACGTGGTCCGCCGAGGTGCGCGACGGCGTCGTGCACGTGGGCGTGCACGCCGCCGCGCCCGCGGACGGTGCGCCGTGACGACGCTCCTGGGCCTCGACCTCGCCGGGCGCACGGTGCTCGTCGCCGGCGGCGGTCCCGTCGCGGCCCGCCGCGCGCGGGCCATGGCCGACGACGGCGCCCACGTCCGCGTCGTCGCGCCCCAGGTGTGCGAGGACGTGCGCGACCTCGTCGCGGCCTCGCTGCGCGCCCCGCTCCTCGCCCCGTCGCCCGCCGGGCTGCGGGCCGACGGCGAGGCCGCGCCGGGCGGCCGCGTCACCTGGGCGCCGCGCGAGGTCCGCGAGTCCGACGTCGAGGACGCCTGGCTCGTGCTCGCGGCGACGGACGACTCGGGGACCGACCGCGACGTCGCCGCGTGGGCGGCGGCGCGCCGCACCTGGTGCGTCCACGCCGGGGCCGCGCACGAGGGCACCGCCCGCACGCCCGCGACGACCCGCAGCGGCGACGTGCTCGTCGGGGTCGTCACGGACGTCCCCGCGGCCGGCGTCCCCGCGGCCGGCGTCCCCGCGGTCGGCGTTCCGACGGACGGGCGCGCTCGGGAGCGACGAGAGGCCGACAGCCCGGGGGAGCGGCGAGGCGCCGACCCGCGGCGGGCGCGCGCGGTGCGCGACGCGATCGCCGAGCACCTGCGCTCCGGCGGCGCCGACCAGCGCCACCACCGCCCCGCGCCGGGTGGTCTGGGGCGCGTGACGCTCGTCGGGGGAGGGCCTGGCGCGGTCGACCTGCTCACGGTCCGGGGCCGTCGGGCGCTCGCGGAGGCCGACGTCGTCGTCGCGGACCGGCTCGGGCCGGTCGACGTGCTCGACGAGCTCGCCCCCGGTGTCGAGGTGATCGACGTCGGCAAGACCCCCGGGAACCACCCCGTGCCGCAGCACGAGATCAACGCGATCCTCGTCGAGCAGGCGCAGCGCGGGCGGCGCGTCGTACGGCTCAAGGGCGGCGACCCGTTCGTCTACGGGCGCGGCGGCGAGGAGGTGCTCGCGTGCCGCGCGGCGGGTGTGCCGGTCGACGTCGTGCCGGGCGTCTCGAGCGCGCTCAGCGTCCCCGCGCTCGCGGGCATCCCGCTCACGCACCGGGGCACGGTCGCCGCGTTCCACGTGGTCAGCGGCCACGACGGGCTCGACGCCGCCGCGCTCGCCGGGGTCCGCGACCGCACGGCTACGCTGGTGGTCCTCATGGGTGTCTCGCAGCTCGCACGCATCACGGCCCAGGCGCTCGGCGCCGGGGCCGACCCTGCGCTGCCCGTCGCGATCGTGGAGAACGGGTCGACGCCGCGCCAGCGCGTCACGCGGGCCCCGCTCGGGGAGATCGTGGAGCGCGCCGCCCAGTCTGGGGTCCGACCCCCGGCGATCATCGTGGTGGGCGACGTCGCCGCCGCGGGACGGCTCGACCCGGCGACGGTCGCGTGACCGGCACCGGCAGCACCGAGGTCGACCCGCCCGTCGCGACGTCGACCCGCGGAGGGTCGATCTCGGACGCTCGGGTCGATCTCGCGTCCGGCCCCGACGCCGATCGCCCCACCCTCGGCCAGGTCATGGCCGGCTGCACCGTGCTCGTCACGGCCGACCGCCGCAAGAGCGAGCTCGCCGCCGCCCTCCAGCGCCGGGGCGCCGAGGTCCGCCACGCGCCGGCGCTGAGCATGATCCCGCACGCCGACGACGAGCAGCTCCTCGCCGGGACGCGCGACCTCGTCGAGCGGCCGCCGGACGTCGTCGTCGTCACGACCGGGATCGGCTTCCGGTCCTGGGTCGAGGCCGCCGACGCGCACGGCCTCGCCGACCGCCTGCTCGAGGTGCTGGCCGACGCGCGGATCGTCGCGCGCGGGCCCAAGGCGCGCGGCGCGATCCAGGCCGCAGGCCTCACCGCCGACTGGGTCGCCGAGTCCGAGACGTCGGCGGAGATCGCCGACGTGCTGCTCGGCGAGGGCGTCGCCGGGCTGCGCATCGCCGTCCAGCACCACGGTGCCGGGGCCGACGGCCTCGACGTCGTGTTCGCGGAGGCCGGCGCCGAGGTCGCGAGCCTCGTCGTCTACCGGTGGGGTCCGCCGCCCGACCCGGAAGCGTTGCGCGCGTCCGTCGAGGCCGCGGCCGTCGGGGAGATCGACGCGGTCGTCTTCACCTCCGCGCCCGGCGCCGAGGCGTGGCTGAGCGCCGCCGAGGAGCACGGCGTCGGGCGGCTCGTCGTGTCCCGGTTCCAGGACGGGTCGATGGTCGCGGCCGCCGTCGGGCCCGTCACCGCGCGACCGCTCGAGCACCGCGGCGTCACGCCGCTGCAGCCCGAGCGCGGACGGCTCGGCGCGCTCGTGCGGACGCTCGTCGCGCATTACGAGCAGGCCGAGACCGTCGCCCTCGCGACCGTCGCCGGGACGCTGCAGATCCGCTCGCGCGTCGCCGTCCTCGACGGCGAGGTGCTGCCCCTGTCGCCCAGCAGCCTCGAGGTGCTGCGCCTCCTCGCCGCGCGCCGCGGCGAGGTCGTCACCCGCGACGACGTGCTCGACGTCCTGCCCGGCGACTCGCGCGACCCCCACGCGGCCGAGGTCGCGGTCGCGCGCCTGCGCGAGGCCACCGGTCGCCGGGACCTGGTCAGGACCGTCGTCAAGCGCGGATACCGATTGGAGCTCGCATGAGCGCGGACAGCCCCACCTCCCTCGACGCCGCCGCCGGCGCCACAGCCGGGCCGCGTGCCGCCGCGCCGGTGCTCGTCGGCTGCTCCCACGGCACGAACGACCTCGCGGGGCGTGCGGTGATCCGCGCCCTCCTGGACGACGTGCGCGCCGCCCGTCCCGACCTCGACGTGCGCGAGGCGTTCGTCGACGTGCAGCAGCCCGAGGTGGCGGACGTCGTGGCGGCGGTCGTCGCGCCGTCCGACGGCGGGGCCCCGGGCGCCGCGGTGGTGGTGCCGCTCCTGCTCTCCGCCGGGTTCCACGTGAGCGTGGACGTCGCCGCGGCCGTCGAGGACCGTGGCCCCGGCACCGGGGCCGCCGCCGCGTCGGGTCCGCTCGGCCCCGACCCGCGCCTCGTGGACCTGCTCGCCGAGCGGCTCGCGGAGGCCGGCCTGCGCGACGGCGACGCCGTCGTGATCGCCGCCGCAGGGTCGAGCCGGCCGGGCGCCGCGCGCGACGTCGAGGAGCTTGCGGTGGGGCTGCGCGAGCGCGTCCCCGGCCCGGTCTCCGTCGGCTACGGCGCCATGGCGACGCCCACGGTGCCCGACGCCGTCGCCGCCGCCCGCGCGGGCCTCGCCCCGGGCGGGCGCGTCGTCGTCGCGGCCTACCTCCTCGCGCCCGGCTTCTTCTACGACCGGGTGCTGGAGGCGGGCGCCGACGTCGTGACCGGCCCGCTCGCGCCCGACGCGCGGCTCACCGCGATCGTGCTCGACCGCTACGCGGACGCCGCGGCGGGGCTGCGCCCTACGCCCTGAGGACCGGGCGGGTGCGCGGCGCGAGGAGGGCGACGCCCGCCGCGAGCAGCACCGTGACGCCGAAGCACACGACGTACGACGCCAGGCCGAGCGTGGGGTGCAGGGCCCACAGGAGCGACCCCGTGACGGCGAGCGCGGTCGCCGCGGCGACGGCGTCGGACACCTGGAGCGCGGACGAGTTCGCGCCCTGCTCGGCGACGGGCGAGAGCTCGAGCGTGAGCACGGAGAGCGTCGGGTGCGTCATGCCCATGCCGAGCCCCGCGAGGGTCCACGCGACCATCCCGACGACGGGCGGCACCGCCGTCCACGCGAGCAGCGCGGCGCCACCGATCCCGAGCGCGACGAGCGTCCCGCCGAGACGCACGTAGCCCGCGTGCTGGAGGCCCCACGTCGCCCGGCCGCGGAGCCACGACCCCGTCGACCAGCCGACGGCGCCGAACGTGAGCACGGCGCCCGCGAGCGACGGCGAGAGGCCGCGCTCGTGCGACAGCAGGAGCGGGAGCAGCACCTCGGCGCCGGTGAACGCGGCCGCGACGAGGCCCCGGATCGCGATGACGCTCGGCAGGCCGCGGGCTGCGCGGGTCGTGCCGCGGGGGAGCAGGCGCGGGACGGCGAGCGCGACGGCGGCGAGCGAGGCGACGAGCAGGGCCGCGAGCCCGACCCCGCGCAGCTGGCCCGCGTAGTTGAGCGCCCCGATCCCGACGGCGGCGACGACCGCCCAGGTGAGCGACGCCTGGCGCGCGGTCCGGTCGAGCGGCGGCTCGGCGTCGTCGGGCCGGTCCGCGGTCGCCGAGGCGGGCTCGGGGGCCGAGCCGCGGGCGGCGCGCATGCCCGGGCGCATGAGGAACAGCGCGGGCACCGCGAGGACCGGGACGGCGAGGAACACCCAGCGCCACCCGACGTGCTCGACCACGAGCCCGGCGATGGCGGGCCCGACGATCGACGGGATCACCCAGGCCGCCGCGAACGCGGCGAAGACCTTCGGGCGCCGGTCGGTGGGGAAGACGCGCGCGACGAGCACGTACAGCGCGACGATGTACAGGCCGGTCCCGACGCCCTGGAGCACGCGGCCCGCGACGAGCACGAGCATGTCCTGCGCGAGGCCGGCGACGAGCAGCCCGGCGAGGAAGAGCCCGATGCCCGTCCACAGCGGGGTGGTCGGCCCCGCGCGGTCGCTCCAGCGCCCGGACGCCACCATGCCGACGACGCTCGACGCGAGCGACGCGGCGAACGCGAGCGTGTACAGCGTGAGCCCGTCGAGCTCGACGGCGACCGTCGGCATGGCGGTCGCGACGGCGAGCGCCTCGAACGCGCCGAGGAACACGAACGCGACCATGCCGAACAGCACCGTGCGCTGCGTCCCGGGCGAGAGCGCGCCCGCCTCGGCGGGGTCGGTCGCGGGCGCGCCGACGTCTCCCGTGCCGGCTTCGACCGTGCCGGCCTCGCCCGCGCCGGGCGCGGGGGAGCCGTACGCCGGTGCGTCGGCGTCGGTGCGGGGGTCCGCCGTCATACGAGAACGACCTTTCCGGTGGTGGCGCGCGCTTCGAGCTCGCGGTGGGCGCGCGCGGCCTCCGCGAGGGGGATCTGGTGCGTGACGACCCGCCACGTCCCGTCCGCCGCGAGCGCGAGCGCGCGCTCCTGCAGCGTGGACAGGTCTCCCCAGGGTCGGGCCCGGGGTCCCACCGCCCACCGTACGTCCGGCGTGCCGCCGGCGGCCCCCGAATTCCCGTCCGGGTGGTCGACGTCACCGGCCCGGTTCGGCGCCCCCGACGCCCAGCCGTAGAGCACGAGGCGACCGGTCGGTGCGACGAGGCTCGCGGCGTCGGTGCCCGCGTCGCCGCCGACGCCGTCGAGGAGCACGGTCGCGCCCTCCGGGGCGTGCTGCCCGACGGCGGCCCGCGCCTCGTCGAGCCAGGCGTCCGCCCGGTAGTCGACGGCGGCGAGGCGGTCCTCCTGCGCCTCCCCGGCGAGCGACCGGACGAGCGCGACCTTCTCCGGCCCGCCGGCGAGCGCGACGACGCGCGCCCCCGCCGCGAGCGCGCTCTGGACGAGCAGCGTGCCGAGCCCGCCGGCCGCGGCCGTGACGACGACGGTGTCCGTCGCGGTGAGCTCCGCCAGGTCGAGGATGCCGACGGCGGTGCGCCCGGTGCCGATCATGGCGAGCGCGTCGGGCGCGGTGACGTGGTCGGGGATGCGGTGCAGCGCCTCGACGGGCACGACGGCGAGGCGCGCGTACCCGCCGCCGTCGGGCGTGGCGCCGAGGTGGGCCGCGACCCGTCGCCCGCGCCACGCGGCGTCGACGCCCGGCCCGACGACGTCCACCACCCCCGCGACCTCGCGCCCGGGGATCGTCGGGAGGGCGGGGAGCGGAAGGGGGCCGCCCGTGGCCTCGCCCCGGCGCAGGGTCGTGTCGAGCAGGTGGACGCCGTGCGCGCGCACGGCGACGCGCACCTGGCCGGGGCCGGGGACCGGGTCGGGGACCTGGTCCAGCACGAGGTTCTCGGGTGGTCCGAACGCGTGCAGGCGGATGGCGTCCACGGGTGCTCCTTCGGGGTCGGGGTCGTGCGGGGCGGTCGTGCTGGCCGGTCGTGCCCGGCGACGCGGTCGGTCTCCGGGCGAACGGCTTCGCTGGTGCGGTCGCGCGGCGTCGCGGTTGCGCGGCGTCGCGGTCACGCGGCCCGAAGGTCGCGCCCTGCTAGTCTCGAACCTCAACATTTGTTCAGGTCAAGCGCCCGTGCCGACGGACGGACTGCCGTGTCCGCCGCGTCGCGGCGAGACCCGTCCGCGTGGAGGAACCGCCGTGCCCGACGCCGCCCCGTCCCCGAGCGACGAGCTCACCGTCGGCCAGCTCGCGGCGCGCAGCGGCGTCGCCGTGTCCGCGCTGCACTTCTACGAGCGCGAGGGGCTCATCACGAGCCGCCGGACGCCCGGCAACCAGCGGCGCTTCACGCGCGAGACGCTGCGGCGGGTCGCGTTCGTGCGCGCGTCGCAGCGCGTGGGCATCCCGCTCGCCCGGATCCGCGCCGCGCTCGCGACGCTCCCCGGGGACCGCACGCCGACGGCGAAGGACTGGCACCGGCTCTCGGCCGGGTGGCACGCCGACCTCGACGCGCGCATCGAGCAGCTCACGCGCCTGCGCGACCACCTCACGGACTGCATCGGCTGCGGGTGCCTGTCGCTGCGCCGGTGCGTCCTCGTCAACCCGCACGACGCGCTCGCCGACGAGGGCCCCGGCCCCCGCACGCTGCTCGTCGAGGGGATCGAGGACTGAGCGACGCGGCGCCGAGCGTCCGGCCCGCTGCCAGGCCGTGCGGCAGGACCTCTGGGGCGGGCCCGCCGCCGCGGCCGTCAGTCCGGTGCGCGCAGCGACCCGAACGTCGGGCGGTGGCGCAGGGCGAACCCGAGCCGCTCGTAGACCCCGATCGCGCCGACGTTCTGCGCCGCGGCGTGGAGGAACGCGCGGTCGCCCCGCTCCTGCACGTGGAACGCGACGTCGCGCACGAGGCGTGAGGCGAGGCCGCGCCCGCGGTGGTCGGGGTCGGTCGTCACGGCGCTGATCTCGGTCCACCCCGCGGGCCGCAGGCGCTCGCCCGCCATCGCGACGAGGCGGCCGTCGCCGTCGCGGAACCCGACGTACCGGCCGAGCAGGTAGGTCCGGGCCTCGAAAGGACCCGGTCGGCTGCGCTCGACGAGCGCGAGCATCTCCGGGACGTCGTCCGCACCGAGCACGACCGCCTCCGGGTCGGGACGGGTGACGAGGCGCTCGGTCTCGACGAGCTGGACGCCCTCGACGCGGGCCTCGACCGTCCAGCCGTGCGGCGGCTCGACCCCGACCGGCGGCGCCGAGAAGTGCCCGCCGGGGCCGACGAGCGCGGCGACCGCGTCCCACACGCCCGGGTCGGTCCACGAGCGCACGCCCGTGATCGGCGAGACGTCGGCCGGGTAGCGTCGCGCCAGGTCGTCGCCCTCGGCGAGGTGCGCGTGCGCGCCGGTGAGCGCGCTCCACGACGGGTTGTCCAGGGCCGGGTCGTCGACGCCGGTGGTGCCGAGCCCCGTGCTCGTCGCGGTCATGCTGCTCCTCCTCGCCCCGTCGCCCGGGTGCCGTGCCGTCGTCGCGGCCGTCCGGCCGTGCGTCTCCTCCCGGGCGAACGCGCGGGGGCGCGCGCCTCTTCCCGGTGCGCTCAGCCCTGCCACCGGTCCCGGTGCACGACCTCCGCGAGCGGGCGCCGCCGCGGCTCGGACCAGCGGCCGCGCGTCGGGTACCCGAGGGGAAGCAGACCCATCGTCAGCGCGTCGTCGGGCAGGCCGAGCAGCGCGGCGACGTCGCCCTCCCGGACGGTGTGGAAGGTCGTGAGCGTCGTCCCGATCCCGTAGGCCCGGGCCGCGAGGACGAGATTCTGCACCGCGCCGTAGATCGAGGCGCCGAGCCGGGGGTCGGTCGAGCGCGCCGCGTCCCGCAGCACGGGCACGACCCACACCGGAGCCTCCTCCAGGTGCAGCGCCAGGTGCTCGACGGCGCGGAAGCCCGCCTCGCTCACGCCGGCGTGCGTGGTCGCGGCACCGAGGACGGCGTCGCGGCGGTCCCCGTACGCCGCTCGCCACCCCTCGCGGTACCAGGCGGCGATCTGCGCCTTCGTCGCGGGGTCCCGCACGACGACCCACGCCCACCGCTGACGGTTGCCCCCGCTGGGCCCGCGGACCGCGGCGTCGAGGATCGCGTCGAGGACGTCGTCGGGCACCGGGTCGGGCGAGAGATAGCGGCGCGACGGCGTCGAGTGGAGCGCGCGCAGGACGGGCAGGTCCTCGGGTGTGGTCACGGTCGCCGAGGGTACGGGCGAGCGTCCGGCGCGTCCTCGGGTCGTGGCCGTCGTCTCGCAGGCTGGGCACCCCTGCGACACGTCCTGCTCCACCGGCCGGCGTGGAGAGCGGGCCGTCCCCGGAGCGGTCACGGGGCCGACGGCGGCTCCGCCGCGACGCAGCCGGGGATCACCAGTTCTTGGTGCTGCCCCCGCTGCTGTCACCCGGGTCGGTGCCTGTGCCCGGCTCGTCCCCGTAGAGGTCGCGGTACTCCTGCTCCAGGCGCTCCTGCTCGTCGCGCGCCTCGGAGCCCTGCTGCTCGAGCTGCTCCTGACGCTGCTGCTCCTCGCGCTCGGCCTGGCTCTGCTGGTCCTCGCCCTCGGAGCCCTCGCCGCCCGAGGCGTCCGACTGCTCGTCGCCCTCGGACCCCTCGCCCTCGCCCTCCTGCGTGTCGCCGCCGCCCTGGTTCTCGGGCTGCGAGTCCTGCGCCTGCTGCTGCTTGTCCTGGAGACGCTGCCGGGCGGCAGCGTCCTGCTCCTCCTGCTCGGGGGTCTGCTCGGACTCGCCGCAGTCGGGCCAGCCGCGGATCTGCTCGGCCGTCGCGTACTCCTGCTCGGCGTACTCGTACCAGTCCTGGACGTCCTGCCGGAGCTCGTCCGGGTCGGGCTCGGTGCCGTCCCCGTACGGGTCGAGGACGTCCTCGTCGTACGAGCGGCCGGCGTCGCGCGCGGCGATCGCCTCCTCGACGAGGGCGAGCTCCGCCGCCTTGCGGTCGGCGTAGGCCATGTCGCCGTCGCCCTGGATCTCGTACGTCAGCGACAGGTTGGTCTGGATCATGCACCGTTCCTCGGGAGTCTCGTTCTCCGCGAGGTCGTAGGCGCGGTCGAGGGACCGGATCGCGTCGTACAGCGACCACGAGTCCTCGGTGCGCGCGAGCGCCGTCCCGTGGTTGTAGTGCGCCTTCCAGGGCTCGACGAGGTTGAGCGTCCGCTGGAAGCCGTACGCGCTCGCCGCGCCCTCGGTGTCGCCGGCGTCGTAGCGGTCCTTCGCGAGCGACGCGACCGGGGCGCGCAGGGCGAGCGTGACCCCCAGCACGAGGAGCACGAGCACGACGGGCAGCGTCCCGAGCAGCCACCACCGGCGCCGCCGCAGCCGTGCCGCGCGCAGCGCGGCCGCGCCCATGGGCCGGGGCGCGCGGGCGCCGGGCGGGGGTGCCGGGGGAGGGGTCCAGGTCATCGCCGCACCTCCGCGCGGTCGGGTGCCGTGGGGCGGACGAGCGAGCGGCTCGCCGAGCGCGACCAGAACCACGCCTCGACGCCGAGCAGCGCCACGAGCGCGAGGGCGAACGGCCACACGACCGGCCGGTACGCCGTGACGTCGCGGCGGCCGTCCGCCGCGACCTGCTGCGGGTCCACGCCCGCGACGAGCGACGCCGTCTCCGACGGCTCCTGCCGGTGCACGTACGGCACGCCGAGCTGGTCGGCGAGCGCGGTGAGCGTCGCCTCGTCCAGCACGGACAGCGCCTCGACGGGCTCGCCGCCGTCGCTCGGCTGCGACCAGTCGACGAGGTACTCCGCGTCCTCGGGGTCCACGTCCGGGTCGTACTCCTTCATGCGGCCTCCCTCGGCCGTCCCGTAGCCGAGCACCGCGCCGCCGTCGACGAGCGGCGCGAGGTCGGCGAACGACCGGGGCTCGCCCTCCGCCGTCTGCTCGCCGTCGGTGAGGAAGAAGACGAGCCGCACGTTGGCAGGGTGCTGCTCCGCGGAGCCCTCGAGCGCCGACCGCAGCTCGTCGAGCGGCCGGTCCGTGAGGGACCCCTGCGAGTACCGCGTGATCTCGCGGTGGAACGTGTCGGCCCAGGACGTGATCGCGCGCGCGTCCGTCGTCAGCGGGAGCTGCCGCGACGCCTGCGAGTCGAACGAGATGATCGAGTACCGCGCCCCGGGGATCGCCTCGGTGAGGCTCGTGATGTCGTGCCGCACGCCGTCGAGGCGCTCCTGGCCGCCCTCGGGCCCGTAGTCCTCGGCCGCCATCGACCCCGTGCGGTCGACGACGAAGAACATGTCGACGTTCGCGACCGACGTGTCGCGGTCCGTCGACGCGACCGACGGCGCGATCCCGATGATCCCGAGCAGCGCGACCGCTCCGGCCCGTCGCACCCAGGCCGCTCGCGGGGCGCCGGGGCGGGGGGCGCCGTCGGGCCCCGGGCGCCCGGCCACGACCGCCTGCCACCCGGCGAGGCCGAGCAGCGGCAGCACGAGCAGCGCGAGCGCCCACAGGGGCACGAGCGGCTGGAAGGTGAGTCCGGCGAGGTTCATCGGTGCGTCACTCCTTCACCCGCCACGCGACGACGAGCAGCAGCGCGACGCCGAGGACCGCGACGAGGAACCAGCCCGCGGGACGGTCCGTGACGACCACCTCGGGGGACGCGTCGAGCTCGACGGCCTGCTGCGCGACGACGTCGTCGACCATGCCCTGCACCGCGGCCGGGTCGTCCGCGAGGAAGTACAGGCCGCCACCGGACTCGACGGTCTCGCGGTACTCGGTCTCCTCGGGCGTGCCCTCGTAGCGCTGGGAGCCGCCGAAGATGCCGTGCAGCGTGATGTCGCGCGACGCGACGAGGTCCGCCGCCTGCGGGAGCGTGTAGATCGGCTCGCCGGAGACGTAGTTGTCCGTCGCGAGGATGATCGAGCGCGAGCGCTCGGTGTCCTCCGCGTCGAACTGGAGCGCGCAGCTCGCGAGCCCGTCGCCGATGAGGCTCGCGCCGGAGAGGTTCGCCGTCGTGCCCGCCGTGAACTGCGCGTACTCGAGGATCTCGGCGTCGTCGGTGCCGCCGGTGTAGTCGAACGTCGCCGGGTCCTGGTCGAGCGCGGCGATCCCGGCCTGGAGCTCCTCCTGGACGAGCGTGTAGTCGTCCGTCAGCGGGAAGACGGTGCGGGACGACGAGTTGAAGATCGACAGCGCGATCCGCTCGCCCTCGAAGTTGTCCACGAGCTCCTGGAAGACCTTGAGCACCGCGCCGTCGTACTCGATCATCGAGCCCGACACGTCGAGGCACAGCACGATGTCGCGCGTGCCCAGGCGGTCGACGACGACGTCCGTCTCCACCGGGCGGGCGGCGACCGCTCCCGCGCCGACGACCGCCACGAGCAGCCCCGCCGCGGTGAGACCCTGCAGCACGCGGTAGCGGCGCACCCACGCGGCGAACGCCGGGACGCGTGCGAGGTAGTCGGAGTTCGCGACCCAGAGCACGGCGTCGTCCGCGTCGCGCGACCGGCGGCGCCGCGCGAGCCACCACGCGACCGCCGCCGCCGCGAGCACCGTGACGACGAGCACGGCCCACAGCCACGGCCACAGGATCGACGGCCCCTGCGGCCCGGGGACGACGGCGGTGCTCGCCGCGACGGAGCGATTCACCATCCGCGCACCACCGCCCGGGCGCGGTCGATCGAGTCCTCGCCGTCCGTCGAGCGGGCCGCCGGGTCGTTGTCGTGGTCCGCGAACGACGGCCGGTAGTACCGCGCGATGAGCTGCGTGAGCCGCCCGGCCTCGGCGAGCTGCTGGATCTCCGAGAGCGTCATCGACGACGCGTCCTGGCCGAGCCGGCCGGTCGCGAAGCCGCGCATCTCCGCCGAGAGGGCGAGGTGCAGGGTGCGCTCGTCGAGCTCGCCCGCGCGGAACCGCTCGGCGACGGCGTCGAGACGCCGCTCGTACTCCGCGCGCAGCGACGCGTACGGGTCGTGCGGCCCCGTGGGGAGCAGCGGGGCGGGCCGTGGGGCGTTCTTCTCCTCCGCGCTCGCGCGCGTCAGCCAGATCACCAGGAACACGACCGCGGCGGCCGCGAGGACCAGGACGATCCCCAGGACCGTCCACCACCCCGAGTAGCCGACGGGGTCGACGAGCTCATCGACGGGCACGCTTCTGCCTCCCCAGGAGCTCGACGAACCGCTGCAGCACGTCGTCGGACCCCTCGACGAGCACGCCCTCGACCTGCAGGGCGCGCAGCCTGTCGGCCACCTCGGCACGCCGCGCGGCCAGCGCCTCGGCGGCAGGCGCCGCGAGCGCGGCCCGGCCCCGCAGGAACGGCGGCAGGCGCAGCGTGCCGTCGACGTCGGCCACCTCCCCGACCCCGGCGCCCACCGGCGAGAGGTCCGCGACCTGCACGACCATCACCTCGTGGCGCACGCGCAGCGAGCGCAGGAGCTGCTCGTGCTCGGCGGCGGGGCGGGCCTCGTCGGTCACGACGACCACGAGCGAGCGGCGCCGGAACGCCGTCTGCGCGCGGTCGAGCGGCCGGGACAGGTCGCTCCCGGGGGCGTCCGGGCGCCACAGCCCCTCCACGGTGCGCAGCAGCACCTCGAGGTCGCGCGTGCTCGCGCGCGGCGGGAGCTGCACGAGGCGCTCGGCGTCTCCCGCGACGAGCGCGACGCGGTCGCCCCGGTCGCGCGCGAGGTACGCGACGAGCGCGCAGCAGAAGCTGGCGATCTCGGCCTTCGTCTCCCCGCTCGGGGCCGTCGCGCCCATCGTGCGACCCGTGTCCACGACGAGCACGAGGTTGAGGTTCGACTCGCGCACGAACCGACGGATGATCGGCAGCCCGGCGCGGGCCGACGACTTCCAGTCGATGTCGCCGACGTCCTCGCCCGGCGCGTACAGGTGCAGGTCGTCGAAGTCCTGCCCGTGCCCCTTGAACACCGAGCGGTGCCGGCCCTCGAGCAGGCCGGACGCCCGGCGCGCGACCGGCAGGTCGAGCCGGGCCCGGACCTGGGCGAGACGGGAGACGTCGGGCACGTGGTGCTCTCTCGGGACGGTGGGCGGGCCGGTCAGGGCGTGGGGACGGCGTCGAACACCGCGTCCACGAGCTGCTCCGGCGGCACGTTGTTGGCGAGCGCGTCGAACGTGCGCACGAGGCGGTGGCGCAGCACCGAGTACCGCACCGCCTTGATGTCGTCCGGGATGACGTACGCCCGGCCCGCGAGGATCGCGAGCGCCTGGCCCACGCGCATGAGCGCGATGCCGCCGCGCGGCGACGCGCCCACGCGCACGTGGCGGTCCAGGCCCGGCACCGGGCGCGGGCCCGAGAACCGCGTCGTGTTGATGAGGTCGACGACGTAGCGCTTGATCGAGTCGTCCACGTACACGTCGTCGACGAGGCCGCGCAGGAAGCGCACGTCGTCGAGCGAGATCGGCTGCGCCGTGAGGGGGCGCGTCATCTGACCGGTCGCGATGCGCTGGAGGATCTCGAGCTCCTGCGGCGGCGTCGGGTACGTGAGCACCTCCTTCATGAGGAAGCGGTCCATCTGCGCCTCGGGGAGCACGTACGTGCCCTCCTCCTCGATGGGGTTCTGCGTCGCGAGCACCATGAACGGGTCCGGGAGCGCGTAGTTCTCGCCGCCGATCGACGTCTGCTTCTCCTGCATCGCCTCGAGCATCGCCGACTGCGTCTTGGCCGACGAGCGGTTGATCTCGTCGAGCAGGACGACGTTCGCGTGCACCGGGCCGAGCTGGGTCGTGAACTGGCCGGTCGCGTAGTTGAAGATCTGCGTGCCGACGATGTCGTTCGGCATGAGGTCCGGCGTGCACTGGATGCGGTGGAACGAGCCGTCGACCGCCGCGGCGAGCGTCTGCGCCGCGGTCGTCTTGGCGAGGCCCGGGACCGACTCGAGCAGGATGTGCCCGCCCGCGAGCAGCGAGCTCACGAGCGCGGTGCGCAGGGCCTCCTGCCCGACGACGCGCTGGTCGAAGACCTGCCCGACGCGCTTGAGCAGGTGGCTGGCGCGGTCGAGGTCCTGCGTCGAGATGCTGCCGTGCCCTGCGGCCATCGGTCGTCCTCCGGGTGGTGCGGGTGGTGTGGTCCCGTGCGCGGCCGGAGGGCGGACGGAGCCTCGCGAGCCCCCGGCGAACCCGGCCCAGTATGCCAGCGCGGACCCCGCCGGACCGGGCGTCGTCCACAGGTTCGGGTGGGGAGAGGTCCCCACCCGCGGTGCGCCGGGAATGCCCCGGAGGGCCACGACGGTTGGCCCGGCATGAGCACCGACGCCCTCGACGCCTCCCGTGACACCGACCGCGACGTCCCCGACCGCGCGCCCCGCGCCGCGCTCGGCGAGCCCGCGCTCCTCGACCTCGTCGCCGCGCGCCACCAGGGCGTCCTCGCGACCGTGAAGAAGGACGGCCGACCCCAGCTCTCCAACGTGCTCTACGCGTGGGACCCGGAGGCGGGCGTCGCGCGCGTCTCCGTCACCGCCGACCGCGCGAAGACCCGCAACGCCGCGCGCGACCCGCGCGTCTCGCTCCACGTGAGCGCCGAGGACTTCGCGGGCTACGCCGTCGTCGAGGGCGACGCCGGGCTGAGCGCCGTCGCGCTCGACCCCCACGACGCCGCCGCCGACGAGCTGGTCGAGACCTATCGCGCGGCGACCGGGGGCGAGCACCCGGACTGGGAGGAGTTCCGGCGCGCCATGGTCGCGGACCGCCGCCAGGTGCTGCGCGTGCGCGCCACGAAGGTCTACGGGATGGCCCGCCTGTCCCGGCCCTGAGCCGTGACCGGAGGGGCTCGCGCGGTCGATACCCTGGTGGGGTGACCACCACTGCCCTGCGCCGCGCGCCCTCGGACGCCCGACCCGCGAACCCGTGGTGGCTCGTCGTCGCCGGGCCGTTCGCCGTCGTCGTCGCGGTCGTCGCCGTGCTCGCCGCCGGCGCGTTCTCGGCCGCCTTCACCGTCCCCGCCGGCTTCCCGGACCCGGGCGCGCTCGCGCGCCTCGGCACCCCCGTCGTCACGGTGCTCACCGAGCTCGCCGTCGCGCTCGCGCTCGGCTCGCTCGTCCTCGCGGCGTGCGTGCTGCCTGCCGGGACGCCCGTACGCAAGGCGCTCGGCGTGGCGGGGGCGGCGTCGGCCACGTGGGCGGTGCTCACCGTCCTGCAGGTCGTGCTGCGGTACTCCTCCATCTCGAGCACGCCGATCACGAACCCGACGTTCGGCGACCAGCTCGGCCTCTTCGTCTCGCAGGTCAGCCTCGGCCGGAACTACCTCGCGATCGTCGTCGTCGCCGCCCTGACGTCCGCCGTCGCGCTCGCCGTGCGCAGCGCGACCGGGGCGATGTGGACCGCGGCCCTCGCGCTGGTCGCCCTCGGGATGCAGGCCAACACCGGCCACGCGGCCGGCGCGGTGAGCCACGAGCTCGCCGTCTCCTCGATGTTCCTCCACCTGGCGGGCGCCGCGCTGTGGGTCGGCGGGCTCGGGACGCTCGCCGTCGTGCGCGTGCGCGGCGGGCTGGGTCGCGCGGACTTCGCGTCGTCCGTCGCGCGGTACTCCGCGATCGCGCTGTGGTGCTACGTCGCCGTCGCCGTCTCGGGCGTCGCGAACGCGAGCATCCGGGTCGACTCCCTCGCCGGGCTGACCACCGACTACGGCATCCTCCTGCTCACCAAGCTCGCGCTCCTGCTCGTCCTCGGCGCGGTCGGCTTCGCGCACCGCGAGCTCGTCGTCCGCCGCCTCGCGGGCCCGACGGCGGCCGCTCGCCCGGCCGGGGACCGTGCCTCGGCGAGCGGCGCCGGGACGGGCGGGACGTCGTCGTCCACGAGCGCACGGGGCGCGGCCGCGGAGGGCACGCGCTGGCTGTTCTGGCGGCTCGTCGCGGTCGAGCTCGCGATCATGGGCGCCGTGTCCGGCGTCGCGGTCGCGCTCGGGTCCACGGCCCCGCCGGTGCCGCAGGAGGAGCCGCTCGACACCTCCGCCGCGTACCAGGTGACGGGGCACGCGCTCCCGCCCGAGCCGACGCTCGCGCGCTGGTTCACCGAGTGGCGCTGGGACCTGCTGCCCGCGTTCGCGTGCGTCGCGGCGATCGTCGTGTACCTGCGGTGGGCGCGCCGTCTCGCGCGGCGCGGCGACTCGTGGTCGGTGGGACGCACCGTCTCCTGGTGCCTGGGGATCCTCGTCCTGTTCTGGGTCACGTCCGGCGGCCCGGCGATGTACGGCCACGTGCTGTTCAGCGCGCACATGGTCCAGCACATGATCCTCGCGATGGTCGTGCCGATCTTCCTCGTGCTCGCCGCCCCCGTGACGCTCCTGGTGCGGGCGGTGCCGCCGCGCAAGGACGGGTCGCGGGGACCGCGCGAGTGGGTGCTCGCCCTCGTCACGTCGCGCGTGGGCCAGTTCTTCGCGAACCCGATCGTCGCGGCGGTGAACTTCGCCGGCTCGATGATCGTCTTCTACTACACGCCCGCGTTCGAGTACGCGCTCACGACCTACGTCGGTCACCTCGTCATGCTGGTGCACTTCACGCTCGCGGGGTACCTGTTCGCGAACGCGCTCGTCGGGATCGACCCCGGTCCGCACCGCCCGCCGTACCCGCAGCGTCTGCTCCTGCTGTTCGCGACCATGGCGTTCCACGCGTTCTTCGGCGTCGCGCTCACGTCGGGCGAGGAGCTGCTCGTCCCGGAGTGGTTCGGCCTCCTCGGCCGTGAGTGGGGCCCGAGCGCCATCGCCGACCAGCAGCGCGGTGGTGCCGTCGCGTGGGGCATCGGCGAGCTGCCGACGCTCATCCTCGCCATCGTCGTCGCCGTCATGTGGACGCGCTCCGACGAGCGCGAGGCCAAGCGCCGCGACCGCCAGGCCGACCGCGACGGCGACGCCGAGCTCCAGGAGTACAACGACATGCTCGCCCAGATGTCGAAGCGAGACGACTGACCGACGTACCCCCACCCCCTCCCGCCCCCGCCCCCCACCCGCCCCCCGTCTCCGCCGAACACGGGGTTGGAGACCGAGAATCCGGGATTTCGGTCGCTGATCGCGTGCTCGCGGGTGGTGATGGTGGTCAGGGCTGGTTGTGCACAGGGTCGGGTTTGGGCGGGGTGTTCACAGGGGCGGAGTCTGCGTGCCGCAGTGGACCGGGCGTCGTGCTGCCATGCCGCTCATGGGGTTCTCACCGGAGCTGGACCGGCTCGTCGCCGCGCAGGCCGGGCTCGTGTCGATCGACCAGCTGCTCGCCGCAGGTGTCTCCTCGCGCGTCGCTCGTCGTCGCGTCGACTCGGGTACCTGGGCGCGCGTCACGCGGGGTGTCTACGACCTCCGGCCGCAGGCCGGCCGGCGCCGGGACTGGGACGACCGACGGCGGAGATCGGCGTGGGCGGGCCTGCTCGCGTTCGGACCGGAGGCCATCGGCGTCGGGACGACGGCGCTCGTGCTGCACGGCGTCCAGGGCGTCCCCGCCGGGGTCGCCCCGGAGGTCGCCCTGCCCCGTGCGAGCGACCGCACCACCCGCGACGGCATCCGCCTGCGGCAGTTCGACGACGGGATGACCACCGTCCAGATCGGTGGGCGGGCGGTCGCGACCGTCGAACGCGCCCTCGCCCAGGCGGTGCCCGAGCTGCCCCGCGCCCGCGCGCTCGCCGTCCTGGACTCCGCGCTGCACCGGCGGTCGACCGACCCCGACGGGCTCGCGAGGGCGCACGACCTGGCACGGGGGCGCCGTGGTGTCGCCGCCACGCACGCGCTCTGGGGGATGGCGGACGGCCGCGCGGAGTCGCCGCTGGAGTCCTTCGGGCGGCTCGACTGCGTGGACGCGGGCGTGCCGCCCGACGTCATCCAGCTGCCGGTGCTCGACGCGGACGGTCGCGTCGTCGCGCGGGGAGACATGGGTTGGCGCCTCGGTGGCGGGCGGTGGCTGGTGGCCGAGATGGACGGAGCGGACGTGCACTCCGACCCCGAGGCGGTGTACGCCGACCGCACGCGCCAGAACCGCCTGGCCGTCTCGGGCACCATCGAGCTCCTCCGGTTCACGGGTCGCGACGTGCCGGGCGGCGTCGGCCCCGCGATACGGGCTTTCCTCGATCGCCGCGTCGAACACGGGAAAAGCGACCGTCGAACACGGGGTGGGCGACCCGAATCGGCGGATTCCGGTCCCTGACCCCGTGTTCGGCGGGGGCGTTTTCCGGGGAGGGGCGTGATAGGACGTGTGGGTGAGCAATCTCGCTGGCGCGCCCGGTATCCCTGACCCGACCACGAACCCGTTCCACGAGCTCGACCGATATCTCGCGATCCCGCGCGTCGGGGGCCTCGCGCTCTCGCCCGACGGGACGCGCCTCGTCACGACCGTCCAGACGCTCGACCCGCAGCGCACCGGGTACCGCGCGGCGCTGTGGGAGGTCGACCCGGCGGGCCAGGCGCCCGCGCGTCGGCTCACGCGCAGCACGAAGGGCGAGTCGAGCGCGACGTTCAGCGGCGCGGGCGACGTGCTGTTCACGTCGGCGCGGCCCGACCCGGACGGCGGGTCCGACGACGACCCGACGTCGGCGCTGTGGCTGCTGCCGGCGTCGGGCGGGGAGGCGCGCGTGGTCGCCACGGCGCCCGCGGGCGTGAGCGGGCCGCTCGCGGCGACGCACGCGCCGGTCGTGTCGGTCGCGGCGTCGGTGCTGCCGAGCGCGCGCGATCTCGCGCACGACGCCGAGCTCCGGTCGGCGCGCAAGGACGCGAAGGTCGCGGCGATCCTGCACAGCGCCTACCCGGTGCGGCAGTGGGACCACGACCGCGGACCCGACGAGGCGCACCGGTTCGTCGGCGACCTCACGACGCTCGTCGACGCGCCGGCACAGCCCCTCCCGGCCCCGAGCACCCCGGCGGCCCCGACCGACGCGCCGGCGACCTCGGGCAGCACCGCGCCGCTCGCCGCAGCGCCGCTCGCCGCAGGCGCGCAGGACACCGCCGGGGAGCACGCCGCCGACGAGCACGACGCGCGGCTGCTCGACCTGCGTGACGTGAGCCGCGGCGTCGGGCACGACGGGACGCCGGGGCGCGCGCTGCACGAGCACTCGGCGGACCTGTCCGCCGACGGCACGACGCTCGTCACGACGTGGCAGGTCGCGGGCCCCGGCCCGCAGGTGCGCAGCACGCTCGTCGCGATCGACACGGCGACGGGCGCGCGCCGCACGCTCGTCGACGAGCCGCGCGCGGAGGCGCACTCGCCCCGCATCTCGCCCGACGGCGCGTGGGTCGCGTTCGTGCGCGAGACGATCTCGACGCCGCACCAGGCGCCGGAGGAGAGCCTCGCCGTCGTGCCGCTGCACGCGCCGGACGGGCCCGCCGGGACCACGGAGGGCCACGACGACTCGGCGACGACGCGCGCCGAGAACCACGCGACGCCGCGCACGCTCGTACCGCACTGGGACCGCTGGCCGACGTCGCTGCGCTGGCTGCCCGACGGCTCGGGCCTGCTCGTCACCGCGGACGACGACGGCCGCGGCCCGGTGTTCCTCGTCCCCTTCGACCCCGCGGGCAACGGCGTCGCCGAGCACGGCACGGCCGAGCGCGTGACGAGCGACGACGCGACGTTCACGGACGTGCAGGTCGCGCCCGACGGCAGGACGCTCTACGCGCTGCGGACGAGCTACCTGGAGCCGGCGCACCCGGTGCGCGTCGACCTCGGGGCGTTCCTCGACTCCGGCACGGCGGGCGGCCGTGCGCCGGTGCCCGCGACGCCGCTGCGCGGCCCGGTCGCGACGCCCGACCTGCCGGGCACGCTCGTCGACGTCGAGACGGCGGCGGCGGACGACGTGCGCGTGCGAGGCTGGCTCGCGCTGCCGCACGGTGCGTCCGCGGAGGACCCGGCACCGCTCCTGCTGTGGATCCACGGCGGCCCGCTCGGGTCGTGGAACGCGTGGAGCTGGCGCTGGAACCCGTGGCTGATGGTCGCGCGGGGCTACGCGGTGCTGCTGCCGGACCCGGCGCTGTCGACCGGGTACGGGCAGGACTTCGTGCAGCGCGGCTGGGGCGCGTGGGGCAAGGCCCCGTACACGGACCTGCTCGCGATCACGGATGCCGTGGAGGCGCGCCCGGAGGTCGACGCGACCCGGACGGCCGCGATGGGCGGGTCCTTCGGCGGGTACATGGCGAACTGGGTCGCGGGGCACACGGACCGCTTCCGCGCGATCGTCACGCACGCGAGCCTGTGGGCTCTCGACCAGTTCGGCCCGACGACGGACCACGCGTACTACTGGGCGCGCGAGATGACGGACGAGATGGCGCTGGAGAACAGCCCGCACCGGTTCGTCCAGGACATCGTGACGCCGATGCTCGTCATCCACGGCGACAAGGACTACCGCGTGCCGATCGGCGAGGGTCTGCGGCTCTGGTACGAGCTGCTCGCGTCGTCCGGGCTGCCCGCGGGCCCGGACGGGGACACGGTGCACCGCTTCCTCTTCTACCCGGACGAGAACCACTGGATCCTCCAGCCCCAGCACGCGAAGGTCTGGTACCAGGTGGTCCTGGCCTTCCTCGCGGAGCACGTGCTGGGGGCCGCCCCGGGCGAGGGCGACGCCGCGCTGCCGACGACGCTCGGCTGACCGGGCCGCCACCCGCGGGCGGCGGCCCGCAGGGCTCGTCCGTCGACCGCCGTCCGACGGCCGCCGTCCGACGGCCGCCGTCAGGCGACCGCCGTCAGGCGACGGTCGACGGGAGCCCTGCGGCCGCCGCGCGCCAGCGCCGCACGAGGCGCCGGTCGGCGGCGCCGCGCGCGGCCGTCCACAAGCAGTGCTGGGTCGTCTCGCGGTGCTCGAGGAGCGCGTCGCGGTCGTTCTCGAGCGCCCAGAGCAGGGCGGTGCGCACCTCGGTGCGCGAGGGGGCGGAGGGCAGGGTGTCGTGCATGGTCCGTCTCGTCGTCCGTCGTTCTGCGGCGGCCGGTCGGCCGTCCACACGAGGAGACGGCAGAAGTCTCCGTCTGTGACGCGACTTCGGAGACTTTTTTCCGGAACGTGCACGATGTCTCACCCGGGGGTCAGGAGACGGCGTCGACGATCACGGCCGCGAGGTCCCGGGGACGCGAGAACATCGGCCAGTGACCGGTCGGGAGGTCGACGTACGTGACGTCCCCGACCTCGCCCAGCTCGGTGTGCAGGGGCGGCCCCGGGTGCGCCATCTCGGCGAGGACGGCGGACGGGATGGACGAGCAGACGGCGGTCGCCGGCACCTCCAGGCGGCGGGGGTCGGACACGTGCACGACGCCCCGCGCGACGGGCCCCGGGGTGGGCACCGCCCGCTCGCGGAACCGCGCCAGCGCGGCCTCGTCCAGCCCGTCGAGGCTCGACCCGCCCTCCGCGAGCTCCTCCCACGTCGGGAGCGGGACCTCCGCGACGTCGGCCGGGAGGTCCGGCGACAGCGCCGCACCGTCGACGAGCGGGCCGGTGTCGACGTAGACGACACGCTCGATGCGCGTGGGGTCCCGGTCGAGGGCCTCCTGCACGACCGGCCCGCCGCCGCTGTGCCCCACGAGCACGACGCGGCCGTCGAGCCCGTCGACGAGGCGGGTGACCGCGGCGACGTGGTCCGCGCGCGTGACGTGCGCGCGGTCCGCGGCGGTCGCGCCGGGCTCCAGGCCCGGCAGGGTCACCGGGTGGGGGACGAGGCCGGCGGCCTCGAGGTGGGGGACGACGTCGTCCCAGGCCCATGCGCCCAGCCAGAAACCGGGGACGAGGACGACGTGGACGGGCTGCGCGGACGTTCCGTGGGTGCTCATGCAGCCACCCTCGCAGGGTGTCGGTGACACCTGTCTGTCACCATTCTGGGGTGAACAGGACGGAGCGCCTCTACGCGCTCGCGGAAGAGCTGCGCCGCGCGGGCCGGACCGGCACGACGGGCCCGCGCCTCGCCGCGGCGCTCGAGGTGAGCGAGCGGACGATCAAGCGCGACGTCGCCGCGCTCCAGCAGGCCGGGCTCACGATCTGGGCGCAGGCGGGACCCGGGGGCGGGTACGTGCTGGACCCGAGCGCGTCGCTCCCGCCCGTGAACTTCACGCCCGGCCAGGCCGTCGCCGTGGCCGTCGCGCTCGCGACGCTCCCGCCCGGCAGCCCGTTCGCGGTGGACGCCCTCGCCGCCCGCGGCAAGGTGTGGGACGCGCTCGGCGCGGGCGACCGCGCGCGGGCCGAGGCGCTCGCCGCGCGCGTGTGGGTCCGCCACGCCGCGCCGGACCCGGACCTGACC
Source organism: Cellulosimicrobium sp. EB106-03-01-XG111 (assembly GCF_058792115.1). Taxonomy (NCBI): domain Bacteria; kingdom Bacillati; phylum Actinomycetota; class Actinomycetes; order Micrococcales; family Promicromonosporaceae; genus Cellulosimicrobium; species Cellulosimicrobium sp. EB106-03-01-XG111. The sequence goes on from NZ_JBYTEQ010000027.1 coordinate 45,472, forward strand.
GACGCCGTCCCGCCTGCGAGCCCGCCCGACGGCGCCCCGCCCGCCAGCCCGCCCGACGGCGCACCCTCAGGAGAACCGCACGACGGCACGGCCGCGCCGGGCCGGGGCGACGTCGTCGGGCGGGCGCGGACGCACCTCGGCGTGCTGCGCGCGGTCGAGCAGTCGATCGCGGGCTCGCGCGTGCTGGCGATCCGGTACCGGGACGGCCGTGGCGCGACGTCGACGCGTCGGGTGGAGCCCGTGCTCCTCGCGCACACCGACGGCCGCTGGTACCTCGTCGCGTGGTGCCGCACGCGCGAGGCGGTCCGGTGGTTCCGGCTCTCGCGCGTCGAGCGGGCAGACCTCACGGCGGAGGCGTACGACCCGCGCCCCGTCGCGGACGTGGGGGAGCCGCCCCCGGGCTCTGCCGCGGTGTACCGCCCCGACCCCGCCTGACGCGGAGAGGTCAGTCGCCGCGCAGGACGCAGAACTCGTTGCCCTCGACGTCCGCCAGGACGACGAACGTCTCGTGCTCGCCCTGCCCGACGTCGACGCGGCGCGCGCCGAGCCCTTCGAGCCGCGCGACGTCGGCGGCCTGGGTCGACGACGAGAAGTCGAGGTGCAGGCGGTTCTTCACCGTCTTGCCCTCGGGGACGCGCTGGAAGACGAGGCTCGGCGGTCCGAGGATCGTCTCGCCTTCGCGCGGGAAGAGCACGGCCTCGCCGTGCGGCCCGGTCTCGCGCCCCGTCCACCCGAGCGCGGCCTGCCAGAAGTCCGCCACGACGGCGGGGTCGGCGCAGTCGACCACGGCGCCGCTGAAGGTGAGTGTCATGACCCCAGTGTGACGCGCGCCACCCACAGCGCGAAGGGGGGCCTCAGGCCGGAGCGGGCACCGGCTCGACGAGCCGGCCCACGAGCGCCGGGAGCCAGTCGGCGGTCTGCGCGCGCTGCACGGCGTCGTCGCCCGCGGGGCTGAGGAACGCGTCGCGCGCCGCGCACGTGTACGCGCTGATCAGCACGCGCGTCGCCGCGGCCGGGTCGATCGCGAACCGCATGCCGACCTCCGTGAGGACGCGCGTGAGGATGTCCGCGAGCTCGGTGCGGAACGACTCCTCCTGGTCGGCGAACCGCGCCGCGACCTGCGGGTCGCGCAGGGCGAGCAGCTCGAGCTCCGCGCTCATGAGGCACCAGCGGCGCTCGTCGCGCGGGTCGGCCATGACGGCCGCGACGATCGCCGCGATGGTGTCCGGCGCGATGACGCCGTCCCGGACCGGGTCGTCGGGCAGGTGCTCGACGGCGGCCTCGAGGCTCCGCATGCGCGTCCGGATCTCGCGCTCCGTGAGGGCGAGGAAGAGGGACTCCTTCGACTCGAAGTTCGAGTAGAAGGCGCCGCGGGTGAAGCCCGCGGCCTCGCACACCGCCTCGATCGAGGTGCCGTTGATGCCGTGCTCGGCGAACAGGCCGTAGGCGGCGTCGAGCAGGCGCTCGCGCGTGCGCTCGCGGCGCCGCGAGAGCGGTGCGTCGCTCTCCGCGCGGTCGACTCGGGTCGGGTCGAGGTCCGTCGTCACGCCGGACATGCTCCCACTGTCGGACGGTGCCGCCCGAACCGGGCGGCCTTGCGATGCACGAGTGTATCCGATACGTTCACGCATCGGATACAGCGGCGTATCCTCGAATCCGTCTGCACTCTCCCCGGGAGGCCGCTCGTGTCCTCAGCGCTGTACTCGCTCGGCCGTTGGGCGGTCGGGGCGCGCCGGCTGGTCCTCGTGGCCTGGATCGGCGTCCTCGTGCTGGCCGGAGGCCTCGCCGGGCTCGTCGGCCAGGGCCTCGACGACGAGGTGACCATCCCCGGCACCGAGTCGCAGGCCGCGCTCGACCGTCTCGCCGCGACGTTCCCGCAGGTCAGCGGCGCGTCGGCGCAGGTCGTGGTCGTCGCTCCCGACGGCTCGACCGTCGAGGACGACGCCGTCCGCGGCCCCGTGGAGGACGCCGTCACCGCGCTCGGCGACGTCGACGGCGTCGCCGCCGTCACCTCCCCCTACGACGACACCATGCCCGCGTCGGTCAGCGACGACGACGTCGCGACCCTCATGACCGTCCAGCTCGACGAGGGCCAGAGCGAGGTCACCGACGCCACGAAGGACGCGCTCGGCGACGTCGTCGACGACCTCGCCGCGGCCCTGCCCGACGGCGCGCAGGCCGCGCTCGGCGGGCAGCTCTTCAGCACCGAGTTCCCGACGCTCACCGTCACCGAGGCGCTCGGCCTCCTCGTCGCGCTCGTCGTGCTCGTGCTCACGTTCGGCTCGTTCGTCGCGGCCGGGCTGCCGCTACTCAACGCCGTCGTCGGGGTCGGCGTCAGCATGGGGCTGCTGTTCGCCGCGACCGCCGTCGCCCAGATCAACTCCACGACCCCGATGCTCGCCGTCATGCTCGGCCTCGCCGTCGGCATCGACTACGCGCTGTTCATCGTGTCCCGGCAGCGCGACGAGCTCGCGACCGGCCTCAGCGTCGAGGAGGCGACGGCGCGCGCCGTCGCGACCGCCGGCTCGGCCGTCATCTTCGCGGGCCTCACCGTCATGATCGCGCTCGTCGGCCTCGGCGTCGCCGGCATCCCGTTCCTCACCGTCATGGGCGTCGCCGCCGCCGTGGGCGTCGGCCTCGCCGTCCTCGTCTCGATCACGCTGCTGCCCGCCATGCTGGGCTTCGCGGGAGAGCGCCTCCGCCCGAAGGCACCGCGCCGTCGTGGGCGTGGGCGACGCCGTGCGGCCGCGGGAGCGGACGGCGGAAGGTCGACCGGGGCGACCGGGGCGCCCGGGCGACGGACCGGACGAGCGGCGGCTGCGCCCGAGGATGCGAAGGGCGTGGCGGGCCTGGCGGGAGCATCGCGAGGAACGAGCGACGCGGATGGTAGCCCGAGCACCTCGGGCGCAGCCGCCGCGGACCCGACCACGGACGCCGTGAGCTCGACGACGACCACAGAGCACCGCAACCGGTTCTTCGCGGGGTGGGTGCGCGCCGTCACGCGGATCCCGCTGCTGACCATCGGGCTCGTCGTCGCCGCGATCGTGCTGCTCACGCTGCCGGCGCGGGACCTGCAGCTCGCGCTTCCCGACGCGGGGACGCTGCCCGAGGACAACCAGGCGCGCGTCACGTACGACCTCGTGTCGGAGCACTTCGGCCCGGGCTTCAACGGACCGCTCATCGTCACGGGCACGATCGTCACGTCGACGGACCCCGTGGGGCTCATGAACGACCTGGGCGACGAGATCGCCGACCTCCCGGGCGTGGCGGACGTGCCGCTCGCGACGCCGAACCTCACCGCGGACACGGGCATCGTGCAGGTCGTCCCGACCGGTGCGCCGGACTCGGAGGAGACGAAGGACCTCGTCACGGAGATCCGCGCGCAGCACGACCACTTCCTCGACGAGTACGGCGTCGACCTCGCGGTCACGGGCTTCACGGCGGTGGGGATCGACGTCTCGGCGAAGCTCGGGGCGGCGCTGCTGCCGTTCGCGTTCGTCGTCGTCGGCCTGTCGCTCGTGCTGCTGACCATGGTGTTCCGGTCCGTCGCGGTGCCGATCAAGGCGACGCTCGGCTACCTGTTCTCGGTCGGCGCGGCCTTCGGCGTCGTGACCCTCGTGTTCGAGCACGGGTTCCTCGCGGACGCGCTGCACGTGACACGGCTCGGGCCGGTCATCTCGTTCATGCCGATCGTCCTCATGGGCGTGCTGTTCGGCCTCGCGATGGACTACGAGGTGTTCCTCGTGGCGCGCATCCGTGAGGACTACGTCCACTCGGGCCAGGCGCGGCGGTCGATCTTCACGGGGTTCCAGGCGTCCGCGAAGGTCGTCACCGCGGCCGCGGTCATCATGTTCGCCGTGTTCGTGGCGTTCGTGCCCGAGGGCGACATGAGCCTCAAACCCATCGCGCTCGGTCTCGCGGTCGGCGTGCTCGTCGACGCGTTCGTCGTGCGCATGACCCTCGTCCCGGCCGTGCTCGCCCTGCTGGGCGACAAGGCGTGGTGGATGCCGCGCTGGCTCGACCGCGTGCTGCCGTCGTTCGACGTCGAGGGTGAGGGCCTGTCGAAGGAGCTCGCGCTCGCGGACTGGCCGGAGCCGGGCAGCACGGACGCGGTCGTCGCGCACGACCTCGTCGTCGCGGGCGCGCGCGGCCCGCTGGCCGAGCCGGTCACGGTCCGGGTGCCCGACGGCGGGTCGCTCGTCGTGCACGGGGAGTCGCCCGCGGCGGTGTCCGGGGTCGTCCTGGCGCTCGCGGGGCGCCTGCGCCCGACGAGCGGGGCGCTCAAGGTCACGGGTCTGGTGCTGCCGGAGCGTGCGCTGACCGTGCGGCGCCGGGTGGCGCTCGTGGACCTCGCGGCGGACGTCGCCGCGCTCCCGGGCGACGCCCCGGCGCCCGCCGCGCACCGTGTGCCGGCCGCGGCGAGCGTCGCCGAGGCCCTGCGCGAGCGGCCCCGGCTCCTGGCCGTCGTCGGGACCGACGCCGTCACGTCACCCGCCGAGCGGGCCGCGCTGGCCGAGGTGCTCGCCGACGCGGCGGGTCGCGGCACGGCGGTGGTGCTGGGCGCCGTCGGGCCCGCACCGACGGACCTCGCCCCGCCCGGGACGCCCGTGCTCGACCTGCACGACCCGCACCAGCCCGACCGCACCGTCCCCGCCGCGCCCGTCGTCGGCCCGCGCACCGAGGAGGTGCCCGCATGAGCGTCTTCCCGCCCGAGCCGGTCCCGACCGACCCGACCGCCCACCCGACCGCCGACCCGACGGCCCTGGCGGCACCGACCGGCGGGGCGCGCCCCCGTCGCGTCGACGCCCGGCGCGCGTGGACCGTGGCCGCCGCCGTCGCGCTGCCCCTCGCCGTCCTCGGCCTGCTCCTGTGGGCGCTGTGGAACCCGCAGGAACGCCTCGACACGGTCAAGGCCGCGGTCGTGAACCTCGACGAGCCCGTCGAGGTGGACGGCCAGACCGTCCCGCTCGGCCGACAGCTCACCGCCGGGCTCGTGAGCGGCGGTGCCGCCTCGACCGACACCGGCGCGGTCGCCGTGCAGCCCGACCCGGGGACGACGAACTACGACTGGGTCATCACCGACGCGGACGACGCCGCGGCCGGGCTCGCCGACGGCACGTACGCGGCCGTCGTGACGATCCCGGAGAACTTCTCCGCGGCGGCCACGTCGTTCGGCGGCGACCCGTCGGACGCGACGCAGGCCACGCTGTCCGTCGAGACGACGCCCGGCGGGCGGGTCGTCGACGAGGCGCTCGCGCGCATCGTCACCACGACCGCGACGTCGGTGCTCGGCACGACGCTCACCGAGAACTACGTGGACGGCGTCCTCACCGGCTTCACGACGCTCCACGACCAGCTCGGCGAGGCCGCCGACGGCGCGGACCAGCTCGCCGACGGCGCCGCCCAGGCGAGCGACGGGGCGACGCAGCTCGCGTCGGGCGCGGGCGAGATCGCCACCGGGGCGGGCGCGCTCGCGTCCGGCGTGGGGGAGCTCGGCACGGGCGCGGACGGCCTCGCCGCCGGGGTCGGGGAGCTCGGCAGCGGTGCGGACCAGCTCGCGTCGGGCGCGCAGGGCGTCGCGAGCGGCGCCCAGGGCCTCGCCGCGGGGTCGCGGCAGGTGGCCGACGGCGTCGACCAGAGCGCCGCGGGCGCGGGGCAGCTGGCCTCCGGGGCGCAGAGCCTCGCGGGCGGCGTGGGTGCGCTGTCCACCGGGGCGTCGGACCTCGCGAGCGGGCTCGGCGCGCTCGACGCCTCGATCGCGGACGTGCGGCTGCCCGACGGCACGTCGACCGGCCGGTCGCTCCCGGAGACCGCGACCGCGCTCGCGACGGGCTCGCGCGACGTGGCCGACGGCCTCGCCCAGGTCGTCGCCGGTCTCGAGCAGCAGAAGGTCGCCGCCGGGTGCGCGCAGGACCCGACGAGCCCGACGTGCCAGGCGCTCGACCAGCAGCTCGCCGCGCTGCGCCCGCTCGCCGCGGGCGCGACGGGCGTCGCCGCGGGGAACGCGGCCCTGGCGGGCTCGCCGTCGGGCCAGGGTGGCGCCCCGACCGGCCTGTACGCGCTCGCGGCGGGCGTCGACCAGCTCGCCGCGGGAGCCGACGACCTCGCCACGGGCGCGGCGCAGGCGTCGACCGGTGCCGCCGGCGTGGCCCAGGGCGCGGCGGCGCTCTCCGCCGGGCTCGGGCAGCTCGCGCCCGGAGCGGACCAGGTCGCGGGCGGCGCCGCGCAGCTCTCCGGTGGTGCGGGCCGGCTGTCCACCGGGGCCGACGGCCTCGCCGCCGGGGTCGGGACGCTCGGCACCGGCGCGGACCAGCTCGCCGACGGCGTCGGCGCGCTCGGGACCGGCGCGGACCAGCTCGCGACCGGCACCCAGGAGCTGGCGACGGGCGCGGGCGACCTCGCGGGCGGCGTCGGGCAGCTCGCGGGCGGCACGTCGGACCTCGCCGACGGCCTGGGCGAGGCGACCGGGCAGATCCCCTCGTACACCGACGCGGAGCGCGAGAACCTCGCGACCGTCGTCGCGGACCCCGTGGCCGCGCCCGGCGTCGACGACCTCGGGACCGGCTCGACCGGCCCGCTGTTCGCGGTGCTAACGCTGTGGCTGGGCGCGCTCGCGATCTTCGTCGCGTTCCCGCCGGTCCCGGCGCGGCTCCTCGGGTCGACGCGCGGCCCCGGCCGGCTCGCGCTGGCCGCGCTCGCGCTCCCGGCGGGGATCGCCGCGGCGACCGGGCTCGTGGTCGGCGGCGTCCTCGCCGCGGTCGAGGGGGCGAGCGTGGGCGGCTGGGTCGGCCTGCTCGCGACCGGGGCGCTCGCGTCGGTCGTGTTCGTCGCGCTCAACCAGGCGCTCGCGGCGCTCCTCGGGAACGTCGGGCGCGCGATCGGTCTGCTCGTCGCGGTGCTGCTCGTCGCGACCGGCATCGTCGCGACCGTCCCGGCCGCCCTCACCAGCCTGCGCGACGCGCTGCCCGTGGGCTCGGCGCTGCGGCTGCTCACGTCGATCGTCGACCCCGGTGCGGCCGGGGGAGCCGGCGACGCCGTCGCGCTGGTCCTGTGGGGTCTCGTGTCCGTCGCGGTGACGACGCTCGTCGTCGCGCGCCGCCGGTCCGTCCGGGTGGAGCAGCTGCTCCGCGCCTGACGGGTGCGGCGTGCCGCGGTGCGCGTGTGGGCGGCTGCCGCCAGACTCTCTCGGCAGGACGCGGGCGGCGGGAGCCGTCCGTCGGGCGAGGGGACGGTGCACCGATGGACCAGCAGAAGGCACGGGAGATCAAGTCGCAGCTCGCGGACTACGCGCGCGAGCTCGCCGAGCGGTCCGGCGCGGTGATCGAGGCGCGGGACGTGCCCGACGCCGCGGAGGCCGTGCGCGCCCCCACGCTCGCGATCGGGCTCGCCCCGCACGACGACGGTGGGTACGCGATCGCGGTCCGGTACCGCCTCGGCGTGCCCACCGCGCGCAGCATCGCGCGCAAGGTCGCCTCGGAGGCGGGCGACACGGTGGACGTGCGGCGCACGGGACGCATCCGTCCGCTCGCCGCCGCGCCGGGCGCCGGGCGTGCCCGGGACGACGGCCCGGGCGTGCGCCCGCCCGTCGTCACCGCGTACGCGACCGGCGAGACGGGCCGCGTCCGGCCGCTGCGGCCCGGGGTCTCCGTCGCGCACGTGGACGTCACCGCGGGGACGCTCGGGGCGTTCGTGCGCATCGCGCCGCCGGCGGTCGACGGCGCCGACGAGGCCTCGGTCTACGCGCTGTCCAACTGGCACGTGCTCGTCGGCTCGCCGTCCGCGCGGGTGGGGGACGTCGTCGTGCAGCCCGGCCCGGCCGACGGCGGGCGCGCGCCCGACGACCGCGTGGGCACCCTCGCCGGGCTGGTCCCGCTGGAGGCCGGGGTCACGCAGACCGTGGACGCCGCGGTGGCCCTGCTCGACGACCCGGAGGTCGACCCCGCGTACCCGGTCGGGCGCATCACGACGACGGCGGTCGCGCTGGGCGGCGAGGTCGTGGGCAAGTCCGGCCGGACCACGGGCGTCACCGCGGGCCGGGTCACGGCGATCGAGCTCGACGACGTCGTGGTCGGGTACGGCGACGGGCTCGGCGCGCTGCGGTTCGACGACCAGATCGAGGTCGAGTCCACGGGCGACGGGCCCTTCTCGCGCGGCGGCGACTCCGGGTCGCTCGTCTACCGCGAGGACGGCGTGGCGCTGGGGCTGCTGTTCGCGGGGTCGGAGACCGGCGGCGCGAACGGCACGGGGCTCACGTACTGCAACCCGATCGGGACGGTCCTCGAGCGGCTGGGGGCGACGCTGCTCGCCTGACCCGGCGCGACGCCGTCCGGCTGAACCGCCGCGACGTTGCTCGGGACGCTCGGCCCTGCCCTCCGGCCGTCGTCGGGCGCACAATGGGTGCGGGAGGTGGTTGCCGTGGCGACCCTCGAACGAGCCCGGGAGGCGAAGGCCGCGCTGCGCGACGAGCTCGCGGGCCTCGACGGCGTGACCGGCGTCGGCATCGCGCGCGCCGACCTGACCGGTGCGCCGGTGCGCGGCGCCGGGACGTCCGGCGTGGGCGACGACTGGCTGCTGCGCGTCAACGTGACGTCCGACGACGTCGCGGTCCCCGAGACCGTGGACGGCGTGGACGTGGAGGTGCGCGTCGTCGGCGACGTGACGGCGTCGCGCGCCTGAGCCTCCGCCGCTCGACGCGCCCGTCGCACGACGTGCCCACCGCTCGACGCGCCCGTCGCACGACGCGCCCACCGCTCGACGTGCCCACCGCTCGACGCGCCCGTCGCACGACGTGTGCCCGGCACCGCACCGGGAGGGTGCGGCACCGGGCACGAGGGGCCGGTCCGGCGGTCAGCCCGCCGGGCGGGCAAAGGCGGAGCGGTCAGGCGGTGCGGGCGTACCGGGCCGGGTCGGCGTCGAACAGCGGTCCGCGCGACGAGCAGCACAGCCAGTAGCGCACCCCCTCGTGGTCGCGCACGAGCCCGGCCGCCTCGGCGTGGGCCTTCGCGACCATGCTCCCGCGCATCACGGGGCACTCGGCGAGGTCGTCGTCCGCCGCCTCACCCGTGGCAGCCGCGACCCCCGCGGCCGTCGCGGGCGCGTGGTGGTGCGCCGCGTCGTGCGCACCGTGGTGCCCGCCGTGGTGCGGGTGGTCGTCGTGGCCGGGGTGCGTGTCGTCGTGGTGCTGGCACATGCAGGGTCCTCCTGGGGTGTCGTCGGTCGGGGTCAGACGCCGGCGAGCCGGGCCGTCGGCGCGGTCGGGGCGGGCGTGCCGGGGTGCGCGCCGGTCGCGCGGCTGGAGAACGACCGCAGCCGCAGGCTGTTGCCCACCACGAAGACGCTCGAGAACGCCATGGCGGCACCGGCGAGCATCGGGTTGAGCAGGCCGAGGGCCGCCAGGGGGATCGCGGCGACGTTGTAGGCGAAGGCCCAGAAGAGGTTCACCTTGATCGTCCCGAGCGTCCGCCGCGCGAGGCGGATCGCGTCGGCCGCGGAGCGGAGGTCGCCGCGCACGAGCGTGATGTCGGCGGCCTCGATCGCGACGTCCGTGCCCGTCCCCATCGCGAGGCCCAGGTCCGCCTGGGCCAGGGCGGCGGCGTCGTTCACGCCGTCGCCGACCATCGCGACGACCTTGCCCTCGCCCTGGAGGCGGCTGACGACGTCGACCTTGTCGCTCGGCATGACCTCCGCGATGACCTCGTCGATGCCGACCTCGGCCGCGATCCGCCGCGCGACGGTCGCGTTGTCCCCGGTGAGGAGCACCGGCGTGAGGCCGAGCGCGCGGAGCTGGCGGATCGCCTCGGCGCTCGTGGGCTTGACCGCGTCGGCCACCACGAGGATGCCGCGGGCCTCCCCGTCCCAGCCGACGACGACGGCCGTGCCGCCCTGCGCCTCGGCGCGCGCCTTGGCGTCGGCGAGCTCGCGCGGGAGGTGCTGCGCCCACTCGGCGAGGAGCGACTCGCGGCCGACGAGCACGGCTCGCCCGTCCACGACGCCCTGCACGCCCTTGCCCTCGACGTTGGTGAACTCCGTGGGCACGGGGAGCGGGCCCACCTCCTGCGCCGCACCGCGGGCGATCGCCCGGGCGACGGGGTGCTCGGAGGCGTCCTCCAGCGCGCCCGCGAGGCGCAGGAGCTCCGCGCGGTCCGTGCCCGTCCCGGTGACGACGTCGGTGAGCGTCATGACGCCCGTCGTCACGGTGCCGGTCTTGTCGAGCACCACGGTGTCCACGGAGCGCGTCGACTCCAGGACCTCCGGTCCCTTGATGAGCACGCCCATCTGCGCGCCGCGTCCCGTCCCGACGAGCAGCGCCGTCGGGGTGGCCAGGCCGAGCGCGCACGGGCACGCGATGATGAGGACCGCGACGGCGGCCGTGAACGCCGCCGAGGCAGGGGCGCCCGCCCCGAGCCACGCGCCCAGGGCGCCGACGGCGATGGCGATGGCGATCGGGACGAAGATCGCGGACACCCGGTCGGCGAGGCGCTGGACCTGTGCCTTGCCGGACTGCGCGTCCTCGACGAGGCGCGCCATCTGCGCGAGCTGGGTGTCGCCGCCGACGCGCGTCGCGCGCACGACGAGCCGCCCGCCGGCGTTGACGGTCGCCCCGGTGACGGCGTCGCCCTCTCCGACCTCGACGGGCACGGACTCGCCCGTGAGCATCGAGGCGTCGACGGCGGAGGTGCCGGCGACGACGGTGCCGTCCGTCGCGATCTTCTCCCCGGGCCGCACGACGAACTCGTCGCCCACCGTGAGCCCGGTGATCGGGATGCGGGTCTCCGCGCCGTCGCGCAGCACCGCGACGTCCTTCGCGCCGAGCTCGAGCAGGGCCCGCAGCGCGGCGCCCGCCTGCCGCTTGGACCGCTTCTCGAAGTACCGGCCCGCGAGGATGAACGTCGTGACGCCGGCGGCGACCTCGAGGTAGATGTTCGCCGCGCCGTCGGTCCGGGCGACCGACAGCGTGAACGGGTGCGTCATGCCCGGCTGCCCGGCCGTGCCGAGGAAGAGCGCGTACAGCGACCAGAGGAACGCGGCGGTCGTCCCGACGGAGATCAGCGTGTCCATGGTGGCCGCGCCGTGGCGCAGGTTGGTCCACGCGGCGCGGTGGAACGGCCACGCGGCCCACACCACGACGGGCGCGGCGAGCACGAGGCTGGCCCACTGCCAGTACGTGAACTGCAGCGCGGGGACCATCGCCATCGCGATGACCGGGACCGACAGCACGACGGCGCCGACCAGCCGGTGCCGCAGCGCGGTGAGCTCGGGGTCGTCCGCGTCCGTGTCCGTGTCCGCCTCGGACGCGGGGGCGTCGGCGCGCGGGACCTGCGCCGTGTACCCGGTCTTCTCGACCTCCGCGATGAGCGTGGCCGCGTCGACGCCGTCCGGGACGGTGACCTTCGCCTTCTCCGTCGCGTAGTTCACGGTCGCGGTGACGCCCTCGAGCTTGTTGAGCTTCTTCTCGATCCGCATCGCGCACGAGGCGCAGGTCATCCCTCCGATCTCGAGCTCGACGAACGTCCCCGGCGACGGGGCGGCCGATGCCGTCATGAGGTGCTCCTTCCGGCCGGGCAGCGTGCTGCCCGGTGCAGGGTGGTCAGTGGTCGTCGTGCGGGGCGAGATCGTCGCCCGCCGGGGCGTCGTCGGGGGTCGACGTGGTGCCGGTGGCCTCGACGGTGAACGCCGCGGTGCGCACCTGGCCCTCGACCTGGAAGTCGAGGTACAGGAGGTACCGGCCCGCGGTGGGTGCCTCGACGGCGAACGCCACGGTCGGGCCCGAGAGCTCGCCCGGCGCGGCCTCGGCGCCCTCGGGGTGGGCGTGCAGGTAGGCGAGGTCGCCGTCGCGGAGGGTGACGAGGTGGCCGAACGCGCCGAGGTAGGGCTCGAGCGTCGTCACCGGCTCGCCGTCCCGCGTGACCTCGAGCGTCAGCCGCGAGGCCGTACCGGCCTCGAGGCTCCCCTCGAGCGCGACGTCGTACCCGTCCACCGAGGCGGTGGTCGTGGGGGCGTCGGCCCGGACGGGGACGACCTCGCCCGCGACCTCGACGGTGCGGCTCAGGGTGAGCGGGTCGCCCCCGGTGGGGACGGCGTCGGCGTACACGCGGTAGGTGCCCGCGGCGTCCCACGTCCAGGGCACGGACCAGCGGCCGGCCTGGTCCAGCTCGGGGTGGGCGTGGCGGTAGTGCGCCCCGTCGGAGCGCACGACGACGAGGTGCAGGCGCTGCTCGTGCGCGACGGCGAAGTCGGTCACCGGCTCGCCCGCGGGGTCGGTCAGGGTGAAGGCGAGCTCGCCGGGCGTGCCCGGCGTCTGCGGGGCCTCGACCTCGCCGAGGGTGTAGCCGCCCTGCTCCAGGGACAGTCCGCCGACCATGTCCGTTCCTCTCGTGGTCTCCTGCGCGGGGTCGTCGCTCGTGGCGGCGTGCTGCTCCGGCGCGTGCGCGGCGGGCGTCCCCGAGAGGGCGCCCTCGGGGACGACGGCGCCCGCGACCGCGGCCGAGGCCACGAACACGACCCCGAGCCCGGCGACGTAGAGCCCGATCCGGGCGGGCGCTCTCATCGCACCCGCTCCGCGGTGTAGCCGGCCTCGTCGACGGCGGCGAGGACCGCGGCGTCGTCGACGGGCTGGTCGGCCGTGACGACGAGCCGACCGGTGGTCGCGCTGACGTCGATCGTGGTGACGCCGGGCACCTGACCGACCTCCTCGCGGACCGACATCTCGCAGTGGCCGCACGTCATGCCGGTCACCTGGTACTCGATCTCGACGATGCTCACGACGTTCCTCCTCGGTGCTGGTACCCCCATGGGGTATGACTAGGATGGCGAATATACCCACAGGGGGTATCAAGGTCAAGGAGGAAAGATGGGCGACGTGGATAGGTCGGCGGACGTGGTGGTGGTCGGGAGCGGCGCCGCGGGGCACGCTGCGGCGGCGACGCTGCGCGGCGAGGGCTTCGACGGCCGTGTCGTCCTCGTGCACGGCGAGGAGGGGGAGCCCTACCTGCGCACCCTCGTCGACAAGGCGATCCTCCAGGGCGTGCTCACCGCGGAGCAGGCCGCCCTGCCCGTGCCGCCCGACGTCGAGCTCGTGCGGGCGCGCGCGACCGGGCTGGACGCCGCACGACGGACCGTCGTCCTTGCGGACGGGCGCGAGCTCGCCGCCACGGCGCTGGTCGTCGCGACCGGCGCTGCACCTCGGCCCGGCCCGGTCGTGGACCGTGCCCCGGGGGTCGCGCGTCCCGACGGCGGAGAGTCCCGCGTGGTGCAACTGCACACCTCGCGGGACGCCGAGCGGCTGCGTGGCCTGCTCGGCCCCGATCCCGCGCGGCGCACGGTCACCGTGCTCGGTGCCGGGTTCGTCGGTTCCGAGACCGCCGCCTGGCTCGCCGAGGTCGGTGCGACCGTCCACCTCGTCGCCCGCTCCCGGCTCCCGCTCGCGGGGGCGCTCGGGACCGCGGTCGCGCGCGCCGTCGCCCAGCGCCACGAGGAGCACCTCGACGCCCATCTCGGCCGTCGGGTCGAGGCGGTGACCGAGCATCCGGGCGGCGTCACCGTGCGCCTCGCGGGTGGGACGACCCTGGAGTCCGACCTCGCGGTCGTCGCGCACGGCACCGCGCCCGCCGCACCCGGCACCGGCGGCGGCGTCGACGTCGACGACCGCCTCGCCGTCCCGGCCGCGCCCGGCGTGTTCGCCGCCGGGGCGGTCGCCGTCCACCGGGACCGGCGCGGACGGCGGTTCCGGACCGACCACTGGGACGCCGCCGTCGCGCAGGGCGCTCACGCGGCACGCCTCGTCCTGCGTCACCTCGTCGGGGGCCCCGACCCCGGCCCGTACGTGCCCGACGCCGGGCTCACCCTCCTGCTGCACGGCGCCCAGGTCGCGGGGTTCGGCGTCGCCGTGCCCGGCGCGACCCCGGAGCATCGCACCCTCGACGGCGGCGGGCTCCTCACCGAGTTCCGTGTCGGGGCCGACCTGGTCGCGGCGGTCGGGCTCGGTGCGACGCGTGAGCTCCACGCCCTGCGCCCCGAGCTGCGCCGCCCCTAGGGCGTCGTCGGCTCACCGCTCGCGGCGCGCGAGAATGGTCGCGTGACCACCGAGCGACTTCCCCGTGTCCGCGCGTCCGAGCTCGTCGGGCGCGGCTGGCTCAACACCGGCGGCCGCGACCTGACCCTCGCCGACCTGCGCGGGAAGATCGTGCTGGTCGACTTCTGGACCTTCTGCTGCGTCAACTGCCTGCACGTCCTCGACGAGCTGCGCGAGCTCGAGGAGCGGCACCGTGACGTGCTGGTCGTCGTCGGCGTGCACTCGCCGAAGTTCGAGCACGAGGCGGACCCGGCGGCGCTCGCGGCCGCGGTCGAGCGGTACGAGGTGCACCACCCCGTGCTCGACGACCCGGAGCTCGTCACGTGGTCCGCGTACGCGGCGCGCGCCTGGCCGACGCTCGTGGTCGTCGATCCCGAGGGCTACGTCGTCGCGCAGATGGCGGGGGAGGGGCACGCGTCCGCGATCGCCGCCCTCGTCGAGGAGCTCGTCGCGGAGCACGACGCGAAGGGCACGCTGCACCGGGGCGACGGCCCGTACGTGGCGCCCGCGCCGTCGTCGGGCACGCTGCGCTTCCCCGCGAAGGCGGTCGAGCTGCCCGGCGGCAACCTCCTCGTCGCGGACGCCGGGCACCACGCGCTCGCCGAGCTCCTGCCCGACGGCGAGACCCTCGTCCGGCGCATCGGGTCCGGCGAGCGCGGGCTCGCCGACGGCGGCCCCGACGACGCGCGGTTCGCCGAGCCCAACGGGCTCTGCCTGGTCCCGGAGCGGGAGCGTGAGGCGTACGGGTTCGACGTCCTCGTGGCGGACACCGCGAACCATGCGCTCCGCGGGGTGCGGCTCGCCGACGGGCACGTGACGACGGTCGCCGGGACCGGCGAGCAGTTCATGGTCGGCGGCGTGGAGAACGTCGTCGTGGCGGACGGGGACGGATCCCGGCGCCTCGGTCCGTTCGACGCCGCGCAAACCTACGAGCCGCTCGACGTCAAGCTGTCGTCGCCGTGGGACGTCGCCTGGTCGGACGAGCTGGGAGGCTTCGTCGTCGCGATGGCGGGCCACCACACGCTGTGGGCCTTCGACGGGTGGAAGCTCGGGCTGCTGGCCGGGACGATGAACGAGGGTCTGGAGGACGGGCCGGGAGCGTCAGCCTGGTTCGCCCAGCCGTCCGGGCTCTCCGTCGCGTCCGACGGTGCCGTCTGGGTCGCTGACGCGGAGACCTCGGCGCTGCGCCGCGTGTCCGGGCTGGGTGGGGGCGTCGCCGTCGTGCCCGACGGTGTCGAGGTGCGGACCGCCGTCGGGCAGGGGCTGTTCGACTTCGGCCATCGCGACGGCCCGGCCGAGCAGGCGCTGATGCAGCACCCGCTCGGCGTCGCGACGCTGCCGGACGGGAGCGTCGTCGTCGCGGACACGTACGACGGCGCGCTGCGCCGGTTCGCCCCGGCTCCCGGTGACGCCGGGAGCGTCGGCGACGACACCTCCGGAACCCGCCTCGCCGGCGAGGTCACGACCCTGGCGACGGGCCTCGCGGAGCCGAGCGGCGTCGTCGTGCAGGTGGGCGAGGGGCCGGGCGGCGAGCCGCAGGTCCACCTGCTCGTCGTGGAGTCCGCGGCGCACCGCCTCACGCGCGTCGCGCTCCCTGCGTCGCTCGCGGGCGAGGTGCTCGACGGCGGCGCGCACCGCACGCAGCGTCCCGTGACCGACATCGGGGCCGGGCCGCTGTGGCTCGACGTGCCGTTCGTCCCGGCACCAGGGCAGAAGCTCGACGACCGGTTCGGCCCGTCGACGGAGCTGCGCGTGAGCGCGACGCCGCCCGACCTGCTGCTGTCCGGGGAGGGCGTCGGCGTCGAGCTCGGCCGCGACCTGGTCATCAACCCCGAGGTCCGCGAGGGCGTGCTGCACGTGACGGCCCGGGCGGCGTCGTGCGACGTCGTCCCGCTCGGAGCCGACGGCGAGCCCGACCCGGACGTCTTCCCCGCGTGCCACCTCGCGCAGCAGGACTGGGGCGTGCCGGTCCGCGTGGTGGACCGGGGCGAGCCGGGCGACGTCCCGTCCCTCACGCTCCCGCTGCGCGGCTAGATTACGGCTCGCACGGGGTCCTCGGTGGACGTGCGCGGGGCCGGGCTCCGACGGAGCCCGGCCCCGGTGAAGCGTGACCGTCAGCAGGCGGTCCAGGAGTGGCCGAGGATGTGGCCCGCGGTGCTGAAGGTCTTGGACTGCCCGCCCAGGAGCCGGTAGGTGGCCGTCGTCTTCGCCCCGCCGGCGTTGGCGTAGGAGATCACGAGGACCCGGCAGCTCCCGAACGTGTTGGTGTACGTCCGCGTCTCCGCCGCGTTCGCGACGGTCGGCGTGGCGAGAGCCAGCGCCGCAGCGGCGGCGACGACGGCGACGAGCTTCTTGAACTTCATCGTTCCCCCTTCATCGGGTGTGATGCTCGAGCATCTGACGCCATGCTCGCCCCCTGTGGGCGTGGCGTCAGTGCCGAAGCCTCGCATATGGAAGGGGCCTGCACAATAGCTCGCCGCGGCCCGATGTCCGGCCGGACGCCGGTGTGTCAACCCCAGGTGAGCAGTTCCTCGCCGTGGGCGGCCCACGCCCCGACCTCGGCGAGCGAGGTCACGTCGTCGGGCGCCGCCTCGAGCGCGACGACCGGGCACACCGCCGACCGGCCGCCGGCGCGCACGGCCTTCGGGTCCCAGGTGACGAGCACCGTGCCGCGCTGGACGTGGTCGCCCTGCGCGACGTGCGTCGTGAAGCCCTCGCCGCCGAGCTGGACCGTGTTGATGCCGAGGTGGACGAGGACCGCGCGGCCGTCGTCGTGCTGGACGACGAACGCGTGCGGGTGCAGCTTGACGACCGTGCCCGTGATGGGCGCGACGGCCTCGCCGCCCTGCGCGTCGTCGGGTTCGACGGCGAGCCCGGGGCCGACGAGCCCGGCGGAGAAGACGGGGTCGTCGACGTCGCTCACGTCCACGACGGTGCCCGTGACGGGGACGAGCACCGTGAGCGGCGCCGCCATCAGCGGAGGTCCTCGATGTCGGAGACGATGTTGTCGGCCTCGGGGCCGACGATGACCTGGATCGCGGCGCCCGACCGCACGACGGCGATCGCCCCGGCCGCGGTCAGCGTGGCGTCGTCGACGAGCGCCGGGTCCTCGACCTCGACGCGCAGGCGCGTGATGCACGCCTCCAGGTCGAGGACGTTCGCGTCGCCGCCGAGGCCTCGGAGGATCTGCTCTGCCTTGCTCACGGGTGCTCCTCGGGGTCGGGGTCCGGCCGGGGCCGGGTCGGGGGGACCGGCCGGCAGCCGTGCCGGTCGGGGTGCGCGGGATGCGCGGAGAAGGGTGCTGTGGCCCGAGTCGCGCCCGGGTCCGGGTCCCTCACATGAGGTCGGCGAGGTCGGATGCGATGGTGTCGACCTGCGGGCCGACGACCACCTGCACGACCCGCCCGTTCACCATGACGCCGAACGCGCCGGCGCGGCGCAGGAGGGCGGCGTCGACGAGCGTGGGGTCCTTGACGAGCGACCGGAGCCGCGTCGTGCACGGGTCGATCTCCTCGATGTTCCCCACCCCGCCGAGGCCGGCGAGGATCGTCGCGGCGCGTTCCGCGTCGGACTGTGTCATCGGTCGTTCCCTTCGGTCGCCCGTGCCGGCACCGGCACGGGGGCGAGCTGGTCGGTCGGCGCGTCGTCGGTGACGGCGCCCCCGTCCGCGGGGGTGTCGTCCGCGGTGGTGCTGCGCGGCACGAGCGTCGGGCGCGCCTCGCGCAGCGGGACGAAGACGCTGTACCGGTCGCCGCGGTAGCTGGAGCGCGAGTACATGAGGGGGGAGTCGCCCGCGAACGTGCGTCGCACGGTGCGCATGACGGCTCGTGACGCGCGGAGCTCGAGGAGCTTCTGCTCCTGGACCGTCGCGTCGGACGCGGTGATCGTGTCCTCGCCCCACGTCGGCGCGAGCCCGCGCTCGCGCAGGGCGCCGTACAGGCTCTCGGGCACGCCGTCGTCGAGCAGGTCGGGGGCGAGGTCCACGGGGATCCACGCCTCCTCGACGCTCATGGGTGACCCGTCGGCGGTGCGCAGGCGCACGACGTGGTGCATCGGGTCGCCCGTCGCGCGACCGAGCGACTCGGCGACGGACGCGGGTGCGGGGGCCGTCCCCGCCTCCAGCACCTCGGTGCCCGGCTCCATGCCGCGCCGTCGTGCCTCCTCGCCGAACGTCGTGAGCCGCATCTCGAAGTCGGCGCGCGGCGGCGCGACGAAGGTGCCGCGACCCTGGGCCCGCTCGAGCACGCCCTCCGTGACGAGCGCGTCGACGGCCTGGCGCACGGTCATGCGCGAGACGCCGAACTTCTCGGTGAGGCTGCGCTCCGACGGCACCGCGTCGCCGACGGAGAGCTCGCTCGCCACGAGGTCGGCGAGGTAGGCGCGCACCGTGAGGTACTTGTGCTCGCTCGCCTGCGATCGTGACCTGCTCATCGTCGTGCCGCGTCCTCGTCCTCGTGCCGTCCCTGGTCCCGGTCGTCGCCGACCGCCCTGCTCCGGTGCCGCGTTCTCCACGGCTGCATTGTCGTCGTCCGGCCGTCGTGCGACCTGCGACGACGCGCCCCGCGGGGCCCGCCGTGTGTCCCGGGTCACCCTCGGGGGTTGACACATCATGAGGTCTAGACCACTCTTCCTGCAAGTGGTCCAGACAACCTGGACCGACACCCCGGGCACGACGACCCCAGGTCTTCTCGTCGTGCCCCGGGACCGGCAACGACGCCGCACGACGTCGCGCCACAGCCGCCGCTCGACGCACCTCGCCTGCGCCCCAGGCCTGCCCAGGAGGAGAAGGACATGACGACCGTCGCCGAACCGACGAGGACCAAGAGAGGGGTGCCCGGCTTCGCGCAGCTCCAGCGCGTCGGGCGCTCGCTCATGCTGCCCATCGCGTCGCTCCCTGCTGCCGCGCTGCTGATGCGTCTCGGGCAGCCGGACATGCTCGGAGCCGACGGCGCCGCCGGGACCTTCGCGTGGATGCAGCCCGTCGCGGACGTCCTCGGCGCCGCCGGGAACGCGCTGTTCAGCAACCTGCCGATCATCTTCGCCCTCGGCGTCGCCGTCGGGTACGCCAAGAAGGCCGACGGGACGACGGGTCTCGCCGCCCTCATCGGCTATCTCGTGTTCTCCGGCGTCACCGACTCGCTCTCGCCCTACGTGCTCGGCGAGGCCGCCGAGGGCGAGACGCAGGCGCTCATCAACTACGGCGTGCTCGGTGGCATCGTCATCGGTCTGACGGCCGCGCTCCTGTACCAGAAGTACTACCGGATCAAGCTGCCCCCGTACCTCGCGTTCTTCGGCGGGCGGCGGTTCGTGCCGATCATCACGGCGGGCGTCTCGGTGCTCATCGCGGTGGTGGGCGCGCTGATCTACCCCGCGTTCGACTGGCTCATCAACGAGCAGATCGGCGGGTTCGTCACCGGCTCGACGATCCTCGGGGCGTTCGTCTTCGGCACGCTCAACCGCCTCCTCGTGCCCATCGGCCTGCACCACCTGCTCAACTCGCTGCCGTGGTTCCAGTTCGGCGAGTACACCGCTGCCGACGGCACGGTCGCGCAGGGCGACATCTTCCGGTTCCTCGCGGGCGACCCCACCGCGGGCACCTTCCTCACCGGGTTCTTCCCCATCATGATGTTCGCGCTCCCGGCCGCCGCGCTCGCGATCGTCCACACCGCCAAGCCGGCGCAGCGCAAGGTCGTCGCCGGCATCATGGGCTCGGCCGCCCTCGTCTCGTTCGTCACGGGCGTCACCGAACCGCTCGAGTTCGCGTTCGTGTTCGTCGCCTACCCGCTGTACGTCATCCACGCGGTGCTCACCGGCACGTCGATGGCGCTCGTCAACGCGCTCGGCATCCGCGACGGGTTCGGGTTCTCCGCGGGCGCGATCGACTACCTGCTGAACTTCCGCATCGCCGAGATGCCGCTGCTCCTCATCCCCATCGGGCTCGGGTACGCGGTGCTCTACTACGTCCTCTTCCGCTTCGTCATCACCCGCTGGAACCTGCGGACCCCGGGCCGCGAGGACGACGACGCGGAGGGCTCCGTCCAGGCGACCGGCGCCGTCGACACCACCGAGGACGCGCGGCCCGACGCCTCGGCAGCGGAGGCCTCGCCGGTGCGACGCGACGTCGACGCCGCGGAGGCGGGCACCCCGAGCCGGACGGGCGCGTCCGGCGGCGGGAGCACGGCGTGACGCTCGCCGACGACGCGACGAGCGCCCCCGCGCGGGACCTCGACCCGGGGTTGGCCGGCGTGCCGGTCAGCCCCGGGCGGGGGGCGGGACCGGTGGCGCGGATGCCCGGCTCCGTCGCGGAGCCGGACCCGGCGCTGCTGCCCGCCGACGCGTCGGACGCCGACGTCGACCTCGCGGTGACGCAGGTCCTCGCGGCGGTGACGACGGTCCAGGAGGACCTCACGGCCCGCGCCGCGCGGGCCGAGGGCACCGCGGCGGAGGTCCTGGGCGTGACCGCCGCGATGGCGGCGGACCCCGCCCTGGCGCGCGACGCCGTCGGGCGGGTGCGCGAGCTGCGGGCCACCCCGGCCCGGGCCGTGTGGGACGCGGCGGGGGTCGTCGTCGGGCGGCTCGAGGCGCTGGGCGGCCTCCTCGCCGAGCGGGCGCGCGACGTGCGCGACGTGCGCGACCGGATCGTCGCGACGCTGCTCGGCCTCCCCGTGCCCGGCGTGCCCGACCCGGGCCACGCGTTCGTCCTCGTGGCCGACGACCTCGCGCCCGCGGACACGGCGCAGCTCGACCCCGGGCGCGTGCTCGCGGTCGTCACGCGCGGCGGCGGCCCGACGTCGCACACCGCGATCCTCGCGCGCGCCCTGGGCATCCCGGCCGTCGTGGCGGTCGAGGACGCGCTCGCGCTGCGCGACGGCGAGACCGTGCTCGTCGACGGCGGCCTCGGCACGGTGGAGCGCGACCCGTCGGCGCACGACGTGGCGGCGGTCGTCGCGGCCCGGGGCGCGCGCCGCGCCCGGCGGCGCCTCGACGGTCCCGGGCGGACGGCGGACGGCCGCCGGGTGGAGCTGCTCGCCAACGTCGCGGACGGCGCGGACGCGCGCGCCGCCGCGGAGGCGGGTGCGGAGGGCGTCGGGCTGTTCCGCACCGAGGTCTGCTTCCTCGGTCGGACGGTCGAGCCGACGGTCGACGAGCAGGTCGTGGCCTACCGCGAGGTGCTCGCTGCGTTCGCGGGCCGCAAGGTCGTCGTGCGCACGCTCGACGCGGGCGCCGACAAGCCGCTCCCGTTCGTCACGCCCGACGCCGAGCCGAACCCGGCGCTCGGGGTGCGCGGCCTGCGCACCGCGCGCCGCCACCCCGAGGTGCTCGACCGTCAGCTCACGGCCGTCGCGCGCGCGGCGGAGGCGGAGTCGGCCGACGTGTGGGTCATGGCGCCGATGATCGCGACGCCGGACGAGGCGGAGTCGTTCGTCGCGCTGTGCGCGGACCACGGCCTCGCGACGGCGGGCGTGATGATCGAGGTGCCGGCCGCGGCCCTCGGCGCGCGCTGGGTGCTGGCCAAGGCCGCGTTCGCGAGCATCGGCACGAACGACCTCACGCAGTACACGATGGCGGCCGACCGCGAGGTCTCCGACCTCGCGCGCCTGTCCACCGCGTGGCAGCCGACGGTCCTCGCGCTCGTCGGGGCGACGGGCTCCGGCGCGGCGCTCAACGGGCGACCGCTCGGCGTGTGCGGGGAGGCCGCGGCCGACCCGGTGCTCGCCCCGGTGCTCGTCGGGCTCGGGGTGACGTCGCTGTCCATGACGCCGCGCGCGCTCCCGGACGTCGCCGCGGTGCTGGCCGCGACGACGTCGGACCGGTGCGAGGAGCTCGCGTTCCTCGCGCTCCAGCAGCCCACGCCCGACGCCGCGCGCGCGGCCGTGCGCGCCCGGCTCCCCGTCCTCGACGACCTGGGGCTGTGACCGGCGTGGGGGGGGGGGGGGGGGGGGGGGGGGGGGGGGGGGGGGGGGGGGGGGGGGGGGGGGGGGGGGGGGGGGGGGGGGG
>NZ_JBYTEQ010000028.1:0-65082 GCF_058792115.1 Cellulosimicrobium sp. EB106-03-01-XG111
AGCCATGCCACAGGGACAAAAAATTTGGCATTGACTAACAAGCACACTGTTGAGTTCTCAAACAACCGACACACACCGCCTCCGACCTCGTTCCCGAGGCCCTTGCGCGGGGCGCTTCCTTCGTTCTGAATCCTACCAGACCCGGCCGTTCGTCCCGGACCGGTGAAAACCGGATTTCCGTTCAGAAATGTACCTGATCCAGACACCCCCACCGCACTCACGGCGCAGCACTGTGCTCCGAGAAATCTGGTGGGAGTTTCGCCCGGGGGACCAGCCACTTCGCATCTGCTCCGAGGAGCTGTGCCGTGGTGTCTGTTCCTCCCTGCCGGGCGACCTCGAGAACATTACGGGGTCGCGGGCCAGGAGGTCAACTCGCTCCCTCGTGACCCGGCTCACCCAGCGCCGCGGCACGCGCGCGCTCTCCCAGGACCCGGACGGCGTCGCGCAGCTCGGGAGGCCCGACGACGTCGAACGGCACGTCGAACATCGCGCATCGAGCCGCGAGACCGCCCCACGACCAGGATCCCGTCGTCAGGTGGCAGCGCTCCTCCCCCGCCGGTTCGACGACCGCGTCCGCGCCCGCCCAGCGCGCCACGGTCGCGGCGTCCGCGTGGAGCTCGACGGTGCCGCGCACCGGGTAGCTGGTGGTGGCGAACCGCTCCACGACGAACGTCGCGACGTCGGGCGCCGGCAGCGCGCGCGGTGAGAAGCGTGCCCCCGTGCCCTCGCGCGGGACCATGCGGTCGACGCGGAACGTGCGCCAGTCGTCCCGGTCGAGGTCCCACGCGACGACGTACCACCGGCCGCCCCACGTGGCGAGGTGGTGGGGCTCCGCGCGCCGCGGGGCGCGGAAGGCCGCGTCCTCCGGTGCGCCCGGCGCGCGCAGCACCTCTCCGGTGCCGCCGTCGTAGTCGAACCGGAGCACGCGTCGTTCGGTCGCCGCGGTCCCGACGGCGACGAGCACGTCCGGGCGCACGGTGGGCAGCTGCTGCTCCCGTCGCCCCGGCACGGCGGTCACCTCCAGGGCGTCGATGCGCGTCCGCAGCCTCGCGGGCATCACCTGGCGGATGGTCGCGAGGGCCCGGGCGGCCGCGTCCTCGACCCCGGGCAGCGCGCCCGTGCGCAGGGCGACCGCGACGGCGACGGCCTGCTCGTCGTCGAACAGGAGTGGTGGCACGTCCGCCCCGGCGTCGAGGCGGTACCCGCCGTCGGGCCCCTTGGTCGCGCGCACCGGGTAGCCCAGCCCGCGCAGCCGGTCGACGTCGCGCCGCACGGTGCGCGGGCTGACCTCCAGCCGCTCCGCGAGCGTGGCCCCCGGCCAGTCGCGGCGCGCCTGGAGCAACGAGAGGAGCCGCAGCAGTCGTCCCGAGGTCTCGAGCATGACCCCAGCGTCGCACGAGGTAGAGGACCGAACCTGTCCGCTACCCCGAGGAGAGTCGTCCCGACGCACGCACCGCACCCAGGAGGAGCACCGTGATCCGGACCAGAGCACTGACCAAGGACTTCGCCGTCGGGCGGGACGAGAGCCGCACCGTGCACGCCGTGCGGGGCATCGACCTCGACGTCGCGCCGGGCGAGCTCGTCGCCGTCCTCGGCCCCAACGGCGCCGGCAAGACGACCACCCTGCGCATGCTCACCACGCTGACCCGGCCGACGTCGGGCACCGCCACCGTCGCGGGCCACGACGTCGTGGCCGAGCCCGACGCCGTCCGCCACCGCATCGGGTACGTGGGACAGGGCAACGCGGCCGGGCACGCGCAGCGGGCCGTCGACGAGCTCGCGAGCCAGGGCCGCATCCACGGCCTGGACCGCCGGGACGCCAGGCGACGCGCCGACGAGCTGCTCGACTCGCTCGAGCTCACGACGCACGCCGCCCGCAAGGTGTCCGACCTCTCCGGCGGGCAGCGCCGTCGGCTCGACGTCGCGATGGGACTCGTGCACGCGCCGTCGCTCCTCTTCCTCGACGAGCCGTCCACGGGCCTCGACCCGCACAACCGCGCGAACCTGTGGGAGCACGTGCTGCGCATGCGCGACGGCGCGCGGGCGACGACGGGCGAGCCGATGACGATCGTCCTCACGACGCACTACCTCGACGAGGCCGACACCATGGCCGAGCGCGTCGTCGTCGTCGACCACGGGCGCGTCATCGCCGACGACACGGCCGCGAACCTCAAGGCCGAGCTCGCCGGGGACCGCGTCCTCGTCACGCTCGCGCCGTCGGGCGGTCCCGGGCACGACGACGCCGCCCACCTCACCGCGCTGGCCCGCCGGGTCGAGGGCTTCCGCGAGGTGACCCGAGCGCCCGCGGGCGCGGACGCCGTCGGGCCGGATGCCGGGCCCGATGCCGGGCCCGACGATGCGCACGCGCTCGAGGTCCGCGCCGAGCGGGGGGACGCGTACCTGCCCCGGCTGCTGCGCGCCGCGGACGCCGCCGGGATCGCCGTCGACACCGCGCAGGTGCGCCGGCCCACGCTCGACGACGTCTTCCTCGCCCTCACCGGGCGCAGCCTGCGCGAAGCCGGCGCCGCCATCACGGGCGCCGACGCCCACCCCACCGAGAGGACCGCAGCATGAGCACCGTCACCACGACCCCGACCACGCCGCGCACGGCACCGAGCCGGGCGCAGGCCCCGCGCCGCGGCCTCGCCTCCTTCGCGCGCGACACCGGCATCGTGCTCGTGCGCGAGCTGCGGCCCGTGCTGCACGACCCGTTCTCCGTGCTCTTCGGGCTCGTCCAGCCGATCGTCTTCCTCGCCCTGTTCGGCCCGCTCCTCGTCGGGTCCCTCGGCGGCACGACGACCGGCCAGGAAGTCCTCGGCGGGAACGTCTGGCAGTGGTTCGTGCCGTCGATCCTCGTCATGACGACCCTCTTCGGGACGTCCACGACGGGCGCGAACCTCCTCGTCGAGCTGCAGACGGGGGCGCACGAGCGGATGCTCGTCGCGCCGCTGTCGCGCGCGTCGCTCCTCGTCGGGCGCGCGCTCAAGGAGATGGTCCCGATCGTCGCGCAGTCCGTCGTCGTCGTGCTCGTCATGCTGCCGTTCGGCTTCGAGCTGCACCCCGCCGGAGCCGTGCTCGGCCTCGTGCTGCTCGCCGTCTTCGGCGTGGGGATCGGGTCGCTCAGCTACGCGCTCGCGCTCGCCGTCCGCAAGCAGGACTGGATGTTCTGGGTCGTGCAGCAGACGCTCGTCTTCCCGCTCATGATCCTGTCCGGCATGCTCCTGCCGCTCGAGACGGGTCCCCGCTGGATGCAGGTCGCGTCCGACGTCAACCCGCTGCGCTACGTGGTCGACGCCGAGCGCGCGCTCTTCGCGGGCGACCTCACGGCGTCCACCGTCGCGTGGGGGTGGGTCGCCGCCGTCGTGACGGCCGCCGTCGGCCTCGCGGTCGGGATCCGGACCATGGTGCGGACGACCGACTGAGCACGAGCACGCGTCAGGCCCGGGCCAGCTCCACGGCCCGGGCCACCGCGCTCCCCGGGCTCGTCAGCACCCGGACGGGCAGGTCGGCGAGCAGCCGGGCGGCGGGCGCCATGCTCGCCTGCGCGAGCACGACCACCTCGGGTGCGCACCGCGCGACGGCGTCCCGCGCCGCGTCGGCGACGGCCCGGTGGTACGCCGCGAGGTCACCGGTCTCGAACGCCGCCCAGGCGTCGCCGCAGACGACCGGCTCCAGCTCGACCTGCGTCCCCGCGCGACGGGCCGCGTCGGTGAGGAGCTCCGTCGTCGGGGCCAGCGTGGAGGCGAGCGCGACGACGACGGCGACCCGGCCGCCGTCGCGCACCGCCTCTGCCGCGAGCGGCGCGTCCACCCGCACCACGGGGACCACGGCCGCCCCCCGACCGGCGCTCTCCGCGACCGGCCCCAGCGTCGAGCACGTGCACACCACCACCGACGCGCCCGCCGCGGCGAGCGCCTCGACGTGGGACCGCACCCGCGCGGCGACGGGCTCGCCCGCGCGCGCGGCGTCGAGCAGGGGCACGTCGACGCGGTGCGTGTGGCCCTCCCCCGGCGCGAGCTCGTCGACGAGCGCACCGAACGTCGCGACGTGGACCTCCGCCGTGTGCAGGAACCCGATCACGCGTGCCTCCCGTCGTCGTGGTGCGTTCTCGGCTCGACGCGACGAGAGGCGAGAAGTGGCCCCCGTCGTCGGTCTGCCAGGGGCCACTTCTCGCCTCTCACCGCCGGGCGCGCGGCCCGGCGCGGGGTGCGCGACCGGGGCCGCTCGGCGGGCTCAGGCGGTGTGCTCGCGGAAGGCGTCGGTGAGCGTGGGGCCGTCGTCGGTGCCCAGGCGCCAGACGCTCCAGCCGTCGGCGGTGTGGGTGCCGGAGACCGCGACCGCGGCGAGGTCCGGGTGGCGGAACCGGGCGCCGTCGGACAGCTCGATGAAGCCGTCGGGCTGGAGCACCGCCTCGAAGCGCTGCCCGCGCCGGGGCCGCGACCACACGAGCTGGCGCGGGGCGCCGAACGCGCGGGCGAGCGCGACGAGGTCCGGGTCGTCCTCGGGGCCGAGCGGCAGGTCGGCCGCGGGCGGGGGCGGCACCGGCGCGACGTCACGGCTCGTGGACGGGAGGTCCGGCCCGGTGCCGACGTCGACGGGCGGGTGGTACGACAGCGGGTCGTAGGGGCGCTCCTGCGCGGGGCTGCGCTGGTCGCCGTACTCGTGCGTGAGGTACGACTCGCGCGTCCGGATCGACTCCCGGGTGCGGATCGACTCGCGCGTGAGGATCGAGGTGCGCGGGGCCGGAGCCTCGTCGGCGCTCTCGACCGGGCGGCGGTCGGCCCAGCCCGTGGGCGCGGGCTCGGGCGCGGTCGGCGCGGTGAGCGGGTCGTCCAGGGGCACGAAGTCGAGCACGGGCGGCTCGGCGCGGCGCGGCTCGCCCGCCGCGGTGAGCGGGGCGAGCTGGCCCGTCTCGTCGGCCGACGACGGCGCGACGCCGTAGGTGGTGCGGGGCTCCAGCTCGGCGGCCCGGCGGCGCTCCGCCCGGGACTTCGCGGCCTGACGCGTCACCACGGGAAACTTGCCGGTCAGGGCTCGGCCCACGGCGACGCCGTCCGCGAAGTCGGAACCGGGGGCGACGGCACGGCCCCGCGGGGGCTCGGGTGCCGCGGGTGGCGCGGGGTTGTCGCGCGTCATCGCGAGCGGGGACACGTCGACGAAGCGGCGGCCGTCGGCCCCGTGGACCACGCCGAGGCGCAGCACCGCGACCGGAGAGCCGGGCTGGCGCAGGAAGTCGAGCGCGTCCTGGATGCCGGGCGCCGCGCTCGAGCAGATGACGATGAGGCGTGCTCCGGTCGCGCGCGCGGTCGCCTGCGAGCGCGTGAGGGGCACGTTGTCGTAGAACGCGGCGACGTCCTGCTGGAACCGCGACGCGCCGCCCGTGTAGCGCGCGGCGAGCTCGGCGCGCGTGAGGCGACCGGCCCGGCCCGCGTGGTTGAGCGCCGCGGTCAGCGCCTCCTCGGTGAGCTCGGCCGTGACCTCGATGACGACCGGGAGCCCCGCCGCGTCGAGCGCGAGGAGGTGCGGCTCGTCGTCGGACGTGCCCTGCGCGACCGGGAAGATCTGCTCGCCCAGCAGTCCCTCGAGGTTGCCGTCCACCACCCGCTGCGCGTCCGTCCCGAAGGCTCCTGCCGGCTGGGGCGGCTGGACCAGTACGGGACGCTCGGCGTCCACCTCGAAGAGGGGCATCGGGGGTTCTCCTGCAGCAGCGGAAACGCGACCTGGGCGGGGGCGTATGCGCCATAGCCTACGGGGGCGGGTCAAGTCCCTCGAAGCGGGCGAACCGGTGCGCAAGGGCCGTCCGGCCCTGCCCGTCGGCCCGGGCGTCACGCCGCAGGTCAGGCGTGCCCGGTGTCCTCCGACTCGGCCGCGAGCCGCTCCTCGACGCGCTCGACCTTGCCCGTGAGCTCGCCCGTGCGCCCCGGGCGGAGGTCGGCCTTGAGGACGAGCGACACGCGGTGCCCGCCCGCGCCGACGGCCTCGGTCGCGCGCTGGATCACGGGCATGACGACGTCCCAGTCGCCCTCGATCTCGGTGAACATCGACGTGGTGCGGTTCGGCAGGCCCGACTCGCGGACGATGCGGACGGCCTCGGCGACGGAGTCCGCGACGGACTCGCCGGCACCGAGCGGGGCGACGGAGAAGGCGAAGACGGCCATGGGGCCATGGTGGCACGGCTGCGCGCCCCGGGCCGCGGTCGCGGGCTCCGCGACGGCTCTCCGAGGGCCCCGCGCTCCGACGTAGGCTCGTCGTCGTGACAGCAGAACACCGCACCGACCGCGTGACCGTGCTCGCGGGCGGGGTCGGCGGGGCCCGCCTCGCGCACGGTCTGGACCTCGCGGGGACGGACCTCACGGTCGTCGTCAACGTCGCCGACGACGTCGAGCTGCACGGGCTGTGGATCTCGCCCGACCTCGACACCGTGACGTACACGCTCGCCGGGCTCGCGGACGAGGAGCGCGGCTGGGGCGTCGTCGGGGAGACCTACGCGGCCCTGGAGGCGATGGGCCGGCTCGGCGAGGACACGTGGTTCACGCTCGGCGACCGCGACCTCGCGACGCACGTCGTGCGGACGGCCCGGCTGCGGGCGGGCGCGCCGCTGTCCGACGTCACCGCGCAGCTCACGGCCGCGCTCGGCGTCGGGGCGCGCGTGCTGCCCGTGTCCGACGACCGCGTCGCGACGCTCGTCGACACGCCCGCCGGGCGCCTCGGGTTCCAGGAGTACTTCGTGGGCCGTCGGCACGCGGACGACGTGCTCGGCCTCGTCTACGACGGCATCGACGCCGCGCGCCCGGCGCCCGGCGTGCTCGACGCGGTCACCGGAGCCGACGTCGTCGTGGTCGCGCCGTCGAACCCGTTCCTGTCGGTGGAGCCGGTGCTGGGCGTCGCGGGCGTGCGGGAGGCGCTCGCCGGGACGTCGGCACGGCGCGTCGCGGTGAGCCCGATCGTCGGCGGTCGGGCGCTCAAGGGCCCGGCGGCACAGATCCTCACGACGCTCGGGCACGAGGTCTCCGCGCTCGGTGTCGCACGCCTGTACGTGGGCCTGGTGGACGTCATGGTGATCGACGACCACGACGCGCACCTCGCGGACGACGTCCGCGCGCTCGGGATGGACGTCGTCGTGACGGACACGGTCATGGGCGGCGCCGAGGGCCGCGAGCGCCTGGCGCGCACGCTCCTGTCGGGTCCCGCACGTGGCTGAGCCGCACGACGCCGGCGCCCGCCCGGGTGCGGATGCCCGCCCGGGGCGCGTGGTCGCCGTGGTGCCGCTGCGCGACGGCTCGTCGGGGAAGTCGCGCCTCGCGCACGTGCTCGACCCGGCGTCGCGCAGCCGGCTGGTCGCCGTGCTCGCGCGGCACGTCGTGGGCACGCTGCTCGCGAGCGAGGACGTGGAGCGCGTGGTCGTCGTGACGTCGGACCCGCGGTTCACGTGGCGCGCGCTGCGGGACGTCGTGGTCGACGGCGCCGCCGCGGCGACGGACGGCGGCGAGGGTCTGCCCCTGCTCACCGCCGACGCGGACCGCCTGCGCATCGTGCTCCAGCCCGCGGACCGGCCGGGCCTGGACGCCGCGGTGGACGTCGGGCGCGAGATCGCGGCGTCGGAGCCGGAGGAGGGCACGACGTCGGGCACGGCGGCGGAGCACGGTCCGGCGCGGCTCCTCGTGGCGCACGCCGACCTCCCCGCGCTCACGACCGCGGACGTCGCGGCGCTCCTCGCCGAGGACGCCCCCGTCGTCGTCGCGACGGACCGGCTCGGGTCCGGCACGAACCTGCTCGTCCTCGACCCCCCGGCCTCCGCGCCGTCGAGCGGCGGTCCCGGCGGTGCGGGGTTCCGGTTCCGGTTCGGGCCGGGCAGCCGCGCGGCGCACGTCGCGGAGGCCGAGCGGCTGGGGCTGCAGGCCGTCGTCGTGCGGCGGCCCGGGACCGCCGTCGACCTGGACACCGTGGACGACTGGGGCGAGCTGCCCCCGCACGTGCGGGCCGCCGTCGGGCTGCACGTCCCGGCGCTGCGCGACCACGACGCCTGACGGCGGTCGTCACCGCGGTGACGACCGGCCACCCCAGCGGCCGCGGTGCACGACGTCGTCGAGCGGCTTGCGCGCACGACGGCGCGGCGAGCCCGTGGCCGCCCGGTCGGCGGGGTGCCCGACGGCGACCACCCCGGTCGGTGCGTACGCGTCGGGGATCCCGAACGCCGCGCGCAGCCGCCCGACCTCGCCCGGCGCGACGCCGAAGAAGCACGCGCCGAGCCCGTCGTCGACGGCGGTCTGGAGCATGAGCAGCGCCGCCATCCCGGCGTCGACGTGCCAGTACGGCACGGCCCAGCGGTTCTCGTCGCGGTCCGCCCAGCCCTTGTCGTCCTCGGCGTACCGGTCGAGGTAGACGTCCTTCGACGTGAGGACCACGACGAGCACGGGCGCCGTGCGCATCCCGGCGAGCCACGTGCTCATGCTCCGCTCGGGCTGCTCGGGCGAGGTCGCGGCCCAGAAGCGCGCGACGTCGTCGGGCTCCGTGAGCACGAGGAACGACCACCCCTGCGCGAACCCCGCGCTCGGTGCGCGGACGGCGTTGCGCACGAGGCGGTCGACGGCGTCCGGGTCGACCGGCTCGTCGGTGAACCGGCGCACCATGCGCCGGCGTCGGACGACGTCCTGGAACTCCACGTGGCCCCCTCGGCACGGTCCGGGATCAGGTCCCCGCACCCTACCCGGCGACGCGCCGCGCCATCCGCAGCTCGACGAGGCGGGGATCGCTCGGGAGGGGCTGGGTCTCACCGGTCGGCGCGAAGCCCGCGCGCTCGTAGAGACGGAGCGCGGGAGCGTTGGTGGCGGTGACCCAGAGCGAGAGCGTGCGCGCGCCGAGCTCGGCGGCGAGCGCGTGAGCGTGCTCCAGGAGCGTCACCGCGACGCCGCTCCCGCGCGCGCCGGGCTCGACCCACACGGACACGAGCTCGGCCACGGTCGGGTCGTCGGGCGAGGGGACGACGGCCGCGACCCCGACCACGGGACCGGGCGACCGGCCGCTCCCGGGCGGGGCGCCGTCGTCGGACTGGCCGCGGTCGCCAGGTGGGCCGCCGTCGAGCGTCGTCCGCGCCAGGAGCGTGCGGCCCTGCGCCGCGCGCTCTCGCCACACCTCGTCGGGGAAGGCGACCTCGCGCGCGAGGGTCGAGCCGAACGCGGACGGCGCGTCCGCGAGCGCCCGCAGGCGGACGTCCCGCAGGTCGCGCCAGTCGTCCGGCCGGGTGCGCTCGACGAGCGTGGTGGGCATCGGCCCATCGTGGCAGCCCGGCCCGGCGTGGGTGCGCCGGACCGGGCCGCTCGGCCGCCTCAGGCCGCGTCGAGGCGTGCGCGCAGCTCGGGGTCGAGCTCGAGGTCGGCCGCGCCGAGGAGGTCGTCGAGCTGCTCGACGGTGCTGGGCCCGATCACGGGGATCACCGCGTGCTCGCCCCCGAGGAGCCACGCGAGCGCGACCTGGTTCGGCGTCGCGCCGAGCTCGCCCGCGACCTCGTGCAGGAGGCGGACGCGCTCGCGCGTGGTCGGGTGGTCGAACCCGTCCCACAACGGCTTGTCCCGGCGCACGTACGCGCCCTGGAGGATCGGCGAGTAGGCCGTGACGGCGAGCGGCGGGCGACCGTCGACGCCCGTGGACGCCGCGTAGTCGAGCAGCTCGTACGACGCCCAGTTGTGCCGCCCGGGCTCGGGCGTCGGGTAGGCGTAGGTGAAGTTCTGCTGGACGAGCCCGTAGGGCGCGACGCCCTGGCGCAGCGCCTCCTCGCGCGCCTCGACGACGCGCCACAGCGCGACGTTCGAGATGCCCGTGATGCCGACGACGCCCTCCGCCTGGAGCTTGCCGAACGCGCCGACGGTCTCGGCGAGCGGCGTCCCGTGGTCGTCGACGTGCCCGTACAGGACGTCCAGGTGGTCGACCCCGAGGTGGCGCAGGCTCTCGTGCGCCTCGTCCGCGACGACGTCGGCGCCGAGCCCCTGGAAGTTCGTCGGCTCGACGTTCTGCAGCGGCAGGGCCGGGTCCTTCTTGGCCGCGCCGAGCTTCGTCGCGATCCGGACCTCGTCGCGCGCACCGCGGCTCGCGAGCCAGCGGCCGAGCAGGTCCTCGCTGTCGCGGCCGTGGCCGTCGGCCCAGAAGCTGTAGTTGTTCGCGGTGTCGAGGAACGTGCCGCCCGCCTCGCGGTAGCGGTCGAGGATCGCGAACGAGGTGTCCTCGTCGACGAGCGTGCCCATGTTCATCGTGCCGAGGCACAGGGTCGACACCTCGAAGGAGGTGTGCCCGTCGCCGATGGTGCGGTACCGCATGGTGGTCTCCCTGGGTCTGTCGGTGGTCCGAGCGGTCCGTGGCGGACAGTGGTCTCGGTGACGTGCTCCACGCTAGAGAGGCATCGGCACGGGTGTACGGTCCGATGCCATGGCCGCGAACCAGACCAATTCCCCCCGAGCGGCTCCTCCGGGGACGACGGCGGAGCTCGCCTGGGAGGCCCTGCTCGACCTGGGCGCGGGGCCGGGGTCGCGCGTCGAGCGGCTCGAGCGCGCGGTCCGCGACGCCGTGCACGCCGGCCGCGTCCCCGTCGGCGCGGCGCTGCCGCCGAGCCGACAGCTCGCCGAGTCGCTCGGGGTGTCGCGGTGGGTCGTCACGGAGGCGTACGGCCAGCTCGTCGCCGAAGGCTTCCTCGAGGCGCGCACCGGCTCCGCGACCCGCGTCTCCGCCGCAGCCGGCGCCCGATCGACGAGCCCTCGGGGAACGAGTGCGCTGGGCGAGCGGCCCACGAGCCCGGCGGGAACGACGGTGCGCGCGGGTCGTGGCGGGCCTGGCGGGAGCCGCGAGGAACGAGCGGCGGATGGTAGACCCGCGCGCGCCGTCGTGGACGCCGGGCGGACCGACACCGGCAGGACCCACGCCGCGCGCGCCCGGTTCGACCTCGCGCCGGGCGTCCCCGACCTCAGGCACGTCCCGCGCGACGCGTGGCTCCGCGCGGCACGCGAGGCGCTCGGCACGTCCGGCGGGACGGCGTCGAACGACGACCTCGGGCAGCCCTCCCCCGCCGGGCACCCGCACGCGCGCGCCGTCGTCGCCGGCCACCTGCGCCGGGCGCGCGTCGTCACCGGGCCGGACGACGCCGTCGTGCTCACGCGCGGAGCGACCGACGGCATCGCGCGCGTCGCCGCCGCGCTCGTCGAGGCGGGTCACACGCACCTGCTCGTCGAGGACCCGAGCTGGTCGGTGCTGCGCGACGTCGCAGCGCGGGCCGGTCTCGCTCCCGTCCCGGTCCCCGTGGACGCCGGGGGCGCGGACGTCGGCGCGCTCGTCGACGCGTCCCGACGGACGGGCGCGCGGGCCGCGCTCCTCACGCCCGCGCACCAGTTCCCCACCGGCTCCGCGCTCGCGCCCGAGCGGCGCGAGGCCGTCCTCGCCTGGGCGAGGGACGTCGACGGCGTCGTGGTCGAGGACGACTACGACGCCGAGTTCCGCTACGACCGCCGGCCTGTCGCGGCGCTCCAGCAGCTCGACCCCGA
Source organism: Cellulosimicrobium sp. EB106-03-01-XG111 (assembly GCF_058792115.1). Lineage (NCBI taxonomy): Bacteria > Bacillati > Actinomycetota > Actinomycetes > Micrococcales > Promicromonosporaceae > Cellulosimicrobium > Cellulosimicrobium sp. EB106-03-01-XG111. The sequence goes on from NZ_JBYTEQ010000028.1 coordinate 11,526, forward strand.
CCGCGTCGTGCTGCTCGGCTCGGTGAGCAAGACGATGAGCCCCGCGTTCGGCGTCGGGTGGATGGTCGTGCCCGCGCGCTGGCGCGAGTCCGTCGCACGTGCGGCCGCCCCGCACGGGCCGACGGCCGCCCCGTCCACCGTCGACCAGCTCACGTTCGCGCGCCTCGTCGCGTCCGGCGGCTACGACCGGCACCTGCGCGCCGCGCGCGGCCGCTACCGGCGCCGTCGCGACGCCGTGCTCGACGCCCTCGCCCGCGAGCTGCCCGGCGCCGCGGTGAGCGGCATCGCGGCGGGGATGCACGCGCTGCTGTCCCTGCCGGGCTCGCCGGACGACCCCGCGCCCGACGCCGCGCACGTCGTGCGCGAGGCCGCGCGGCGCGAGGTGACCGTCGTCGACCTGCGCCGCTACCAGGTCCGTCCCGCCGACCGGTCGACGACCCTCGTGCTCGGGTACGGCAACCTCGCCGACGCCCGCGTCGGCGAGGCCGTCGCCCGCCTGGCCGACGCGGTGCGCGCCGCTACTCGTCGTGGGACAGGAGGCTGAACTCGGCGAGCAGCTCGCCGATCTCGGTGGCGTCCACCTTCTTCTGGAGCCGGTCGCGCAGGATCCGCGGCCCGGGGATGTCGAGCTCCTCGCCGTCGCGCAGGGCGCTCACGGCGGCGAGCAGCTTGCGGACGTCGTAGGTGCTGTTGAAGACCTCGGGCACGCCGCGCTCCAGGTCGAGCAGCTGGTAGGCCGCCTCCATGCCGGTGCGCACGGAGTACTCGGTGGTGAAGATCGTGTCCCGGGTCGTCTCGGCGAACTGGCCGATGAACGCGAAGTTGCGGGCGCCGTCGGGCACGACCTGGGGCCGGTCGCCCGCGTGCCGGGGCATGAAGAACGCGGTGACGTACGGCATCATCACGGGCACGCAGCTCGCGGCCTCGGCGGCGAGGGTCGGGATGTCGACCTCCGGCACGCCGAGGTGGTACAGCCACTCCTGCGTGATCTCCTCGCCCGTGCACTCCTGGAGCGACTTCTTCACGTAGTCGCCCGGGGTGTCCACGAACAGCCCGTAGACCCACACGACGATCTCGTCGGGCGACTGCGCCTTGAAGTGCGGCTGCCGGTTGACGGTCCAGCTCATCAGCCACGCCGAGTCGCGCGCGGTGACGATGCCGCCCGTGACGACCTTCCCGCTGAACGGGTCACGCTTGCAGATGCGCTCGATGTGCTCGGGGATGCGCCGGTCGAGCGTCGTGACGGTCGCGGACTGCCACTTGGTGAGCGGGATGTCGGTGCTGAAGACGTCGGGCCGACCGAACGACGGGTCCTTGGCGGCGACGCGCCGCCACAGGTCCCACGCGGGCGCGGGCCCCGTGTCGAGGCGCGCGGGCGTGTGCTGGTCGCCGTTGTCGGAGTTCTCCGTGAGCGAGCCGATGGTCGCGATGACGAGGTCGTCCTCGCCGAGGTCGATCGTCCGCTCGACAGCCGCCTCACCGGACTCGTGGGCCGCCGCGTGGTCCAGCAGGTGCAGCCGCGTGGCGACCTTGCGGTCCGGGGCGAGGTCGAAGTCGACGTCGGTGACCTCGACGTGGAACCGGAACGTCACGCCCTGGTCCATGAGCCAGCGCGTGAGCGGCAGCACCATCGACTCGTACTGGTTGTACTTGGTGAACTTCAGCGCCGAGAGGTCGGGCAGGCCGCCGACGTGGTGGATGAACCGGTGCAGGTAGAGCTTGAACTCGAGCGCGCTGTGCCATTCCTGGAACGCGAACATCGTGCGCCAGTAGAGCCAGAACTGGCTGTCGAGGAAGTGCCGCGACATGACGTCCTCGATCGACTTGCCCTCCATGTCCTCGCGGCGCGCGAGGAAGATCTTCGTGATCTCCTTCTGCGCCTTCTCGTCGAGGCGGAACAGGTTGTCGAAGTGCGCGTCCTTCCCGCGGTCCTCGGTGACGCGCTGGAGCGAGAAGTTCGGGTCGTCCTTGTTGAGCCAGTAGAACTCGTCGAGGACCGAGACGCCGTCGGTCTCGATCGACGGGACGGAGCGGAACAGGTCCCACAGGCACTCCATGTGGTCCTCGAGCTCGCGCCCGCCGCGGATCACGAACCCGCGCCGCGGCTCCTTGATGCCGTCGAGCGCGCCGCCGGGGAGCCTGAGCCGCTCGTAGACGGTGATCTTCTCCCCTGGCACCTGGCCGTCGCGGACGAGGAAGCCCGCCGCGGAGAGCGACGCGAGGCCCGCTCCCACCAGGTGCACGGACCCGAGCCGGTCCGTCCGCTCCGGCCTGCGCGGCCGCGCGAACGCCTCGTAGTTGCCGCTGGAGTAGTACATGGCCTGCCCCTCACCGCCGACGACGTGGACGGAGCACCGCCCGCGGTGGTGCTCCCTTGCCATGCTCACGCCGGGGTCGCCGGACCGCACTTCGGTGCGCGAACGCGCGGCGCAGGGCAAGACCCGGCCGCGCCGGGACACGAGCAGGGCATGAAGAAGACCTCGCGCCACCGCGCTCGGCCGTCCTGGACGACGGCGGCGCTCGCCCTGGGCGGGCTCGTCGTCGCGCCGCTCGTGACCGGGTGCGCGCCCGCGAGCGCCGAGGGACCGGTCGGCGGGCTCGCGGACGCCCGGGCCCGGTGGGCCGCGGCGGGGTACGACGACTACGCGTTCACGCTCACGTCGTCGTGCGGCGAGCGGTACCTCGTCGGGGACTTCGACGTCGAGGTCGCGGCCGGCGAGGTGGTCGCGGTCTCCGCGAGCCTCGCGCACCTGGAGACGACCCCCGAGTCCTACGTCGAGAGCGGTGGCCGCACGATCGACGGGTTCCTCGACCTCGTCGACGAGCGCCACGACGACGTCACCGACGTCGCGTTCGACGACGAGCTGGGCTACCCGACGTCGCTCACGCTCGACCCGGTGCCGCGCGCGATCGACGACGAGGAGTGCTACGTGATCACGGACGTGCACCCCGCGCGCGGCTGACGGCCGCCCCGGGCGATCGCGCGCCGTCGGGCACGCCGGCCGCCCGCGACGATCAGAGCCGCTCGGCGAGCAGCTCGACGAGGGCCTTGCCCTGCACGCCGGCGAGGTCGTCGGCCTGCGTGCGGCACGAGAACCCGTCCGCGAGGTACACGTCGCCGGGGGCGGCGTCGCGCAGCGCGGGCAGGAGCGCGTTCTCCGCGACGGCGACCGACGTCTCGTAGTGGCCCTTCTGCATGCCGAAGTTGCCTGCGAGGCCGCAGCAGCCGGCGAGGACCTTGATGGTCGCGCCCGCGTCGCGCAGCAGCCGCTCGTCGGCGGCGAAGCCCATCACCGAGTGCTGGTGGCAGTGCGGCTGCACGACGGCGGTCACGTCCGAGAGGTCGGGCACGCGCCACCCGGACTCGCGCCCGGGCGCGGTGTCGACCGAGGTGAGGAGCTCGGCGAGCGTGCGCGTCGCGGCGGAGACCGCCTGGGCGCGCGGGTCGTCGGGGAACAGGTCCACGAGGTCGGAGCGCAGCACGGCGGTGCACGACGGCTCGAGCCCCATGATCGGGATGCCGTTCACGGCGTAGGGGCCGAGCACGGACAGCAGGTTCTCCAGGCGCTTGCGCGCGCCGTCGAGCTGGCCCGTGCTGATCCACGTGAGGCCGCAGCACGCCTGCTCGTCGGGCACGACGACGTCGTACCCCGCCGCGGTGAGCACCTTGACGGCGGCCTGCGGCACGCCCGGCGACATGTTGTCGCTGAACGAGTCGGTCCACAGGACGACCTTCGGGCGCTCGTCGCGCACGGGGCGGCCGGGCTGCTGCCCGATGCGCAGGCCGGGCACGCCCTGGGTCGCGCCGCCGCGCCTCCACCACGTGCGGAACGGCACCTCGGCGAACTCCGTCATGGAGCGGCGCGTGTCCATGCCGCCCGCCCACAGGACCGCCTTCGCGAGCGGCCGGAACCCGAGCAGCTTGTTGGCCAGGCGCGGCATGCCCGTCGCGAGGCGCGCCCAGACCGGGAGCCAGCCGAGCGAGTAGTGGTCGACGGGGCGCAGCTTGCCGCGGTACGTCCGGTACAGCACCTCGGACTTGTACTGCGCCATGTCGACGCCCGCGGGGCAGTCGCTCGAGCACGCCTTGCAGGACAGGCACAGGTCGAGCGACTCGCGCACCTCGGGCGCCGCGAGACCGCCGACGAGCGTGCCGTTCACCGCCTCCTGGAGCACGCGGGCGCGGGCACGCGTGACGTCCTTCTCGTCCTTCGTCGCCTGGTACGACGGGCACATGAAGCCGCCCGCGGCGCTGGTGTCGGCGCGGCACTTGCCGACGCCGACGCACCGGTGCACGGCCTGGGTCATGTCGCCGTGGTCGTGCGCGAACGAGAAGCCCTGGTAGCCGGCGCGACGCGAGATCTTCGTGACCTTCGCGGGCGCGGCCGTGCTCGTCCCGGGCGTCCCCGGCGCACCGACCTTCGACAGCAGCGGGTGCGCGTGCGGGCGGCGCAGGTCGTCGTCGACGGCGCTCGGGCGCACCACGACGCCCGGGTTCATGACGTCCTGCGGGTCGAACAGCGCCTTGAACCGCTCCATGAGCGCGATCGCCTCGGGGCTGTACATGACCGGGAGCAGCTCCGAGCGTGCGCGGCCGTCGCCGTGCTCGCCCGAGAGCGAGCCGCCGTACTTCGCGACGAGCTCGGCCGCCTCCAGCATGAACGTGCGCAGCACCGAGCCCGACGCCTCGAGCGGGATGTCGATGCGCAGGTGCACGCACCCGTCCCCGAAGTGCCCGTACGGCAGGCCGTCGACGCCGTAGCGCGCCATGAGCGCGTCGAGGTCGCGCAGGTAGTCGCCCAGCTTCTCCGGCGGGACGGCGGAGTCCTCCCAGCCCGGCCACGCCTGCTCGCCCGCGGGCGTGCGCCCGGCGAGCCCTGCGCCGTCGGCCCGGATCTGCCACATCTTGGTCGCCTCGGGGCCCGCGGGCAGGATCATCGTCGCCTCGCTGCCCGACGCCGCGACGATCGCCTCCGCGTTCGCCATCGCCTCCTCGGGGGTCGCGCCGCCGACCTCGACCATGAGCCAGCCGGCGCCCGGCGGCAGCGGCGGCACGGACGCGTCGCCCTTGGCGCGGCGCACGACGTCGACGAGCCGCGCGTCGAGGCCCTCGACCGCGAGGGGGCTGAGGCCGAGGAAGGTCGGGACGTCGTCGGCCGCGGACGGCATGTCCGGGTAGCCCAGCACGATGAGCGTCGGCTTGGACGGCACCGGCACCAGGCGCACCGTGGCCTCGAGGATCGTCACGAGCGTGCCCTCGGTGCCGACGAGCGCCTTCGCGAGGTCCGACCCGTTCTCCGGCAGCAGGTGCTCGAGCGAGTAGCCCGACACCTGGCGCCCGAACCGCCCGAACTCCGTGCGGATGAGCGCGAGGTTCTCGCGGACGAGCTCCGCCAGACCGGGGACCGCCGCGAACGTCGGGTCGCCCTTGCCGGCCGTGAAGCGGCGCCCGCGGCCGTCGACGACGTCGAGCGCGAGCACGTTGTCGACCGTGCGCCCGTACGCGACGGCGTGCGGCCCGCACGCGTTGTTGCCGATCATGCCGCCGAGCGTCGCGCGGTTCTGCGTCGAGGGGTCCGGGCCGAACCGCAGCCCGTCCGGCGCCGCCACCTGCTGGAGCGTCGACATGACGACGCCCGGCTCGATGCGCGCCGTGCGCGCCTCCGGGTCGACGCCGAGCACGCGGTTCACGTGCCGCGTGAAGTCCAGGACCACGCCCGGCCCGATCGAGTTCCCCGCGACCGACGTCCCCGCCCCGCGCGCCGTGACCGGCACCTCGAGCTCGCGCAGCACGTCCAGCGCGGCGACGACGTCGTCCGCGTCCTGCGGGTAGACCACGGCCTCGGGCACGACGCGGTAGTTCGACGCGTCGGTCGAGTACTCCGCGCGGCGTCGCGTCGCGGTGTCGACCGTGCCGCGCACGACCGTCCGCAGCGCGTCCGCGAGCGCCGTGCGCGCGGCGTCGGCCGCCCGTTCCGCCTCGCGGACGGCAGCGGCGCGCTCCGCCTCCGGCGACGTCGTCGCGCGGGAGCCGGACCGCCGCGAGCCGTTCCCGTGCTGCGTGGCGGGGGTCGTGGTGGCGTCGATCTCAGCGGACACGTCGCGATTGTCGCACCCCCGCGCCCGCACCTTCCGGCCCGTCCGCCCCGTGACCCGCCGACCAGGCGTTCCCGGCTGGCCGAACAGGCGGTCATGGCTCGTCAGAAACCCTGGACCAGCCCAGACCGCCTGCTCGGCGCAGGACCTCGCGGCGTCGAGGTCAGAGGACCAGCTCCGGCTGGAGCTTCTTGATGGTCCAGACGCGCTGCTTGCGGGCGGCGACCGTCGTCAGGGCGAGGGCGGCGACCAGCACGACGACGAGCACCGTGACGTCGCGCGTCACCGTCGCCATGTTGCCGCCGTAGAGGAGCTGGCGCAGACCCTCGACGGCGTAGGTCATGGGCAGGAACCGGTGCATGGAGCGCAGCGGCTCGGGGATCGTCTGCCACGGGAACGTGCCGCCCGCGGTGACGAGCTGGACGAGCATGAGCACGAGCCCGAGGAACTGGCCCGCGGCGCCGAGCCAGACGTTGAGCGCCTGGAGGATCGCGACGAACGTCGCCGAGACCAGCACGAGGAACAGCGCGGTCCCGACGCCGTAGACCGGGTCGATGTCGAGCGCGAACTTCGTCACGGTGAACATCGCGGCGACCTGCACGACGCCGATCGCGGCCGGGGTGAGCCACCCGCCCAGGGCGGTGGCCAGGCCCGACTTCCCGGCGGCGAGGGCCCGCGCCGACAGCGGGCGCACGAGCAGGAAGAGCACGTAGGCGCCGATCCACGTGGCGAGCGACAGGAAGAACGGCGCGAGGCCGCCGCCGTACGTGCCCGCGGACGACAGCGCGTCGCTCTGCACGGCCACGGGGTTGCCGATGGTCTCGGCCGTGTCCTGGCGGGTCTGCTCGTCGAGGTCCGGCACCTGGCCGAGACCCTCGGCGAGCCCGTCGCGGAGCTGCGTGACGCCGTCGACGAGCTCGCCCGAGCCGTCGCGCAGCTGCGACGTGCCGTCCGCGAGCGAGGTCGCGCCGTCGGACACCTGGCGCGTGCCGTCGGCGAGCTGCGAGACGCCGTCCACGAGCTGCGGGGTCGCGGCGGCGAGCTGTCCCGTGCCGTCGGCGAGGCGGTCCGCGCCGTCGGCGGCGCTCGCGATGCCGGAGTTCAGCTGCGGCGTCGCACCCGCGAGCCGCGCCGCGCCGTCGGACACCTGGCGCGACCCGTCGGCGAGCTGGTCGAGCTTCCCGGACGCGGCGGTCACCTGGTCGACGGCGCCCTGCACCTGCTCGCGCTGCTGGTCGAGCACGGGGCCGACCTGCGACCGCACCTGGTCCGCGGTCGCCCGGTCGATGACGCCGTCGGCGACGAGCTGGTCGAGCCGGGCGTCGACGTCGCCGCGGATCGTGTCGAGCGTCGGGAGGACCTCGCCCGCGGCCGCGGCGGCCTGCTGCCCGTACTGCGCGACCTGCGCGTTCCCGTCCGCGACCTGCGCGGCGCCGTCGGCGAGCTGCTGGGTCTGGGCGGGCAGCGACGACGTCGCGCCCCGGAGCGTGCCGAGCCCGGACGCGAGCGCCTCCGCGCCGTCGTCGAGCTGCCCGACGGCGTCCGCGAGCGTCCCGGTGCTCGCGTCGAGACGCTCGGCACCGTCGGCGGCCTGGCCCGCGCCGTCGGCGAGGGTGTGCGCGCCGTCGTCCGCGGTGACGAGGCCGTCGCGGAGCTGCGTCGACCCGTCGAGGAGCTGGTCCGCGCCGTCCACGGCGTCGGCGAGGTTGGTGTGGATGGACGCGAAGCCGCGCAGGAACGTGTCCGCCGCCTCGGTGCCCACCTGCTCGGCGATCGAGTCGCGCACCTTGCCGACGATCTGGTCCGCGATCGTGCGTGCGAGGTAGTTGTTCGCGTCGTTGGTGATGAGCGTGAGGCTCGCCTGCTGCGGCTCGAACTCGCCCGCGGACGCGAGGTCCGCGGAGAAGGTCGGGCCGATGACGAGCGCGGCGTCGTACCGGCCGGACCGCACCCCGTACTCGGCGTCGACCTGGCTCGTCTCGACCCAGCCGAAGCCGCCGTCGTCGAGCAGCTGGTCGGCGACGTCGCGCCCGAAGTCGCGCCGCGTCGTCGTGCCCGTCTGGGCGTCGGTGGTCGTCGTGCCCTCGTCGAGCACGACGAGCGCGGCGGGGATCTCGTCGAGCTTGTCGTACGGGTCGTGGTTCGCGAACAGGTAGAGGCCTGCGTAGAGCGTGGGGATGAGTGCCATCGCGAGGATCGCGAGGCGGGGCAGCGTGCCCGCGGCGAGGCGGCGCAGCTCGGACAGCCCGAGGCGGATCGCGGTCATCGGTCCTCCTCGGGGTCGTGCGGGGTGGTGGGCTCGTCGGTCGCGGTGGGCGCGGGCCGCTCCGGATCCGGGACCGGCCCGGCCTCCGGCTCGGGCTCCGGGTCCGGGTCGCGGGGCGGCTCGGGGCGCGTGCGCAGCACGACGGCCGGCGGCTGGTGGATCGACGCGCCGCGCGCGGGCGGGAGGTCCGCACCGAGGTCGCGGGCCGAGGCACGTGTGCACTGCACGAGGACGCCGTACCCGGCGCCCGCGAGGCTCTGCGCGACCTCCCACCAGCCCGACGGCTCTCCCCCGTGCCGGTCGGGGAGGGTGAGCACGAGGAAGCGGACGTCGCGGTCCTCGGCCGCGAGCGCCGCGAGCAGCGCGGTGCGCACGACCCCGGGCACCTGGTCGAGGCGCCGCCCGCGGTCGGTGGCGAGCGAGTGGTCGGCGAGCCAGCGGGTCACGTCGGAGGGCAGCGAGCGGCGGCCGGCGAGCGCGAGGCCCTCGGCGACGACGTCGGCCACGGTGAGCGCGTCGTCGGGCTCGCTGATGCCGGGCACGTCGACGACGGCGGTCACGTCGCGCAGGGTCGCGGCGGCGCCGCGCGCCGACCGTCCGGCGCGGTGCGACGGCGTGCTCTCCGGGGTGAGCCGGACCTCGCCCCCGGACGGGTCGAAGCGGCCCGTCGCCACGAGGGCGAGCGCGGTGTGCCCGTGCCCGGGCTCCCCCGCGACGAGCACGCACTCGCCCGTGGACCAGGCGAGGTCCATCGGCTCGAGCATCGGCTCGCGCCGCCCGTCCACGTGCACGTCCGTCAGCGTGATCTGCATCCGGTTCTTCCCTCCGTGGCCCCCGGGCCTTCCCCGGGGCGCCGTTGACTCACGGTCAACAACGCTACGCCTGTTGTTGACTCGCGGTCAACAACAGCGTAGAACGGTGTCATGCCCCGCACGCCCACCCCCGCCGGTCCTTCCGGCCTCGACGGCTCGGTGCGCACCCGACCGGGCGCCCGCCGACGCCGCGAGCCCGCCGACCGGCGGCGCGAGCTGCTCGACGCGGCCTCGCGCCACGCCGACGAGCACGGCCTCGACGCCCTCACCCCGGCCGCGGTCGCAGCCCGCTCGGGCGCGTCCAAGGCGCTCGTCTTCCACTACTTCGCGTCCACCGCCGGGCTGCGCCGGGCCGTCGCGCTGGAGGCGGTGGCGGAGCTCGAGGCGGCGACGGTCGCACCGGACGATCGTCCCCTCGGCGAGCGCCCCGCGCTCGCCGTCGCCTCCTACCTCGACGCGGTCGAGGCGCGCCGGCTCGTGTGGCAGGACCTGTGGCGCGGGGTGCTCGCCGAGGACGACGCGACCCAGGAGGCGCTCGCGCGCGTCCGTGACGGGCTCGTCGCGCGCCTGACCTCGACCGTGAGCGCCACCACCACGGACGCGCTGCCCACGACGCCCCGGCTCCGGCTCCTCGCCGCGGGCTGGGTCGCGCTCGTCGAGAACGTCACGGCCGCGTGGCTCGGCGGCGGCGACCTCACCCGCGCGGACATCGAGAGCCTCGTGCTCGCGAGCGCCGTCGTGCTCGTGCCCGAGCTCCCCGAGCCCGCGCGCGGCGCCGTCCTGGCCATCGCCCGGGCGAACTCGCCCACGGCGGGCTAGCGTCGGGGCGACGGGCAGCGGACGAGGTCGGGAGGCAGCGCATGCGCGTGGTGGTCGTCGGAGCGAGCGGGAACGTCGGCACGGCGGTCCTGCGCCGGCTCGCGGAGGAACCGGTCGTGACGTCCGTCGTGGCGGTCGCGCGCCGTGTGCCACGCGCGGACGGCTCGAGCACCGTGCGCTTCCCGCACGACGTCGCGACCTGGCGGTACGCGGACGTCGCAGCCCCCGACGCCGACCGGCGGCTCGACGCCGCGTTCACCGGGGCGGACGTCGTCGTGCACCTCGCGTGGGCGATCCAGCCGAGCCACGACCGCAGGCGGCTGCGGCGCGTCAACGTCGAGGGCACGCGCCGCGTCGTCGAGGCGGCGCAGCGGGCCGGCGTCGCGCACGTGGTCGTGGCGTCGTCGGTCGGCGCCTACTCCCCCGCCCCGTACGCGGGCGACGCGCGCGACACCCCGGTGAACGAGGGCTGGCCCGTCGAGGGCGTCCCGGGCTCGTCGTACTCGGAGGACAAGGCTGCCGTCGAGACGCTGCTCGACGACCTCGACCGGGAGACGGGGATCGTCGTCTCGCGCGTCCGCTCGGCGCTCGTGTTCCAGCGCGACGCGGGCTCCGAGATCGCGCGGTACTTCCTGGGCCCGCTCGGCACGCGCGTGCTGCGTCGCGACCCGCTCCCGGCGGTCCCGCTGCCCGACGGCCTGCGGCTCCAGGTGGTCCACGCCGACGACCTCGCGGACGCCTACGCGCGGATCGTCGTGGGCCGGCACCCCGGGCCGTTCAACGTCGCCCACCCCACGGTGCTCACGGCGCAGGACGTGGCCGACGTCGTCGCCGACGGCTCGCTGCGCACCGTCCCCTACGCGACGGCGCGGACCGCCGTCGCCGTCGCGTGGCGCGCGCGCCTCGTCCCCGTCGGCGAGGGCTGGCTCGACATGGCGATGCGCGTGCCCGTGCTCGACACCGAGCTCGCGACGGAGCTGCTGCGCTGGCGCCCCGTGCACGGGGCGAAGGACACGCTCGCCGAGCTCGTCGACGGCATCCGGGCGGGCGCCGGGACGTCCTCGCCCCCGCTCCTCCCCCGCTGACCGGACCACCCACGGGGTGTCCCGCACCCGGCACGACGGACCCCGGGTCGCGCACCGCTGGACGGTGCGCGGCCCGGGGTCCGTCGTCGGTGCCGGGGTCAGCTCTCGAGCGTGGCGTCCAGCGTGATCGTCGGGACGCCCGCGAGCGCCTTCGAGACGGGGCACGTGGCCTTGGCGGCCTCCGCCGCCTGCTGGAAGCCGGCGGCGTCGATGCCCTCGACCTCGCCGCGGACGGTCAGCGCGATCTCCGGGATCTGGAAGCCGCCCGCCGGGTCCGGCGCGAGGGTGACCTCCGCCGTGACCTCGAGCGAGACGGGCGTCGCGCCGGCCTCGCCGAGCAGCGCGGAGAACTGCATCGCGTAGCAGGACGAGTGCGCGGCGGCGATGAGCTCCTCGGGGCTCGTGACCCCGCCCGCGTCGTCGGCGGCGCGACGTGGGAAGGACACGTCGTACGTGCCGACCTTCGAGCTCGAGAGCTCGACCTGGCCCTGGCCGTCCTGGAGGCCGCCGTTCCAGGCGGTGCGTGCGATACGGGTGGGCATGCGAGATCTCCTTCGACGTCATGGGTCCCGGGCAGGACCCGGTGCCCCGACCGTAACCCGCCACGCCGCGCCCCGCCGGGACGGGGTGCGTGAGGTCTGCGTCACCCGACGCGGTCAGCCGAGCGTGCCCGCCGGGCGGTAGACGACCGACGACGCGCGGTCGTCGAACGAGCCGAGGGTCGCGCAGTGCGGCGTGCAGTTCTTCTTCGTGCCCGCGTAGGAGGAGGAGTCGTAGAGCGTCGCCCAGCACCCGGCGTACGTCGACGCCGAGGAGACGACGTTGTTCATGAGGAGGTTCGCGAGGTTCGGGAACCCGTACGTCGAGCCGGTGTGGCACCCGTTCGTGCCCGACCCGTAGAGCACCTTCGACGCACCCTTGTAGCTCGGGTCCCGCCAGAGCACGCCCAGCACGATCGAGCTGGCGGCGGCCGTCGTCGCACGCTCCGTCGCCGCGACGCGCGGGCCCGCCGTCGCGGTCGCGTTGAGCTCGGCGACGAGGCCGTCGACGTCGGCCCGCGTGGCGCGCGCGAGGCGCGACGGCGCGACCTCGCCCCCGGACACGAACTCGAGCGCCTCCTCCAGCGAGTCGAAGCACGCCTCGGGAGCGGCGGGCAGGGTGGCCGGGTCCTGGCCCGGGAGGAGGGGCTGCGCCTGGACGGCGCAGCTCTCGCCGGTCACGACGGGCGGGTCCGTGGCGGGGACCGCCGCGAGGTCGCCTCCCGGGGCGGCCCGGACGCCCGACGGCGAGGCGAGCGCCGGGCCGGCGACGGCGCCCACCAGCACGAGACCGGCGACGAGGCCGGCGGACAGGGCGCGGAGCGGAGTGCTGGTCATGGTTCTCCTTCTGCGTGGGCCACGCCCCCGGGTTCGCACCCCGTGGACCTGACGCGGGAAGGGGACTCCCACAGGACGGCCACGTCCCGTGACCCCGCCCGCATCCTAGGGCGGACGGTCCCCCGGGGCCCGGCGGAGGTCCCCTGCCGCTGGGCAGGTCGGGCGGTCGTTGGTTACCGTGCTCGGGTGGCCTCGGTCCCACCCGGGCGAGACCGCTGGGAAGGACCCATCCACGAACCCTTCGCCGAACCGGCACTGCCGGGGAGATGAGTGTCGATGAAGCACCGTTCTCTACCCGTGTCACTGACCGCCGCCGCCGCGAGCCTCGCGGTCGTCGCGGCCGCCGCCGCACCCGCCGCCGCGGACCCGCCGCCCGACCCCGGCACCGCCTTCGGCGTGCAGTCAGGCGCGTCCCTCGAGCCGACCGAGAAGGTCGCGCCGTCGCTCGCGAAGGCGACCGGCACGGTCACCGCGTTCGTCGAGCTCGACGCGCCGTCGGCGGTCGACCTCACGGCGCAGGGCGCGAGCCCCGACGAGGTCGAGGCCAACGCGCAGGAGGTCGCGCAGCTCGCGGACGACGTCGTCCCGCAGCAGGCGACCGCCCGCAGCGCGGGCGCGCGCAACCCGCAGCAGGTGTCGGTCACGAGCACGCTCGTCGCGGGCGTCGTCGTCACGGGCGACGCGGCCCGCGTGCGCGACCTCGCGCGCGACGCCTCGGTCCGCACGGTCTACCGGATCATCCCCAAGAAGCCCGCGAACAAGGGCACGGACGTGTTCACGCGCGCGCTCGAGACGTGGCAGAGCACCGGCCTCACCGGCGAGGGCGTGCGCATCGGCATCATCGACACCGGCGTCGACTACACCCACAAGGCGTTCGGCGGCCCCGGTACGCAGGAGGCGTTCGACGAGGCCTACGGCGACCGCGGCACCGGCCCGGTCCCCGAGGGCACGTACGACGAGCTGAAGTTCCTCGGCGGCCACGACTTCGCCGGGTACGACTACGACGCGAGCGGCACCGTCCCCGGCACGACGCTCGTGCCGACGCCGGACGAGAACCCCATCGACTCGCTCGACTCGGTCGGCTCGGGCCACGGCTCGCACGTGGCCGGCACGACGGCGGCGTACGGCGTCACCGCGGACGGCGAGACGTTCGACGGCGACTACTCGACGCTCACGGACATCTCCGACTGGCAGGTCGGCCCGGGCTCCGCGCCCGAGGCGGGCATCTACGCGCTCAAGGTGTTCGGCGACCTCGGAGGCTCGACGGGCGTCGTCGTCGACGCGCTCGAGTGGGCGGCCGACCCGAACGGCGACGGCGACCTCTCCGACCGCCTCGACATCGTCAACCTCTCCCTCGGCTCCGACGGCTCGCCCGCGGACGACCCGGAGAACCTCTTCATCGACCAGCTCTCGCGCCTGGGCACGCTGTCCGTCATCGCCTCGGGCAACGCGGGCGACGTGACCGACGTCGGCGGCTCGCCCGGCAACGCGCGCACCGCGCTGACGGTCGCGAACTCCGTCGGCGACACCCAGACGTTCGACGCGGTCCGCGTCGAGGCGCCGGAGTCCCTCGCCGGCACGTACCCGGCGCAGAACTCCCAGGCGTACGCAGGCACCGCGGACGTGACGGCCCCGGTCGCGTTCGTCGCGGACGACTTCTCCGGCTGCACCGCGTTCACGCCCGAGCAGGCCGCGGCCGTCGCGGGCAAGATCGCGTTCCTCTACTGGGACGACGACGACGCGACGCGCGCGTGCGGCAGCGCCGCGCGGTTCAACAACGCGGAGGCCGCGGGCGCCGTCGGCGTGCTGCTGTCCTCCGAGCTGTCGTCGTTCGTCGCGGGCATCGCCGGCAACCCCGGCATCCCCGGCGCGCAGCTCACGGGCCCGAGCCACGCGGCGCTGCGCCCCGCGATCGAGACCGGCGAGGTCACGATGACCGTCGGCCCGTCGCTCGCGCTGTCGTCGTTCGTCTCGATCCCGGAGATCGGCGACACGCTCAACAGCGGCTCGTCGCGCGGCGTGCACGGCTCGCTCGGCGTCGCCAAGCCCGACGTCGCGGCGCCCGGCACCGGCATCGCGTCCGTCGCGTCCGGCCGCCTGGTCGGCGCGAGCATCAAGTCCGGCACCTCGATGGCCACCCCGCACGTCGCGGGCATCGCGGCCCTCGTCAAGCAGGCCCACCCGGGCTGGGCGCCGGCCCAGGTCAAGGCGTCGGTCATGAACACGGCGACGCACGACGTCTTCACCGGCCCCTCGGGCACGGGCACCGCGTACGGTCCCGAGCGCGTGGGCTCCGGCCGGGTCGACGCCGTCGACGCGGCCTCGAACACGACCCTCGCCTACGCGTCGCAGGACTCCGACCAGGTGTCCGTCGCGTTCGGCGTCGTGCCCGTGGGCGCGGACCCGGTGACGGTGCGCAAGACCGTGACCGTGCAGAACACCGGCGACACCCCGAAGACGTACTCGACCGGCTTCACGCAGTCGAGCACCGCCGGCGGCGCCACCGTCTCCGTCGCGCCCGCGTCGATCACCGTCCCCGCCGGCCAGCGCACCGTCGTCACCGTGACCCTCACGGCGGACCCGGCGACCCTCGCCAAGGAGATCGACCCCACGTCGTCGGCCGACTCCGGCGTCGGCGTGCCGCGCGACTTCGTGTCCTCGCTCAGCGGTCGCGTGGTCCTCACCCCGACGGACGGCGGCAGCGAGCTGCGCGTCCCCGTGCAGGCGTCGCCGCGGCTCGTGAGCGACCTGTCCGGCAAGCCCGTCGCCTTCCCGGGCACCGCGACGACCGCCGAGCTCGACCTCGACGGGCGTGGCGTCGACTCCGGCGGCTGGACGTCGATCGTCGCGCCGTTCGAGCTCAAGACGACGAGCCCCCGCCTCGAGGCGGACGCGGCGGTGGGCGCCTCGGCGTCGGCCATCGCGGCGGCCGACGTGCGCGCGGTCGGCTTCGCGTCCACGGCGCCGCAGGAGGCCGCGGCCGGGGGCGACCCCGCGGACGGCGTCATGGGCATCGGCGTCGCGATGGACGGGGAGTGGGCGAGCCTCGGCTCCGTCTCGATCCCCGCGGTCGAGGTCGACGTCGACTCCGACGGCTCGGCGGACTTCGAGGTCGCGGCGGTGAAGCTCGACACCGAGATCGACGTCACGCTCGCCGTGACGTACACGCTCAAGGACTGGACCGACCCCGACGGCACGGAGCACGACGCCGGCGACGTCATCGACCAGCAGCCGGTCAACACCGTCTGGGGCGACGTCGACACCTCGGTGTTCGACAACAACGTCGTCGTCATCCCGGTCGGCATCGGGTCGCTCGGCATCGAGGAGGGCGACGTGCCGACGTTCCAGGTCCTGACGTACTCGCCGTACTCGCAGGCGGCCGACCAGCTCGTCGACGCGAGCGAGACGTTCACTGCCGACCCGTACGACCCGGCCTACTGGTTCGGGGGCGAGGGCGAGCTCGTCTACGTCGGGGCCGACGACGCGCCGATCACCGTGCACCGCTCGGAGTCGGCGGTCGAGGCCGGCAGCGGGAAGCTCCTGCTGCTGCACCTGCACAACGCGACGCCGACCTCGCGCTGGCAGACCGTGGACGTCACGACGTCCGCCGTCGTCGACGCGACCGTCACGGCCGAAGCACGCTGCCTCGGCGGCAAGGCCCACGTCGCGGTGCGCGTGCTCAACGAGTCGGGCGCGACGGCCGACGTCGTCGTGACCACGCCGTACGGCGAGAAGACGTTCCCGAACGTCAAGGACGGCAAGAACGCCTATCGGTCGTTCTCGTCGCGCGCCGCGTCGTTCGACGCGGGCTCGGTGACGGCCACGCTCACCGCCGAGATCGACGGCGAGGAGGTCACCACGACCTACGACGCCGACTACGAGGCGCTGAGCTGCTCGTGACGCCCGCCGCCTGAGCGCTCCTCGCGGACGCTCGAGCGACACCGCCCGACGGCGCCCGGTCCCACGGACCGGGCGCCGTCGGCGCGTCCGGGGCCGGGTCGTGGCTGCGGCCGCCGCGTGGGGATGCCGGCCGCCGCGCGGCGGCCCCGCCGCCCGCGTGGGCGCGGCCCGCTACGCTCGCGGGCGTGAGCGACTTCCCCTCCCCCGACACGTTCTTCGCCCTGCGCCCCGGCCCCGCCGTCGGCACGGGCGCGGCCGACGGCCCCGACTACACCCTGACGGTCCACGACCTGGGCGAGCTCGTCCTCCCCAGCGGGCGCCTGGAGGCGTCCGACCCGTTCACGCTGCTCGGCCACGGGCTCGTCGTCCCGGTCGAGCCGGGCCGGTACCCGGTGCGCGTCACCGTCGCCGACGTCTCCGACGAGCAGGACGGCTCCCATCTGCGCGAGGCGTACCTGAGCGTCGTGCTCGTCGAGGGCGAGGTCGCCGCCGTCGAGCCCGTGGTCCCGGAGGGCGCGGACGGCCCGCCGGAGGCGGGCGCCGCCTACGGCGTGCCGGTGGACGCCGGGACGGTCGCGTTCGCCGACGCCGACGCCGTCGCGCGCCTCATGCCGGAGGGCGACTGGTACGACGAGGTGTTCGACGACGGCACGGACACGAGCTGGTTCGCGCTCACGGACTCCCCCGACCACCTGCGCGAGGGGTCGGCGAACATCCTGCTCCCCGGTGCGCAGGACGGCGAGAACGTCGTGCTCTCGCACTCCGGCTGGGGCGACGGCTTCTACCCGCTCGTGCGGACCGTCGCCGCGGACGGCACGGTGCTCGGCCTGCACCTCGACCTGCTCGTCGCGCTCCCCGACGACGAGGACGACGACTAGAGCGGGCACTGCTCCCCATGGAACGGGTGGCCGGGGGCGGCTAGCGTTCCGGGGCAGGTGACGACGCACGACGACGGGAGACGACCCGATGGCCTGGTGGGAAGACGAGAAGCCGTCCGCGAGCCGGCTCGCGGACCAGCTCGCGGACTCGAGCCGTCCCACGCAGCCCGCCTCGCCGTACGCCGACGACCGGTCGGGCTCCTGGGCCGTGCTGCCCCTGTGGCTGCTCCTCGGTGCCGCGCTCACCGCGGGCGGGGTGGCCCTGCTGGTGTCGATGCGGTCCGCGACGGGGGTCTGTCTCGGGACGACCGTGCTCGCGCTGGGCCTGTTCTACCTCAGCCAGTACGGAGTCCTCGCCGGGTACGTGCTGCAGGTCGGCCGCCTGCGCCGCCGTCGCGTCGAGGCGGCGCTCGCGCACCAGCCGCCGCCACCGCTGACGGACCACGACGTCCGCCAGTTCCACGTGCCGGTCCGGCCCTCGTACGCCGGGTCGGCGTTCGTCGGGTTCCTCGACCCGGGCGACGCACCGGCCCCCGCCGGGCTGCGCGCCGCGCGGGTCGTGGGTGGCCTGTGCTCGGCCGTCTTCGTCGTGGGTCTCGTCGCGACGCTCGTCGTGGGCGCCGTCACCCGCGCCTGACCGACCGCCCGCGCGGCTCGCCGACCGCGCACGGGCGTGCGCACCGCTCGCTCGCCGCGCGCCCGTGCGCCGACGCTCCTAGCCTGGAGAGCGTTCCGTACCTCCCAGGACGGCAGGGGCACCTCATGACCGGGCACGGCACGCACCGGAGCAGCCTCTCCGGCCGCTTCTCCCACGACCCCGACCTCGACTTCGAGATCCGCACGGTCCTCGGCGGGGCGTTCAGCGGCGCCGCCGACGTCGGCGAGGTGCTCGCGGCCGTGGCCGACGTCGGCACGGACCACCGTGCGTGGTTCCGCGCCTGGGACGCGCTCGGCGACCGCCTGGCCGCGACCGGCGAGTCGTGCGCGGCGCGCGGGCACCGCGTCAGCGCCGCCTCCGCGTACCTGCGTGCGGCGACCTACCTGGGGGTCGCCGTGAACGCGGTGTCCGGGCTCGAGGACGACGCGCCGCTGCTGCCGACGTTCCGCAAGCACCGGGCGGCGTGGGACCGCTGGGTCGACCTCGTGGACCTCGACGTCGAGCGCTTCCCGATCCCCTACGAGGGCACGACGCTCCCGGGGTACTTCTTCCGCGCCCCGGGCGCCGACCCCGGGGCACACGGACCCGTCGTCGTCGCGGTGAACGGCTCGGACGGCTCGCTGCCGGCGCTGTGGTCGGCCGTCGTGTCCGGGGCGGTGCGCCGCGGGTACCACGCGCTCGTGTTCGACGGCCCGGGCCAGCAGTCGGTGCTCTTCGAGCACGGGGTCCCGTTCCGTCCCGACTTCGAGGCGGTCCTCACGCCCGTGCTCGACGCGGTCGTCGCGCGGGCCGACGTCGACCCCGGACGCGTCGCGGTCTACGGGATCAGCCAGGCCGGCTACTGGGTCACGCGCGCGCTCGCGTTCGAGCACCGCCCGGCCGCGGCCGTCGTCGACCCGGGGGTGGTCGACGTGGCCACCTCGTGGGAGCGCGAGGTGCCGAAGAGCCTCCTCAAGCTCCTGGACAAGGGCGACGACCACGCGTTCGACCGCGACATGGCACTCGGCCTGCGCCTGTCGAAGGGCGCCGCCCGCACGTGGCGCTTCCGCGCGCGCCCGTACGGCGTCGAGGGGTACGCCGCGACGCTGCGCGAGGTTCGCCGGTACGACGCCTCCGACGTCGCCGCGCAGGTCACGACGCCGCTGCTCGTCACGAGCCCGGAGGACGAGCAGTTCTGGCCCGGCCAGCCGGAGCGGCTGGCCGGGCTCGTCCCCGGCGCGACGCTCGTCACCTTCAGCGACGACGAGGGCGCGAGCGGGCACTGCGAGCCCCTCGGGCGGGCGCTCGTCGAGCAGCGCGTGCTCGACTGGCTCGACGAGCGCCTCGCCCGGTAGGGATCGCTCGTCAGACCCGGACGCCGAGGCCCTGCAGCTCGAGTACGAGGCCCTTGACGGCGGCGGCCGGGACCTGCCCGGACCCGTTCTCCACCACGCCCGCGACCGACGCCGGCACCTCCGGGTCCGAGCACAGCACGAGCGGCGTGTCGGCGGAGGAGTCGGGGAGCCGCCCGTGGGAGCCCTTCACGTACGACGCGTCGAGCGGCACGGTGCTCATCGCGTACCGCAGCCCCACCTTCTTCTTCACGAGGTTGAGGCCGGCCTTCGCCTTCGCGAGCCGGTCCGCCGGGTCGAAGAACAGCTCGGCGGGGTCGTAGCCGGGCTTGCGGTGGATGTCGACGCCGCGCGCGTACTCGGGCGCGCGGGCGTCGTCGAGCCAGAAGTAGTACGTGAACCAGGCGCCGGGCTCCGCGACGACGACGAGGTCGCCCGACCGCTCGTGGTCGAGCCCGTACCGCGCCTGCGCCTCGCGGTCGAGCACCTCGTCGACGCCGGGCACGCCGCGCAGCAGGTCCGTGACGCGCCGCCGGAGCGCCGGGTCCTGCTGGTCGCCGAGGTACACGTGCGCCACCTGGTGGTCCGCGACCGCGAACGCGCGCGACGTCCACGGGTCGAGCTGCTCCTTGCCGTCCTGCACGTAGACCTCGAGGAGTCCCTCCCGGCGCAGGATGCGGTTGAGGTGCACGGGCCGGTCGGCGTCCGCGATCCCGTACTCGGAGACCACGAGGACGGTGACGCCCTGGTTCGCGGCGTCGTCGAGCAGCGGCACGAGCGTCGCGTCGAGCTCGGCCGCGGCGGCGTCGGCCTGGGGCGACGTCGGACCGAACCGCTGGAGGTCGTAGTCGAGGTGCGGGACGTACGCCATGGTCAGGTCCGGCGCGTGCGTGCGCAGCACGTGCCGCGTCGCGTCCACGATCCACCGCGACGACGTGATGTCCGCCGTCGGGCCCCAGTAGGTGAACAGCGGGAACTCGCCGAACCGGCCGACGAGGTCGTCGTGGAGCGCCGGCGGGCGCACGTAGGCGTCCGGGGACTTGCGGCCGTCCGCGTGGTAGACCGGGCGCGGCGTGACCGTGACGTCCGTCGTCATCCCCATCGCGTACCACCAGCAGACGTTCGCCGCCGCGTACTCGCCGCGCGCCCGGCGCGCGGCCTCCCAGAGCTTCTCGCCCTCGACGAGGCGGTTGTGCTGGCGCCACAGGTAGACGTCGCCGAGCTCGCGGAAGTACCAGCCGTTGCCCACGATCCCGTGCTCCGCCGGGCTGAGCCCGGTGAGCATCGTCGACTGGACGCTGCACGTCACGGCGGGGAGCACCGTCGCGAGCTCGGACTGCCAGCCGCTCGCGGCGAGCTGGCGCAGTCGCGGCATGTGCGCGAGCGCGGTCGAGGTGAGCCCGACGACGTCGAGCAGCAGCACGGGCTTCATGCGGTCCTCCTGGTCATGCCCGGGTCGGCCGCGGTGTCGTCCGCGGTCGGCCCCGAGGGCGGTTCGGTGTGCGCCGTCCCGGCGGCAGCGACGTCGTGCGCCGCGACGAGGTGGGTCGCGGCGAGGTGGGTCGTCGCCCAGCGCAGCTCGGCCGCGATGCCGGCGACGAGCGAGTCGGTGGCGGCCCCCTCGGGCAGCACCGCCCACGTGTACGTCTCGACGTCGAGGTGGGCCTCGTCGCCGTGCGGCGCCGCGCGGACGGCGTCGACCGCCTCGCGCAGCACGTCGGTCGTCGCGGCGAGCGGCGCGGCGGGCTCGTGGTGCAGCGGCACGTGGAAGTGCACGCGCCACGGTCCCTCCGCAGGCAGTGCGCCACCCAGCGCGTCGGGCAGGTCGTCGGCGGCGAGCACGTCGCCCGCCGCGGTGAGCTCGCGCACCTGGTGGATGTACCGCTGCTCCGCGAACGCGCCGACGGCGGCGCGCGCCGCGTCGTCGGCCGGGTCCGCGACGTGCAGCGCGGCCGACGCCTGCACCTTGACGACCCGCAGGCCCGCGTCGGTGATGCGGCGCACCGTCGCGGCCGTCCCCGCGCGGCGGTCCGCGAAGGACACCGCGAGGTGGCACGTGTCGAGGCACACGCCGACGTGCTCGGGGTCGATGCGCCGGTCCGCCGGCACGTCCGGTCCCGTGCGCGCCGCGAGCCAGGCCACGACGTCGTCCACCGTGTCGAGCACGCAGCCCGGCTCGGGCTCGACCGCGACGCGCACGACCTTGCCCGTGCGCTCGCGCAGGTCGCGCAGGCCCTCCCCGAGCGCGGCGAACGCGCGCGTCGCGGCGTCGTCGTCGGCGTCGCTCCACGGCTCGCGCCACGCGAGCGGGAGCGTCGAGATCGACCCGGCGACGCCGTCGGGCAGGAGCTCGGCCAGCACCTCGGCGCACTCGAGCGTGTACGCGAGCCGCTCCGGGTCCGCCCACGTGGGCGTGTAGACGTCGAGCTTGACGACGTCGGCGTGGAAGCCGCCGTACGGGAACGCGTTGAGCGTGTGGACCTGGAGGCCGTGCTCGTCGAGCACGGACCGCAGGCGCACGCGGTCGTCGGGCGAGCCCGCGAGGCGGTGCGCGAGCACGGCCGGCATCCACAGCCCGACGCCGAGCACGTCCAGGCCCGCGGCTTCGCGCACCGGCGCGGCGTAGCGCACGAGCTGGTCGAGCACCCCGTCGAGGTGCTCGGCCGGGTGGACGTTGGTGCAGTACGACAGCAGCATGGTGGTGCCCTCCCGCGCTACGCCCGCGCGCCGCGCAGCACGGAGGAGCCCTCGAACTCCACGCCCGGGGTGGGGAGGTCGCCCTCGACGAAACCGGGGACCGGGTCGAGCACGAGGTTGCCCGACTGCCCGTAGAACTCGACCGGGTTGCGCCACAGCACCTGGTCGACGTCGTCCGCGGTGAAGCCCGCAGCGAGCATCGCCTGCCCCGTCTTGAGCGTCTTGAGCGGGTCGGAGCGGCCCCAGTCGGCGGCGGAGTTGACGATCATGCGCTCGGTGCCGTGCTCCTGGAGGATCGCGACCATGCGGTCCTCGTCCATCTTCGTGTCCGGGTAGATCGAGAACCCGGCCCACGCGCCCGCGTCGCGCACGAGCGCGACGTTGGTCTCGTTGAGGTGGTCCACGAGCACGTGCTCCGGCGCGATCCCCGACTCGCGCACGACGTCCAGCGTGCGCCGCGTCCCCGACAGCTTGTCGCGGTGCGGCGTGTGCACGAGCACGGGCAGCGCCGCGTCGCGGGCCATCTGGAGCTGGCGCGAGAAGACCTCGTCCTCCTCGGGCGTCATCGAGTCGTACCCGACCTCGCCGACGGCGACGACGCCGTCCTTGAGCAGGTAGCGCGGGATCTCGTCGAGCACCTCGCGGCACCGCGCGTCGTTCGCCTCCTTGGGGTTGAGGGCGATCGTCGCGTGGTGCCGGATGCCGAACTGCGCGGCCCGGAACCGCTCCCAGCCCAGGAGCGCGTCGAAGTAGTCGAGGAACGACCCCACGTTCGTGCGCGGCTGACCCAGCCAGAACGCCGGCTCGACGAGCGCGCGCACGCCCGCGGCGTACAGGGCCTCGTAGTCGTCCGTCGTGCGGCTGGTCATGTGGATGTGGGGGTCGAAGATGCGCATCAGGCGGTCCTCCCGGTGGTGACGTCAGGGGCGAGGCGGGCGACGTCGTCGGGCACGACGCGGCCCGCGGCGCGGCGCTCGGCGGCGAAGTCGCGCGCCATGCGGGCGAGCTCGTCGTCCGCGCGGTCGTCGAGGCCGGCGACGGCGTCGAGGCTCACGCCCATGAAGACGAGCTTGAGCACGGCGTGGCGCCACGCGTGCGGGTCGAGGTGCGCGGCCGCGAACGGCCCGACGGCCGCCGCGACGAGGCTCTGGTCGTTCGTGCGGAGCGCGTCCGCGGCGAGGTCCCGGCCCACCGCCACGACCGACGGCGCGGCGTCGTCCGCGAGCTCCCCGCGCTCCGTGAGGGCGTCGAGACCGCGCAGGACCCCCCGCCGCTCGGCGGTGTCGCCGTGCTGGTAGAGGTCCGCGAGCCGTGCCGCGAGGGCGGCGTCGCCGTCGGCCCCGCCGCGACCGGTGGCCTCGGCGAGCGCGACCACGAGGTCGGCGCGCGCGGCGTCGTCGACCGTCCCGTGCACGACCCCGGCGGGGTCGGTGTCCGGGCGGACGGGCGCGCGGCCCACCTGGCGGCCCGCGAGCGCGAACGCGCGCGTCACGGCCGCGGGGTCCTGCACGACGGCGGCGCGCGCCTCGGCGAGCCAGCGCTCGCCCGGGGCGGTCCCGTCCGCCGTGCGGGCGTCGGGGCGGGTGGTCTCGGTCATGGCACCTCCTGGGGGTGGTGGGGGCGGTCGTCCCACGCGCGGTGCAGCGCTGTCATGCTGCGGTGCGCGAGGCCGGGGGCGTCGTACGAGTGGCGGGGCAGCTCGACCGCCGCGACGCCGGCGTACCCGACGTCGGCGAGCGTGCCGAGCACGAGCGGGAGGTCGATCTCGCCCTCGCCGAACGGGCGGTGCTCGTGGTGCGTGCGCGGCATGTCGTCGAGCTGCACGTTCGTGAGGTACGGGGCGGCCGCGCGCAGCGCGCCCACGACGCCGTCGGGCTCGACGACGAGGCAGTGCCCGACGTCGACCGTGACGCCGAGGTCCGCGAGGTCGCCGCCGTCTCCCCCCAGCTCGTCGCGCAGCCGCAGGGCGTCGCCCACCGTCTCCACGAGCATCCCCGGCTCGGGCTCGAGCGAGAGGCGCACGCCGTGGTCGCGCGCGTGCTCGACGAGCGCGGGCAGGCGTTCGCGCAGGAGCGACCAGCCCTCGCCGGGGGTCACGTCGTCGGGCAGGACCCCCGAGAAGAACGACACGCACTCCGCGTCGAGCGCGGCGGCGATCTCGACGGCGCGCCGCAGGAACCGCAGCCGGGCGTCGGCGTCGGTGTCCACCAGCGTCGGGCGGTGCTTGCGGAACGGGTCGAGGAGGAACCGCGTGCCCGTCTCGACGACGACCCGCATCCCCGCGCCGTCGTACGCCGCGGCGAGCCGTGCGCGCAGCGCCGCGGCCTCGTCCTCCCAGCCGTCCGCGAAGGGGTCGAGGTGCGGGAAGCCGAGCGTGAGCGCGACCGCGCCGTACCCCTCGTGCGCGAGCACGTCGAGCGCGACGTCGAGCGGGTGGTCGGTGAAGCCGTTGGTGCCGTACCCGAGCGTGAAGGGCATCCCGCCCCCGGGGACGGCGTCCGCGGTCACGTCTCGCTCATCTCGACGCGACCCGGGGCCCGGCCCGCCCGGCGCAGGAGACGCCCGGCGACCTCCACGGCCGCGAGCACCCCGACCGACGCGAGGCTCCCCCCGCGCGCGGACCACGCCGCCTGCAGCGGGAGCATCGCGCGGATCCCGGCCTTGGTCGCGGCGAACGCGTTCTGCGCGGACGGCGCGATCGCGGCGTCGACCTGCCGGGGCAGGCACGTCGCGAGGTAGGCGCCCGCGGCCGCGACCCCGGCGGCCGCGGTCGCGACGCGCACGCGGCGGCTCGCGCCGCCGCCGTCGGTCGTGCGGGCGCGGCGCAGCGCACCGGCGCCGACGACCGCCCCGCCCACCGCGGTGGCCGTGGCCACGCCCGCGGCGAGGGACGACGTCGTGCCGTGCACCTCGCCGCGCGACAGGTACGTGACGCCCGCGGTGTGCACGGCCATCCCCGCCGCGGCGGGCAGCGCGGCGCGCAGGTGCCCGACGCCGGCCCCGAGCAGGACGTCGAGCCCGCGGCACGCGGCCATGACGAGAGGACCCGCCGCGCGCTCCTTGGCGACCGTGTCGTACGTCCACACGCTCGCGGCGAGCGGGACGGCGACGGCGAGGGCGCGCGCTTCCCCGCCCGCTGCGGCGAGCCCGACGCCCGCCGCCGTGAGGCCCACGGCGACCTGGAGCGCACGCCGCTCCGTCACGCGGCCCGACGGGATCGGCCGCTCGGGCCGCTCGACCGCGTCGAGGTGCCGGTCCGCGTAGTCGTTGAGCGCCATGCCGCCCGCGTACAGGCACGCCGACGCGACGGGCAGGAGCGCGCGCCGCGGCGTGAGCGCGTGCCCGGCCGCCGCGGCGCCCGCGAGCGTGTCACCGACCACCGAGAGGACCGCGGGGGCGCGGACCAGGTCCAGGTGGTCGTGGAGGGAGCCCGTCACGACCGGTCGGCCGCGGCGGTCGCGTCGCCGCCCACCCGGGCGGTCGCCGCGCGGACCCAGTCGGACAGCGCGACGGTCTGCGCGGCGAAGTCGTGCACGCCGCTGCCCCACGGGTCCTTGAAGAAGAACCCGAGCTCCGGGACGGGGCCGGCGTACCCGGCCGCGTCCGCGAGCGCGAGCAGGCGCGCCAGGTCGAGCACGAGCGGCGCGGCGAGCATCGAGTCGTACGCCGACCACGTGGTCTGCAGCGTGAGCCGCGAGCCGAGGAAGCCCTCGACGTGGACGTGGTCCCACGCGACCTTGATGTCCCCGAGGTCGGGCACGTTGTCGATGTGCAGCGGCGTGACGTCGCTGCCCGTGAGGTCCTGGAGCCCGCGCGACTTGGACACGAGCTTGCTCTGCACCGCCTGCGGGTCGGCGAGCGTGGCGCCGTCCCCGCCACCGAGCAGGTTGGCCCCCGCCCAGGACAGGACGCGCAGCCCGCGGGCCCCGAACGCCGGGGCGAGGATCGTGCGCAGCCACGTCTGGCCGGTCTTGCCGTCCTGGCCCGCGACGGGCACGCCGCGCTCCTCGGCGAGCTCGAGCAGCACCGGGAGGTGCATGCTGGCCGACGGCGTGAACTCGGCGAACGGGGCGCCCGCGAGGAGCGCGGCGTAGGCGGTGACGGAGCTCGGCGGGAGCACCGCGCGCTCCGGGTCCGCGAGCGCCGCGCGCAGCAGGTCGCGGTCGGAGAGCTCGGGCGCGGGCTCGGGCAGCGGCTCGGTCGACACGAGGTCGACGACGACGACGCGGGCGAGGCCGTGGCGCTCGCGGAAGTCCACGATGTCCGCCGCGAGGCGCTCCGCGGCGGCCTGCTGCGACTCGCGCGCGCTGCCCTCGGCGGGGTGGGCGGAGTAGCCGGGACGCACCTCGGCGTCGGCCCGCTCGAGCGCGGCGTGCGCGGCGGTGAGCAGGCGCGGCGCGATCATCCCGGCCTCGACGAGCAGCTCGGCACGCTTGACCATCGACACGTCGGAGATGTCGTGGCCGCCGACGACGAGGTCGCCGAACGCGGGCAGCGGGGCGGAGGCGAAGGGCTCGCCCGCGGTGACGCACCCGGTCGGCTCCGCGCGCCCGTCGGCGATCACCGCGAGGCCGAGGGCGGCGGTGGTGGCGACCGAGCCGCGGGCGCCGACGAGCCACAGCCCGGTGCGCGCGTCCGGGGCGGGGCGGCCCGACGATCCGTCAGGGGCGAAGTGGTGCATCGTTGCTCCCGTTCCGACGGCGGACGCCGCGGCGCCGCCGATCACGACGACGATGGCCTCCCTGCCACCGTCGGACCGCACGCCCCGGGAGAGGGTCGCTCTGCTCGCTCTCCGACCCGGTGGCGCTCGGTCTGCTGCGACCCTAACCACACTTTTGTCGGTGGTCAATCAAAAGCGTGGCCACTTTCGTGACCTCGGATGCTTGCAACGTGCAAAAGCGCGCAGGCGAAGCCGACCTGGCGGTCGGTATCACGATACCGACCGCCGGGTCGTGCTCCGTCACCCGGCAGCGGGCGTGAAGTCGAGCTGGTCGTCCACCACGGCCACGACCGACCAGACGTTCCCGTCCGCGTCGGACAGCTCGTACGCGGGCAGCAGCACGGCCGCGCCGTCCGGCTGGTACTGCACCGCGAGGCCCAGGCGCGCGTCCGTGATCGTCACGTCCGTGACGGGCCAGGCGAACCGCGCCCCCTCCCCCACGGTGGGCGGGACCGTCGGGGCCTCGGGCTCGGACGCGGTCTCCGGGAGGGACTGCACGTCCTCGCGGGCCCACGCGATCATCCCGCCCCCGCCGAACCGTGGGTCGCCGAGCCGCTCGACCGCCTCGGCCGGGCTGACGACGTCGTACGCGCCGATCGCGACGCGCGGCGCGAGGCTCCCGTAGAGCGACGCGAGCCCCGCACCCGAGTACGTCGCGCTCCACTGCGTCCCGGTGCGCTGCCCGTCGACCACCTCGGCCGCCGTCACCGTCGTCGCGCGCGGGGCGCCCTGGTCCACGGGCTGCTCCTCCGCGACGATCTCGTAGCCCTCGGGATCGAGGCCGAGGGACCCCAGCACCTCGCGCAGCCGGTCGCCGGCCTCGGCGCCGCTCGGCGGGGCGCCGTGGTCGGCCTCCTCGCACGTGCCCGGCTCGGTCGACGGGCTGACCGCGTCGCCCTCCTCGGCGGGCATCGGCGTCACGACGACGCAGCCCCACGGGTCCTTGGCCGGGTCGTTGAAGCTCACGCTCGCGAGGCCGTCCGGCTGGAGCGAGACCGTGGGTCCCGTCCAGTCGGCCGAGCCGACCGCGTACGACCCGTACTCCTCGCGCACCTCGCCCGGGACCCCGAGGGCGTCGGCGACGCGGCGCGCCGTCTCCTGCGAGAACACGCCCGCCGCGTCGTAGGCCCACGCGTCCGCGCGGGCGCCGTCCGACGACAGCCCCTCGGCGTGGAAGACGGTGCGCCCGCCCCAGCCCCCGGGATAGGCCATGTCGGCGGTCGCGCGGGAGCTCGCGGCGAGGCCCTCCTCGGTGGCGGCACCGCCCGCGAAGGCGTCCGCCCCCGCCGGCGCGTCGGCCGACGCGGGCGCGTCCGCGCTGCTGAGCCGGATCGGCGCGAGCGCCGTGCTCTCCGCGGCGGAGTCGCCCGCCGCGGTCCCCCACTCGCCGGCGCCGAGCGCGTAGCCGCCCGTCCCGATGACGAGCGCGCTTACCACGGCCGCCGCCACCTGGAGCGGCGCCCGACGGCGCAGCCGGCGCGCGCGGCGCTCGGCGAGCTCGTCGACGAGCGCGGCCGTCGGGCCGTCCGCCCCGGCGAGGCCGGCCGCGGCCGAGAGCTCCGCGGGAGCGGCGCCCGGGCCGGTCGTCGCGGGGCGGGCGAACGCCTCGGGGACGCGGTCGCGCACCGCGGCCTCCAGGGCCGTGGCGTCCGGGGTCGCGTCCGCGGCCGGGTCGGCCGCGCGCAGGCGCTCCAGGTCCGCGTCGTCGGGCTGCTCGGGGGTTCGGGTGGTCATGTCGCCCTCCAGGTACCGCAGGGGCCGTACCGCGCAGGTGCGGCCGGTCGGGTCTACCCGTGATGTGTGCTCAGGCGCCGGTCTCTTGCGCGAGCGCCGACTGCTCCGCCCACGCCGTGCGCAGGCGCGCGCGGGCCCGGGACAGCGCGGCGTCCGCCCCCCCGCGCGACGTGCCGAGGACGGCGGCCAGGTCCGCCCCGCCGAGCCCCTCCCACGCGTGCAGGAGCAGGATGCGCCGGTCGCGGTCGGACAGCGCGGAGAGCGCGCGGCGCACCTCGTCGTCCTGCACGACGACGTGCTCGACGTCGGCCCCGTCGTCCGGGCGCTCGGGCACCTCGGCCACGGGCAGGGCTCGCGCCTTGCGGCGGTGGTTGGCGAGGAGGAACCCCGCCGTGCGGTACAGCCAGGGCAGCTCGGCGCCGTCGGGCACGTCGTCGCGACGCCGCCACGCAGTCGCGAGGACCTCGGCCGTCAGGTCGTCGGCGTCCGGGGCGACGCCCCCGACGGCGCTCGGCAGGCGCCGGCGGAAGTAGCGGTACAGCGGTGTCGCGTGCGCGGCGAAGAGCGCGGCGAACCAGGCCTCGTCGTGGACGGCGGCCTCGGTGGTCTCGGCACTGCCCTCGTCGGTCGTCACGGCGGCTCCTCGTCGGCGGGGCGGGCTGTCAACCGCTCTGTGTCCCGGGGCGCGCGTTCCTTGCACGCCCCGCGGTTCACCCGAACCTCACCCGCGACGGCCCCGATCCTGCCATCCCCGGCCCCTACGCTGAAGGCATGACGACGACGGAGCGGGACGCCCCGCCGCGCCACCCCCGCCGTCGGCGGAGCCGGGCGGCCTGGCTGGGCTGGGGTCTCATCCTGCTCGCGGTCGGGCTCGTCGTGTGCGTGGGGCTCCTCGCCCGGGACGCGCTCGCCGCGCGCGACGCCCTGACGCGCGCGCTGGACGAGGTCCCCGCCGCCGAGGAGGCGCTCCGGGACGGCGACGTCGCGGCCGCCGACGCCGCGCTCGAGCGGGTCCAGCCCCTCACCGCGTCCGCACGCGCGCACACCGACGGTCCCCTGTGGTCGCTGGCCGCGCACCTGCCGGTCTACGGGCAGGACGTGCGGGCCTTCTCCGTCGCCGCCGCGACGGCGGACGACCTCGCGGCCGTCGTGCTGCCGTCCCTCACGCAGACGCTCGGCAGCGTCGAGGGCGACGGGCTCGCGCTCACGGGCGACGGCGTCGACCTCGCACCTCTCGTCGCCGCGGCGCCGACCGTGGCGCGCGCCGCCGACGCGTTCGACGCGATCGACGCGCGCCTCGCCACCGTCGACCGCGACGCGCTGCACGCGGAGGTCGCCGACCCGTACGCCGCGCTCGTCGCGCGCACCGACGACCTGCGCCCGGTGGTCCGCACCGCCGACCGGCTCACGGCGCTCGCGCCCGCGATGCTCGGCGCCGACGGCCCGCGCCGCTACCTCGTCCTCGCGCTGAACAACGCCGAGCTGCGCGCCGCCGGCGGGATCCCCGGCGCGCTCGCGGTGATCTCGGCGGACCAGGGCAGGGTGACGCTGGAGCGGCAGGCCTCGACGGTCGGCTTCCCGTCCTTCGACGAGCCGGTGCTGCCCCTCGACCCCGGGGTCGAGGAGCTCTTCACGGACCGCGTGGGCCGCTACCTCCAGGACACCCCGCTGACGCCGGACTTCCCCACGACCGCGGCGCTCGCGTCGACGATGTGGGAGCGCGCGCAGGGCGAGCAGGTCGACGGCGTGGTCGCGACCGACCCCGTCGCGCTCTCCTACCTGCTCGAGGCCACGGGCCCGGTGACCGTCGACGTCGACGGCGGCGCGGTCGACCTCGACGCGGGCAACGTCGTGCAGACCCTCCTCTCCGACGCGTACGCCGAGCTCGAGCCCGGCGAGCAGACGGACACGTTCTTCGCGGCGGTCGCGGCCCAGGTCCTGGAGGAGTTCCTCGCGGGCGGGGCCGACCCGGCCGTCGCGCGGGACGCGCTCGTGCGCGGCGCGGACGAGCACCGCGTGCTGCTGTGGTCGGCGCACGAGGCGGAGCAGGAGCGTCTCGCGGGCACGGTCGTGGCGGGCGACATCGACACCGCCGACCAGGCCGCGGGCTCGGTCGGCGTGTTCCTCAACGACGGCACCGGCGGCAAGATGGGCGTCTACCTCGGCAGCGACGTGCGCCTCGCGGGCAGCACGTGCACGGCCGCGGGCCGCGTGGACACGTTCGAGGTCGACCTCGCGTCGTCCGCCCCGGCCGACGCCGCGACGAGCCTGCCCTGGTACGTCACCGGCGGCGGCACGGCGGGCGTCGAGCCGGGCGTCACGCGCACGTTCGTCGTGCTCTACCCGCCGCGCGACGGGCAGGTGTCGGGCCTGCGTCGCGACGACGCCCCGCTCCCGGCGCAGCCCGGCGACGTCGCGGGCCGCGGCGCGCTCTCCGCGATGGTCGACCTCGCGCCCGGCCAGTCGACGACCCTGTCGTTCACGACGACGACGCCGCGGGACGCGGGGACCGCCGCCGCGACCTCGCTCGACGTGTGGAGCACGCCCACGACCACCCAGCCGGGCCTGCGCACGGTCGACGTCGCGCCCTGCGGCTGAGCCGCGGCGGGTCGCGTCACGGCGCCGTCACGATTCCGCGCACCGCCCCTTTTTCACCCTGGACAAGCGTCCAACTCGGGCGCCCGCCTCGCTAGCCTGGCAGGACGGAAACACCTCGCGCACGTGTGGCACCTGCACGTATCAGGGACCTCGGGGCACGGCTCCCTCTCCACAAACAGCCTTTCCCGCCCACGGACAGGAATCACCATGAAGACGTCGGGAGGACGCCGCGCCGGGAGCCGCGCGCTGGCCGTCACCGCAACAGCCGCGACGGTGGTGCTGCTCGCCGCACCGGTCGCGGGAGCCGCCGAGGACGACACGTACGTGCCGGAGCCGACGATCGAGCTCACCACGCTGACCCCCGTCTGCGACGGGGACGTCCCGTACCTCGAGTACGCCATCGCCGTCACCGGCACGGACAACGACACCGCGACGATCACGTGGCTCAACCCGGGCGGCGAGAACGTCGTCCAGTCCGGCCTCCCCCTGCAGGGCCGCGTCCTGTGGCCCGGCGCCGTCGTCGGGGCGGACGGCCGCGGCGCCGACTGGCCCGGCTGGAGCCTCGTGGACGGCCAGTGGGTCGAGGGCGACGAGTTCGACTGGGTGCGTCCCAGCGTCCAGGTGCTCTTCCAGGTCAACCCCGAGACGGTCGTCAGCGTGGACTACCCGCCGTCGTCCCCGAGCTGTGCGACGAACCCGCCCGGGCAGGGGAACCCGACGACGACCACGACGGCCTCCCAGGTCTCGCGCACCGTCGCGACCGGCTCGTCGTCCTCGTCGCTCGCGACGACGGGCGCGACCGTGGGCCTGTACGCCGCCGTCGCCGCGGGGCTCGCCGCCGTGGGCGCCGCGGTCGTGCTGCTGACGCGCCGCGCGCGCAAGAGCTGACCCGGCCGCCGGCACGGCCGGGCGCACGACGACGGCCTCGCACCCTCCCGGGTGCGAGGCCGTCGTGGTGCCCGGGGGCAGGTCGCCGTCAGGCGGACGCCCAGCCCCCTGCGGCGAGACGCGACTCGAGACCCTCGAACGCCCAGCGGTCGACGACGAGCACCGCACCGCCCGGGGCGTCGGGCACGTACCACTGGAGCTGCTCGACGGTCCGCACCTCGGCCCCCGCGGCGTCGACGCACGAGAGCGTCCAGCGCGCGAGCGTCGCGGGCGTGCCGGCGACCTCGACGTCCGACTCGGCGGGGTCGCCGACCGCGCGGGCCGCGAGCGCGTCCGTGCCCGGGCACGTCGCGCCGTCGGGCAGGAGCGCCGTCGCGGGGTCGACGCCGTCGAGCGCCGCACCGGTCAGCACCTCGAAGCTCGGGCACGCGGCGTCCTCGGGGCACCCGCCCGCCCGGACCTGCGTGACGCCGTCGGCCGGCTGGAGCACCGACCAGTAGTCGGCGCCGGGGAGCTGGAGGGGGCCGACGGGCACCTTGCCCGCGTCGGCGTGGTCGCCGTGCGAGCCGTGGTCCTCGGCCTGGGCGGGGCCCGACCCGCCGTCCACGGTCGCCCCGGCGTCGGCGGAGCCGCTCGTGCAGCCCGCGAGGAGCGCGGCGCCGAGCACGGCCGTCAGGGCGACGGGCAGGGCGGAGGCCGCGGACGGCGGGAGGGGACGGGAGGTGCGGGGTCGGGTCGTTCGGTGACGCACGGGCACGCTGACCGCCTTTCACGGTCGGAGGAGCCCCGCAACCCACTGGGGAGGGCTGCGGAGGTCCTCGTCGGCCCCTTCACGCTAACGAGCGCGAGGGTTGGTCGAGATGCGGGAGAACCACACGATGGCGGCCCGCGGGTACGGGATTCCCCGTACCCGCGGGCCGCCCCGGCGGTCCCCCGTCAGGAGGTCCGGCAGGTCGTCAGCACGCGCCGAGGGCCTGCCACGGGCCGTACTGCTCCGCGCCCGGGACGTTGTTCTGCGTCCACCACTTCGCGCGGTAGGACTGGCCCTGGTAGGAGACCGTCGCGCCCCCGGTGTAGGCCACGGTCGCGGACCAGGCCGGCGCGGTGCACGTGCCCGGCGTCGTGGGCGGCGTGGTCGGGGGGTTCGTGGGCGGCGTCGTCGGCGGGGTCGTCGGGGTGGTCCCGCCGCACGTGCCCGTCGCCTCCCACGGGCCGCCCGCGCTCGGCCGGTCGCCCTGGGTCCACCACTTGGCGCGGTAGTTCTTGCCCTCGAACGACGCCGTCGCACCGCCCGTGTAGACGGTCGCGGCCGACCACGCGGCCACGCAGGCCGTCGGGTCCGTCGGCGGGTTCGTCGGCGGGTTCGTGGGCGGGTTGGTCGGCGGGTTGGTGGGCGGGTTCGTCGGGCCGCTCGTGCCGTCGACGGGACCGGCCGGCAGGGTGCGGACCTTGTCCGTGAAGCCGCCGAGCAGCGTGCCGTCGTGGTTGCCGGACAGGTCCCACCACATGGCGCCTCCCAGGTTCAGGCGGTCGATGTACTCGGCCTTGGCCGCCACCGACCGGGCGTTGTCGTAGCTCCACCACTGGTCGCCGTCGTACCGCCAGGCGGAGACGGTCGTCGGGTCGTAGTAGTCCTGGCCCCGCGTGCGGAGCTTGTCGTAGTCCTCGTTGCCCGCCTCCCACGTGCCGGGGGCCGCCCCGTTCGCGGCCGACCACGGCTGCGACGACGTGACGCCCTTCCAGCCGCGGCCGTACATGGCGAGACCGAGGCCGAGCTGGCTCGGGGCGACGCCGGCGCGGAGGTACTCCTGGACGGCCTTGTCCGCGCTGAACTGGCGGCTTGCGGCCCGCGGGTCGGCCGGGTCGTCGTAGAGGTTGCCCTGGTGGCCGGCCAGCGCCGGGTCCCAGGCGCCGTGGAGGTCGTAGCCCTGCACGTTGCCGTAGTCGAGGGACTGGAAGATGCGCGGGTCGTTCCAGCCGCCGGCCGCGATGTCGGCCGGGTTGGCGGGCAGGAACGCCGAGAGCAGGTAGTGCTTGCCGGTCTGCGCGCCGTACGCGTCGAGCTGCTTGCGGAACTCGGCGAGCAGGAGCCGGAAGTTCTCGCGGTCGTTCACGGGGTCGACGGAGTTGCCGACCTCGCCGTTGTTCGAGCCCGGCCACTCCCAGTCGATGTCGATGCCGTCGAACACGCCGGCGGCCGCACCCGGCCCGCCGCGGCCGTCGATCACGGGCAGGTTGCCCTTGATGTAGAGGTCGATGCACGACGACACGAGCTTCTCGCGGGACGCCTGCGTCGCCGCCGCGCGGGAGAAGTTCTTCGACCAGGTCCAGCCGCCGATCGAGATGAGCGCGCGCAGCTGCGGGTTCTTCGCCTTGAGCTGCTTGAGCTGGTTGAACGAGCCCGCGAGCGGCTGGTCCCACGCGTCGGCGACGCCGCCGACGGAGTTCGCGGCCGTGTAGCCCATGCCGAAGTCGGCCCACGCGTCGCCCGCGCCGTCGGAGCCGTTCGGCCCCGTGCCCTGCGCCTTGTTCGCGATGAAGCACGTGAGGTTCTGGTGGTGGATGTTGCCGAACGAGTAGTTGATGTGGGTGAGGTCCGCGGCCGCGCCGGAGTCCTGCACCTTCTTGAGCGGGAAGGCGCGGCCGTACACGCCCCACTGGGTGAAGTAGCCGACGTTGCGGTAGCCGTTGACGTCGCTGTCGCCGGGGTTGCCGACCGCCGTCGTGGCGGTCGGCGCCGCCTGCGCCGGCGCGACGCCCGCGAGGAGGCCGCCGACGAGGGCGGCCGCCGTCGCGAGCGCCGCGAGGCGCACGCCGCGCCGCCGGGCCGGGCGCGGTGGTCGGGTGGAGAGGGACACGTCCATGGGTCCTGCCTCGTGCTCGTGCGGGGAGCTGCGGCGGCGTCGTGCTCGGGGCCGCCCTGCCCTCAGGTCTCCCCGAACGTAGCCACGCCGGACCCCGCGCGTGATCCGCGCTTCCCGCAGTGTTCGCGGCGCGTCCGCGCGGTCGGCGTAGGGGAAGACCCGTAGGACAAACTAGGTCAGAGACTAACAAGTACACCCGAAGTGCCCCGAGCTCAGCGGCCCACGCGGTGCGCCAGGACCGTGAGCTCGACGCGCGAGCGCACGCCGAGCTTGCGGAACACTCGCCCGAGGTGGACCTCCACGGTGCGCACGGACAGGTACAGCTGGTCCGCCGCCTCCCGGTTCGAGGCCCCCTGGACGACGAGGAGCGCGACGTCGAGCTCGCGCTCCGTGAGCTCGTCCGCCCACCGGCCCCGCAGCTCCGCGAGCGCCTCGTCCGTCACGTCGCTCTCGCGCACCGCGAGCCGGCACGCGTCCGGCGGGGCGGTGCGCAGCGCGGCCTGCGCCTCGGCGCCGGCGCGCGCGACCCCGAGTGCCGCGGCGGGCAGGCCGGCGACCCGCGCGGCATGGGGCCACGTCCCGGCCGGGCCGACGGCTCCGCCGCCCAGGACGCCGGGGACACCGGGCAGACCGGGCACCGCGGCGGTCAGGTCCTCGGGCACCGGGCCGCCGAGGAGGCGGACCACCTCGGCGTGCTCGTCGAGCGCGATCGTCGTCCAGGCGTCCGCGCCCGCGTCGTCGAACAGCTCGATCGCGGACAGGAACAGGCCGTGGGCGCGCTGCAGCTCGCCCGCGCGGACGAGGGCGCGCGCGGCGCACAGGTCCGTCCGCGCGTGCTCGTAGGGCGACGCCGTCGTGCGGTTCACGCGCGTGGCCCGCTCGAGCGGCGCGGTGAGGTCCTCGGGCGCGGCGAGCGAGACGTCGGCGCGCACGAGCGTCGCCGACCGCAGCGACGGCGGGAGCTCCTTGGCGTCGACCCGGCGCCGCGCGAGCGCGCGCTGCGCCGCGTCGTGGCGCCCGGCGACGACCCACGCCTCGACGTCGTCCAGCCCGGGCAGCGGCAGCATGCGTGCGCTGTCGGGGCGCTCGCGCTCCGCGGCGAGCTCGAGCAGCGTCGCGGCCTGGGTCACGTGGTGGGCGAACGCGGCGCCCATCGCGCGGTCCACGAGCAGGCCGAGGCGCACGGGCCGCGACGTCGGGCTCGCGCACGTCTCCTCGAGCGCCGTCGCGACGGGCCCGACGACGCCCCGGGTCATCATGTCGAGCCGACGCGCGGCGGCCACGCCCATCCCCGCGAAGGGCAGTCCGAGCGGCAGCCGGAACGCGGCCTCCGCGAGCTCGTCCGCGGCGCGCGTGAGGGTGCCGCGCCACAGGTGCACGAGCGCCTGCGCGAGCCGGACGTGCGCCTCGGCGAGCGGTGTGAGGGCGGCGTCCGGACCGTCGAACCACCGGCCGCCGTCGCGCACCGGGGCCAGGGAGGCGACGACGCTCGCGAGCGTCTGCGCGGCGTCGTCCAGCCGGTCGTCGGCGGCGAGACCGAGCGCCCGGCTCACCTGGAGCGCGGCCTCGTGGTCCGGGCCCAGGTCGACGTCCGGCACGACGCCGCGCTCCCCCACCCCGAACACCGCGGCCCACGAGCGGGCGAGCGCGAGGCGGGCCGGGGTCGCGTCGTCCTCGCACCACGACGCGAGGAACGTCGCGGTGTCGAGGAGCTGGGACGTGCTCACGCCGTCGCCCCGCTCGGCGTGCAGCCGCGCCGCCGTGAGCACGCCCGTCACGACCCCGGCGACCGCGTCCGCGGGGAGGCCGTCCGGCCGGCCCCCGCGCAGGTAGGGCGACAGGACGTCGTCGGGCACCTGGCCCTCGGCGAGCGTGAGCGCCGCGACGAGCGGGCCGAGCGTGCACGCGCGCAACGCGTCGTCCCCGCTCCGCGAGGCCTTGCGCAGCCAGTCGGCGGCATCCTGCACGTGGCCCGACCGCAGGGCCGCGACCCCGGCGATCGCGAACGCCTCGGCGCGGTGCTCGGCGCCCGCCTGGCTCGCCGCCTCGCGCGCGACCTCGTGCGCCCACACGACGTCGCCGCGGTCGAGGTGGCGGCGTGCGATGCGCAGGAGGCCGGGGACGAGCGCCGGGTCGCCGACGAGGGTCGCGAGCGCCGAGTGCCACACCGCGACGTCCTCCTCGCCCGCGCGCCGGTGCGCCTCCGCGAGCGCGACGTGCGCCGCCGTGCGCTCGGCGAGGCGCGCGTCCGCGTGCACGAGCGAGCGCATGCGCGGGTCGACGAACGCGAAGCGGCCCCCCGCGAGGACGAGGTGCTCAGCGAGCGGGCCGTCGAGGACCTGCTCCATCGCGAGCCCCGTCGCGGACAGCACGAGCTCCGTGCGGTCGACGACGGCGACCGCCGCGACGAGCAGCGCCTGACGCTCCGCCTCGCTGAGCGCGGCGAGCCGGTCGGCGAAGAGGGACCGGACGGCGGGGACCGCCGGCAGCGGGTCGGGCAGGATCGACCCGCCCGAGAGCTGCTCGGGGGTGAGCAGCGCCGCCGTCTGCGTGATCGCCGCGGCGTTGCCGCCGAGGAGGTGCGCGAGCCGCGCCGCGACGTGCGGCGCGACGGCGAGCCGCCGCTCGACGAGCAGGAGGTGGAGCGCGTCGGCGGGCGCGAGCGGCGGGACCGCGCGCAGCTCGAACGGGCCCACGGACGGGTCGAGCGCACCCGCCGGCGCGGTCCCGAGCAGGACGACGGGAGCGTGCCGCTGCGCGACGAGGCTCGCGAGGACCGACCGGCTCAGCTCGTCCTGGAGGTGCAGGTCGTCGGCGACGAGGACGACGGTCGCGCCGTCGAACGTCGCGACGAGGAGCTCGGCGAGCGCGACCGCCGCCACCTCGGGGAGGTAGCCGAAGCCGGGGTCGACCGGCTCGAGGACCCGCGTGAGCCGCTCGGGGACCACGCCGCCCGCGAGCTGCGACACCTGCGACACGACGGAGACGACGGCCGACCCGGGAGCGGGGACGCCCGCGGGCGGGCGACAGCGGAGCGTGACGGTCGGCTGCGCGAACTCGTGCGTCGCGACCGCCTCGCACACGAGCTCGAGCGTCGCGCTCGCTCCCATGCCGTGCTCGGCGGTCCACACGAGACCGCCCTTGCCCTCGCTCACGGCGGCGAGCGCGCGGTCGACCTCCTGCGCGCGGGACGAGAGCCGCTCGAGCCGTCGTGCGAACCGCGAGTCCGCGCGACGGACCGGCTCGGGAACCATGTAGTCCTGCTGTTCTGACATGTCGGGACCCTCCGTCCGGGGGCTTCGTCGCCCGTCGACCGGATGAAATGTTAACAACCCTCCGTAAACAAGGGATCACCTCATCGTTTCCCGCTCGTCACACGGTCGCCACCTGGGCCGACGCCCGCACCTCGGCGGTTGCTGCCCGCTGCCCGGAGGGCTAGCCTGGCCTCGATCCCCGTCGCGGCCACGACCCTCGTGCGTCCCGACCCGGGTGCGGCGCCCACGGCGCCGCCGCCACGAGAGCGAGGTGAGCCCCATGCCTGACGGCAGCAGTCATAGATCCGTGCACTGCGCGCTCACCCCCCGTGGCTCGCGACCCGACGCCTGAGCCCGGCCGACGCAGGTCCCCTGCGTCCTCGGCCGTCGTCCGTCCCGCGCGGGGAGGTCGCCAGTGCGCTCCGCGCGCGCCTCGCGCGCGCCGCCGGACCTCCCCCGCCGACGCACCCGCGCCGCCCGCCGTGGCCGCGCCCGTGCCGTCCGCCCGCCGGAAAGGACGACCACCATGACCCAGCGTTCCCCTGCCACGGGACCCGCCACCACGCACGCCGCCACCCCTGCCGCGACCCCGGTGCGGACGCGCCCCGCCCGGACGCCCCTGCGCGCCCCGCGCGAGGAGCGGCGCCGCGCGCGCCGGCCGAACCTCGAACGGCAGTCGATCTCCTTCACCGTGGGGCTCTACCTGTTCATCTGCGCCGCGCTCCTCACCGCGCACTTCACGGCCGGCGGTGCGTGATGACGACGATGCTGCCCGAGACCCCGGGCCTCGCTCCCCGGACGGAGACCCGCCTGCCCGCCCCCGCGCGCGGCGGGCTCGACCTGCACGCCCGCGCGCACGGCGACGGCGCGCCCCGGTTCGACCCGCGCGTCCTGCGCTCGCGCTGGGTGCAGGTCGCGGTGGGCGACCCGGAGTCCGCGGCCCGCGCGGCCGAGCACGGCGTCGACTTCGCGGCCGCCGGAGGGCGCGTCTGGGAGACGGACGCGCACGTCTACCTGCCGGTGACGGCGACCCGGCGCGACGGCGACCGGGTCGTGGACGAGCGCATCGTGCTCGCCCTGTCCGCCGACGTCGTCGTGACGGCCCAGCCGCAGCGGCACTACGCCGTCTTCGACAAGGCGATCGCCCGCATGCGCCGCACGCCGTGGCTCATCGGCTCGTCGTACGGCGTCGCGTACGCGCTGCTCTACGCGCTCAACGAGGCGGCGGACCGCGTCGTGTCCTACGCGAGCGACCTGCTCGAGGACATGTCCGACGAGATCGACGAGGCCACGCGGGGAGTCGACTCGCGCGGCCGGGAGATCGGGGTGAGCGACATGCAGGACACGATCACGCGCATGAACCGCGCCGAGGAGATCGTGTCGCGCGCCCAGGAGTCCCAGCTCTCGCTCGCGCGCGCCGCGCGGCACCTGCGCAGCGAGATCGCGGACTCGGACCCCGTGCTCGCGGGGCTCGTCGAGACGCTCGTCGCGGACGTCGACGGCGTGAAGCAGCACGCCGGGTTCGAGCACGACAAGGTGCGCTACCTGCAGCAGGCGATCATGACGTCGCTCGACGTCAAGCAGGCGCAGATCGTCAAGGTCTTCACCATCATCACCGCGGTGTTCCTGCCCCCGACGCTCATCGCGTCGTTCTACGGCATGAACTTCACGCACATGCCCGAGCTCGACCGGCCGTACGGGTTCACGCTCACGGTCCTGGTGACGCTCGTCGCCGCGGTCATCCCGCTGGCGTACATCAAGCGCCGCGGCTGGCTGCGCTGAGCGCCGGACGGTGCGGTGCGCGGCCGAGGCCGCGCACCGCACCCTCAGGTCAGGCGCAGGTGCCGACGACGCGCCAGGCCGGGTACCACTTCTCCGTGCCCGGGACGTTCGTGCGGACCCACCACGCGGCGCGGTAGTTCACGCCCTCGTGGGCGACGACGCGCCCTCCGACGTAGGAGGTGCCGCGGTCCCAGCCCGGGAAGCACGAGCCCGGCGCGCTCGGGTCGACCGGACCGGCCGGAGCCGCGCGGTAGACGTCGGCCGCCGTGCCGACGAGCTCGTCCTCGTAGTCGCCCGCGAGGTCCCAGAACATCGAGCCGCCGAGCCCCTTCTCCGTGATCCACGACGCCTTGAACGCGACGGCGCGCGGCGTGTCGACGCTCCACCACTGGTCGCCGTCGTAGCGCCACGAGGCGCCGCTGGCCTCGTCGAAGTACTCGGTCCCGTGGTCGCGCAGCTCGAAGTACTGCTTGTTCCCGGCCTCGTAGGTGCCGGGGGCGACGCCCGCGGCGGGCTGCCAGGCGCCGTTCGAGTCGCCGGCCTCGACGCCGGACCAGCCGCGGCCGAACGCCGGGATGCCGAGCGTGAGCTGGGCGGGGTCGACGCCGCGCGACAGGTAGAGGTCGATGCCGTCCTCGAGCGAGATCGTGCCCGGCTGGGTGGTGTCGTGGAGGTTCGCCTGGTGCCCGGCGAGGTTCGGCGACCAGCCGCCGTGCAGGTCGTAGCCCTGCATGTTGCCGTAGTCGAGGTAGTCGAAGATCGTCGGGGCGTCCCAGCCGGCGTTCACCACGGTGGGGCTCACCGGGATGTAGGCGGAGAGCAGGTAGTCCTCGCCCCGCGCGGCGCCGCGCTCGTCGAGCTGCTTGCGGAACTCGGCGAGGAGGGCGGTGAAGTTCGCCTTGTCGTTGACGGGGTCGACGTGGTTCTCGGGGTGCTGCGACCAGTCGGGCGCCCCGGGCCACTCCCAGTCCACGTCGATGCCGTCGAACAGGCCCGCGGCCGCGCCGGGGCCGCCGCGGCCGTCGATCACGGGCAGGTTGCCGTCGATGTAGAGGTCGATGCACGACGCGACGAACTTCTCGCGGCTCTCGGGCGTCGCCGCGGCCTTCGAGAAGAACTTCGACCAGGTCCAGCCGCCGAGCGACATGAGGACCTTGGTGTCGGGGTGCTGCTCCTTGAGCTTGCGGAGCTGGTTGAAGTTGCCGGCGAGCGCCTGGTCCGCCGTGTCCGCGACGCCGTCGACGGAGTCCTCGGCGGAGACGGCCCGCACGAAGTCGGCCTGCGCGTCACCGGCGCCGTCGTTCCCGCCCGGCTCGGGCGTGCCCGGGGCGTCCGCGAGGAAGCACGTGAGGTCGGTCGGGTGGATGTTGCCGAACGCGTAGTTCACGTGGGTGATCTGCTCGGCCTGGCCGGACTCGACGAAGTCGCGCACGGTGTAGCCGTAGTTCTCCGGGGCCCAGGACATGAAGTAGCCGACGTTGCGGTACCCGTTGAGGGCGGCGTCGCCGTTCGGGGAGTCGGGCGTCGGGGCGGTGGCCGCCGTCGTGGCGGTCAGGTGGGCGGGCGACGCGGCGGCGGTCGTCGCGGCGACGACGGCACCGCTCGCGGCGAGCGCGAGGGCGGTGACGCCGGCGGCCGCGCGCGTGGCGCGGGCGCGGCGCGGGGCGGACGGGCGAGGACGGTGCATCGAGAGAACCTCTCGTCGACGAGGTCGGTCGCCGACCCGCGCGGACGCGCGGCGGTGCGGCCTCCTGCGGGGCCTGAGCGACCGGCTGACGTCAGCGACCGTAGCCGCGGGCGGGCGCGGGGGGACTACGTGCTTCCCACACTCTTCGCGTCACGCACGTCGCGCGGCGTACGCGGTCCTGCGTACGCGGGC
Organism: Cellulosimicrobium sp. EB106-03-01-XG111; assembly: GCF_058792115.1. Taxonomy (NCBI): domain Bacteria; kingdom Bacillati; phylum Actinomycetota; class Actinomycetes; order Micrococcales; family Promicromonosporaceae; genus Cellulosimicrobium; species Cellulosimicrobium sp. EB106-03-01-XG111. The sequence continues at coordinate 53,163 of NZ_JBYTEQ010000028.1, forward strand.
CCCGTACGGGACAGCCCGTACGACGACGGTGTCAGGCTTCGAGGATCAGCGTGACCGGGCCGTCGTTGACGAGGTCGACCGCCATGTGCGTGCCGAACCGCCCGGTCGCGACCTCGACCCCGCGGGCGCGCAGCGCATCGACGACCGCGTCGACGAGCGGCTCCGCGACGGGACCGGGCGCCGCGCCGTTCCACGACGGACGCCGGCCCTTGCGCGTGTCCGCGTAGAGCGTGAACTGGCTGACGACGAGCACGGGCGCGCCCTCGTCGAGCACGGACCGCTCCCCCGCGAGGATCCGCAGCTCGGCGATCTTGCGCGCGATCGTCTCGACCTGCGCGTCGCCGTCGTCGTGCGTGACGCCGACGAGCGCGAGGAGGCCCGGCCGGTCGATCGCGCCGACGACCTCCGCCGTCCCGTCGTCGGCCACGACGCGCACGCTCGCGCGCGTCACGCGCTGGACGACGGCCCTCACGGCCGTCCCCCGTCGGCGTGCCGCACCGTGACGGGCGCAGGGTCCTGGGGGACGTCCTGCAGGGCGTCCGCCGCGGCCTCGTCGAGCACCGCGCGGACCGTGCCCACCGGCTGCCCCGCACCGAGGACCGGCACGTCGCCGAGCGCGTCGAGCGCCGGCCCGTCCGCCCCCGCGACGTCGAGGGCGCCGAGTCGTCGCAGCGCCGCGGCGAGCACCGCCGGCCGGGGTCGGGACGCGCCGTCGAGCACCTTGAGGGCGAGCGCACGGCCGTCGGGCAGCGCGGCCCCGTACACCCCGTCCGCCCCGTCCTTGGCGACCAGGCCGGGCACGGCGCGCATCACGAGCGTCGCGTCGCGCCCCGTGCCGCCCACCATCTCGGGGAACGCCGCCATGGCGCGCGCGACCTCGGCCTCGGGGGAACCCGGGTCGTGCTGCGGGGCCGCGGCGAGCCGCCCGAAGGCGCGCGCGAGCCCGCGCACGCTCGTCGAGAAGAGCGGCGCTCCGCAGCCGTCGACCGTGACGTGCTCGACGGCGACGCCCGTCGCCTCCGCGACGGTCTCCCGGACCGCGACCTGCAGCGGGTGGTCGTGCTCCAGGTACGTGCGCGGGTCCCAGCCCGCCACGACGCACGTCGCGAGCATCGCCGCGTGCTTGCCGGAGCAGTTCTGGGTGATCGACGACGGGCCGTTCCCCGCCTCCTGCCACGCGAGCGCGGCGGGCGGGTGCAGCGGGAGGTCGGGGGTGTTGCGCAGCGCGGACTCGTCGAGCCCGGCGCCCGCGAGGATCTCGCGCACCCCGGCGAGGTGCTCGGGCTCGCCGTCGTGGCTCGCGGCGGCGAGGGCCAGGAGGCGCGGCGGAAGGCGCAGCCCGTGCCGCAGCGTCGCGACGGCCTGGAACGGCTTGACGCTCGAGCGCGGCCAGATGACCGTACCGGCGTCGCCGCGCTCGAGGAGCGTGCCTCCGTCGGCGTCCAGCAGCACGAGGTGGCCCGTGTGGACGGACTCGACGAGGTCACCGCGCACGACCTCGGCCAGCGGGACGGCGGCGCGCGCGACCCCGGTGCGGACGCCGTCGGTCACCGCGGCGCTCACCAGCCGCCCGGCCGGCCGGACGACCCGTTGCCGCGCCCGTTCCCGTACGGCTGGAGGCGCGGGCGCACGTCGACGAGGTACACGATCGCCGCGACGACCGCGATGATCCCGATGAAGCCGAGGTTGATCCCGCCGCCGAGGGGGATCGAGAGGAAGCCGAGCGCCGCGGCGACGCCGAGGATCGCGAGCCAGATCGGCTTGCTCAGCTTGCCCTCCGCCGTGAAGGCGCTCGCAGGCCGCCGGAGGGCGTCCACGAGCGCGAAGAGCTGCGTCCCGAACACGACCAGCGACAGGAGGAGGTAGACGATCCACTGCAGCGACCCGAAGATTCCCACGGGCACGAGCCTACGGTCTGACGAGCGGCCACGGCACCACGCGCAGCCCGGCGGCACGCGCCGCGGTGACGACGTGGGGGTCCCACGCGGCCACGACCGTGTCGTCGTGCGCGACGGCGAGCGCGCTCGCCACGTGCACCGCGTCGTTGCTGCGCATCGACCCCGCGGAGACGAGGCGCGACGCGCGGTCGGCGACCGCGCCGGACACCTCGACCACGTGCAGCGCGGGCCGCAGGGTGTCCCAGGTGCCGAGCGCACGGGCGTGCGCCGGGCCGTCGATCACCGCGCCGCGGGCCCCCGCGGCGAGCGCGGCGCGGACCTCGACGTCGGCGAGGCGGCTCGTGACGACGACGTCCGCCCGGTTCCACAGGCGGCTCGCCAGCGCGGAGCCGGCCTCCGGGACGCACAGCTTCACGAGCGCGCTCGCGTCGAAGTAGACGAGGGCCACCGCGGGCCCCTCAGCGCCGGATCCGGCGCACGAGCGCCGCGACCCCGCCGCCGCGGGCGGCCCGGGCGCCGTCGGTGGGACGCGACCCGTCCGGCCCGGCCGGGCGAGGCCCGTCCGGCCCCGCGACGAGCGCCGGCGCGGGCACCGTGTGCACGGGACGCTCCCCCGCCGGGGGCACCAGGACGCCGTCCCGCACGAGCTCCGTGACGAGGTCGGCCGTCGCGACGCCGGTCAGCCGGGCGACGGGGACGCCGCGCTCGGTGATGACGACCTCCTCACCGTCCCTGGCCCGCTCGATCCACGACTTGAGCTCGGCGCGCAGCGCGCTGACAGGGACCTCCATGCCCCCGACCGTACCGGCCCGCGGTGCCGCTGTGCAGGGGCCCGTCGTCCCTCGGTGCGTACCCGGTGCGCCCAGGTGACGCGCGCCGCGAGCGCAGGCCCGCCCGCACCCGCCCCGCGCCGGCGCTCAGAGCTCGGGGAGCGCGTCGCGCGCCTGCTCGGGCGTCGCGCCCGCCGCCTCCAGGGCGTCGACGATCGGCGACCGCACGAGCATCACGAGCGACTGCACCTGCCAGTCGCCGTCGCCGAGCGCGTGGGGGTCGGCGCTGCGGGCCACCTCGAGGAGGACCTCGCGCGCGACCGCCGGGTCGCGGCCCGCGCCGACCGCCTCGGCGAGCACGTGCACCCCGGCGCCGAACCGGCCGACGAGGTCCGCCACGGCGTCGAGCTCGTGGTCGTCCGGGCTGCTCGCGACCGGCCGCGCACGCCGCGCCAGGACGCGCACGCTGCGCATCGCGCGGTCGACGAGGACGGCCTGCCGCTCGAGCCCGCCCAGCTCGTCGCGGTGCCGCAGGCCCGCCGCGCTCACGCGCGCGAGCTCGCGCGCGGACGACGCGGACGACTGCCACTCCTCCAGCGCACCCTCGGACGCGCGGCCCTGGACCAGCGCGGCATCGAGGTCCGCGGGGTCCCGCGCCCGCAGGCCGCGGGCGATCACGTCGAGCACGCCCGCGAGCTCCGACGTCGCCTCGGACCCGAGCAGTCGGGGTCGTCGCCGGGGGTCGCCGGGCGTGAGGGCCGCGACGGCGAGCGCGACGGCGCCGCCCACGAGCGCGTCCGTCCACCGCCCGAGCGGGCCGCCCGCCTGCGCGGCCGGGAGCCCGACGATGACGATCGCCTGCACCCCCGCCTGCGTCGTGAGCATCGCGCCCCGGTCGATGAAGCGCGCGGCGAGCGCCGAGACCGCGAGCACGACCGCGACCTGCCACCAGCCGGACCCGATCGCGTGGACCACGAGGTCCCCGAGGCCGACGCCGATCGCGACGCCCACGGCGAGCTCGAGGACGCGGCGGAGCTGCCGGTCCTGGCTGAAGCCGAGGCAGATCCACGCCGAGACGGGCGCGAAGAACGGTGCCGTGTGCCCGAGCCCGTACCGCGCGATGCCGAACGCGAGGCCCGCGGCCGCCGACGCCTGGAGGATGGGCCACAGCGCGACGCGCACGCGCGACGCGCCCTGCCGGATCCGGGCCCGCAGGAGGAGCCGGCGCCACGCGGTCCGGGCGACGTCGACCGCCCCCGGACCCGAGGACTGCCCTCGCGCCGGCCCCGACGTCACAGCATGCTCGTGGGTGCGCCCTCGCCGCGCGGCGTGACGCCGCGCCCGACGGGGCCGCGCGCGGCCGGACGGTCGACGGACACGCCCTCGCCGGGCACCACGACCTCCTGGGCCGCGGAGATCGCGCCGCCGTCGCACTCGACGAGGAGCTCGGCGTCGACCGGCGCGCTGCGCTTGAGGACGGCCAGCGCGATCGGCCCGAGCTCGTGGTGGCGCGCGACCGACGTCACGGTGCCGACGGAGCGACCGTCGAGCGTGACGTCGGCCCCCGGTGCGGGCAGCAGGTGCCCCGAGCCGTCGAGGTGCAGCATGACGACGCGGCGCGGCGGACGCCCGAGGTTGTGCACGCGCGCGATGGTCTCCTGCCCCCGGTAGCAGCCCTTGTGCAGGTGGACCGCGGTGCGCAGCCAGTCGGTCTCGTGCGGGATCGACCGGTGGTCGACCTCCGTCGCGAGCCGCGGGCGCCACGCCTCGACGCGGGCGGCCTCGCTCGCCCACGTGCCCACGAGGCGCCACCCGGCGGCCTCGCGTGCCGCGACGGCGTCGGCCAGCCCCGCGCGTGGGACGAGCACGAGCCGCCACGGGCGCTCCCGGCCCGGGTGCTCGTCCTCGGGCGGCCCGTACCGCGTGCCGCCCGCGAGGACGTGCGGCCACGGGTCGCGCCAGGTCACGGGCTCGTCCTCGGTGCCCTCCGCGTCGACCGGCTCGCCGAGCGCGGCCCACTCGTCCGTGGCGTCCGCGATCTCGACGCGGAGCATGAACTTCATGCGGTCCAGCCACGCGGCGAGGTCGGCCGCGTGCGAGCGCTCGGTGACGAGCCAGGTCGTCGTGCCGTCGTCGACGACGGACGCGGCGTGCTCGACGTGGCCCTGCGGCGAGAGCACGAGCAGCTCGGTCGAGGTGCGCGGCGCGAGGTCCGTGAGGTCCTGGGACGTGATGGAGTGCAGCCAGCTCAGGCGGTCCGGGCCCGTGACCGTGACGACGCCCAGGTGCGACTGGTCGACGACGGCGCCGCCCGTGCGCAGCGCGCGCTGCTCCCCGGTGGGGTCGCCGTAGTGCCAGGCGACGCCCTCGTCGGGGCCCGTCGCGGGCACGGCGCCGTGGCGGGACAGGAGCGGGCTGGTGTAACCGGTGGTCACGGGTGGTCCTCCTTCGTCGACGCGTCCGGTCCTGGCAGGCCTGCGGGGCTGCCCGGTGGCCTGCGCGTCAGGCCGACGGGCGCCGGGTCAGCTTCGCGGACGCGTACGACTGCAACGGCTGACCGAAGGCCGCCAATTCCCACACCCACAGGAGCTGGCCCTCGACGAACCCGTAGAGCCGCTTCGAGGCCGTCACCTCGGACGCGGTGGACGTGCGCGCGATGAGGTCGCTCGCCAGGTCCACGCGGCCGTTGCCGACGGCGCCCAGGTACACCGACACGCGGCCCGCCGGGTCGGCGATCAGGACCTCGAGGGGGTGGCGGTCGTCCTCCAGACCCTCGGGCCGGTCGGTCGACACGCGCCAGTAGCCGGTCTCCGTGGACCAGACGGGCGACGCGGCGGCCGCGGCGTCGAGGGTCGCCTCGTCACGCTCTGGCCACTCGCCCTCCGCGGGCACGGTCTCGGGGACCGCGGCGTCGAGGACGCGCAGCGTCGACTCGTACCGCAGGTAGGGGCCGCCGTCGTGGTCGAACACGACGTCGTGGACGAACGGCGTCTCCTCGATGCCCGGGTACTTCACGACGCCCTCGCCGCGCCAGCTCCCGACGAGCCAGGCGAGCGGGTACACCTCGGGAGCGAGGCCTTCGGGGAACTCGAACGGCATCAGCGACCACCTCTCGGAGTCGGGCGGCGCGCGGCGCCCGCGCGGGGACGGGCCCCGCGCGGCGACGTCAGCGCTGGCCCTTGAAGAGCTTGTAGACGACGTACCCGGCGAACCACGTGATGGTCACCGTCGCCGCGAGGAGCAGGCCGAGGAAGATCAGCTCGAGAGTGTGCGGGCTCATGCGGGCGATCCTACCGGCCGGACGGCACCGGCACGCCGTGGCCGTGGTCACCCGCGGGGCTACGCTCGGCCGCGTGACCGACTCCTCGCTCCCTGCCGCCGCCCCCCGCTCCCGCTCGCTCGTCGTCAAGACGACCTCCGGGCTCGACCGGCCCGAGGCCGCGAACCAGGCCTTCACCGTCGCCGCCGCCGCGGTCGCGGCGGGCGTCGAGGTGAGCGTGTGGCTCACGGGCGAGGCGGCCTGGTTCGGGGTGCCGGGCCGCGCGGCGGAGCTCGAGCTCGAGCACGCGGCGCCGCTGCCCGACCTGCTCGACGCGGTCCTTGCCGCGGGCACGGTGACGGTCTGCACGCAGTGCGCGGCGCGCCGCGGGATCACGGCCGACGACGTCCTGCCCGGCGTGCGCATCGCCGGGGCGGCGGTGTTCGTCGAGGAGGCGCTGCGCGAGGGCGCCCAGGCGCTCGTCTACTGACCGACCCGCGCCAGCCGACGCTCGGCTGCTGGGCGCTCCCGCGCCCGCAGCCGCTCGCCTGCCGGGCGGGGGTGCGACGGGCCGTCAGCGGGCCGGCGCGAACCGGCGCAGCAGGAGGTACAGCTCGCACCCGAGGCACAGGCCGAACGCGGCGTTGAGGACGGCGGCCACGAGCGCGAGCGCCGCCGCGGCCGGCACGGCGCCCGCGACGCCGAGCAGGCCCAGCACGACCCCCGCGGCGGTGATGACGAGGCCCACCGCCTGCGCGAACCGCGGCGGCCTCGGGTCCTCGCGCTCCGTCGTCGGGCCGATGCGCGGGAGCAGGACCAGCCGGTAGACGGCCGCCTGCCACGTGCCCTGCGCGCCGCGGACGGTACCGAGCAAGAAGCTCGCCGCGACGACCGCGAGCAGCACGAGCGCCGCGGGCGACGTCCAGAGCAGGATCACCACGGCGAGCAGGACGGCCGTCATGCCCGCCCCCGCGCGCGGCCCGCGCGGGTCGATGCCGACGGGCGCGCCGCCCGGCTCGGTGACGGTGGCCTCCAGGTCTGCCTGGTCGCTCACTCGGGTCTCCTCCGGTCGGGCCGTCGGAGACGGCGGTCAGCTGCCTGGCACGCTCGCGGGCTGCGCGCCCGGGCCCGCGACGGCGAGCGCCGCGAGCGCCTGGGCGCGGTTCATGCCCCCGCTCGCGCGGGCGACCTCCCGGCCCTCCGCGTCGAGCACGAGGACGGTCGGCGTGCGCAGTATGCCGAATGCTCGCACCAGGTCGAGGTGGTCGTCGACGTCCATCTCACGATGCGTCACGTCCGGGTGCGCGGCGCTCACCTCGCGCAGGACCCGGGCGGTGGCCCGGCACGGCGCGCAGAGCTCGGCGGAGAACTGGACGAACGTGCGGCGCTCCGCGAGCGCGACGCCGTGCGTCGCCCAGTCGACGGCCGCGGGCCTGGCGGCGGACGATGCGGCGCCCGCTCCCTCGCGCGCGGCGCGCACCACGCCCTGGCGGCGCCGCCACCACACGCCGAGCACCGCCGTCGCGACGAGGGTCACGACGAGCAGCACGGCGGCGAGCGGCGACGGCGTCACCCGACGATCACCCGGCCGACGACGAAGATCAGGGTCCCGCCGACGGCGACGGGCAGAGCCGTCGCCGAGAACGCGCCCAGCCGGCCGCGCAGCTCGGGGAGCTGGTCGAAGAGCGCGTGCAGCGACGCGACGAGCAGGCCCGCGACGACCCCCGCCCAGACGCCGCCCAGCAGCTCGAGGTCGGGCATGACGTAGCCGACGGCGCCGCCCGCGAGCACCGCGAGGCCGAGCGTGAGCGCGGCGTTGAGCCACCCGCCGAGCGGCAGCGCGGACACCGCGGACGCCACGGCGAGCGCGACGGCCGTCGTCACGACGAGGGACTCGCCGGCGTCGGTCCGGCCTGCGGCGATCCAGCCCGCGCTCGACGTCGCCACGACGATCCCGCTCACCGTGCCGATGAGCGACTCGACGAGGCGCGGACGGCCGTCGCGCCGCAGGAGCTCGGCCACGAACGCGAGGACGACGGAGAGCGCGAGCACGACGGGCAGGTGGCGCAGCGCGGGCTCGCCGTGCGTCGCGGCGGTCGCAGCCACGGCGCCGAGCCCGGCGATCGCGATGACGACCCGGGTCCCGCCGTGGACGGGGATGTCGAGCAGCCGCGGCCAGCCGATCGCGACGCCCAGAGCCAGCGCGCCCGACGCGATCGTCAGGGGCAGCGGGCCGAAGAACGCGGCGACGGCGACGACCGCCGCCAGGCATGCCGTCACGACGGCACGGGTCGAGAGGTCCACGCGGTCAGCGCCCCGTTCGGGGGTCGCGGGAGGGCGTCGGGTCGTGCAGCACGCCTCAGAGTGTCGCAGAGACTCGCCGCGGGACGCTCACCGGCTCCCGCTCCGCGATCGAGCGGCGGTCGCGCGGGCGGGCTGCCGCGCCGCCGTCGGGCAGCGCTGTCACCGGCCGGGGAGAGCGGACGCGCGCGATGTGAGACACGCACCGTGCGCGCGGCCGGCACGCGATACGGTAACCGTCCACGGACCGAGGACGTGGCCGACGACGTGGCGTGCCCCGTAGAGGTCCGTCCCGCCCGGTCGCCACGCGTCGACGCCCGGGGGCGCCGCCCGCGCCCCGCGACCCGGAAGGAGGTGCCGGATGGCCGACCTGCTCATCCTCACCCCCGCGACAGGCGGTTCCGTCGAGGTGCTGCCCGCGCTCGGCCTGCTCTCGCACCGCATCCGGGTCCTGCCCATGGAGCCGTCGGCGCTCGTCGACGCGCCGGACTCCGACGTCCTGCTGCTGGACGCACGCCGCGACCTCGTCGCGGCCCGCACCACGTGCCGGCTCCTGCACGCCACGGGCCTGACGGTCCCGCTCGTGCTCGTGCTCACCGAGGGCGGGCTCACCGTGGTGACCGCCGAGTGGGGTGCGGACGACCTCCTGCTGGAGGGCGCCGGCCCGGCCGAGGTGGAGGCCCGGCTCCGGCTCGTCATCGAGCGCTCCGCGCGCGGACCGGCCGAGGACGGCCCGCAGGAGATCGCGGCGGGCGAGCTCGCGATCGACGCCAGCGGCTACACCGCGCGGCTCCGCGGCCGCCCGATCGACCTCACGTACAAGGAGTTCGAGCTCCTCAAGTACCTCGTCCAGCACCCGGGCCGGGTGTTCACGCGCGCGCAGCTCCTCCAGGAGGTCTGGGGCTACGACTACTACGGGGGCACGCGCACCGTCGACGTCCACGTGCGGCGCCTGCGCGCGAAGCTCGGGCCGGAGCACGAGCAGCTCATCGGCACGGTGCGCAACGTCGGCTACCGGTTCGACCCGCCGAAGGACCGCCGCCCGGCGGCGGCCGCGGAGCCGGGCGGGGCGGACGCCGCCGGGGCGGACGCCGCGTCGTCGGCGGACAGCGGGTCCGGGACGCCGGTAGGTTCGTCCGGGTGACGCCCGACCCCTCCGACTTCACGTCCGCGCTCCTCGACGGCCCCTGGCGCCACGAGTTCGTGCCGGCCAACGGGGCCCGCTTCCACGTCGCGCTCGCCGGTCCCGAGGACCGCGGCGTGCGGGACCCCGGCCCGCCCCTCGTCGTGCTCCTCCACTCCTTCCCCCAGTTCTGGTGGGCGTGGCGGCACCAGCTCGAGCCGCTGGCCGCCGCCGGCTACCGCGTCGCCGCCATGGACGTGCGGGGCGTCGGCGCGTCCGACAAGCCGCCGATCGGCTACGACGCCCCGACGCGCACGCGCGACATCGCGGGCGTGATCCGCTCGCTCGGGTCGGGGCGCGCGGTCGTCGTGGGCCACGGCACCGGCGGCAGCCTCGCCTGGGCGATGGCCGCGCTCCAGCCCGCCGTGACGGCCGGGGTCGCCGCGTTCTCCGCGCCGCACCCCGCCCGCCTGCACACGTCGGCCCGGCGGCTGCTCACGCCCGCCGCGCGGCGCCAGCTCGCGTTCTACCAGGTACCGACCCTGCCCGAGCGCGCGCTCGTCCGCGGCGACCTCGTGGCCGACGTGCTCGCGACGGGCGCCGCGCAGCCCTTCGCACCCGACGTCGTCGACACGTACCGCACCGTCATGCGCATCCCGTTCGCGGCGCACACGGCGATGGAGTCGCTGCGCTGGGCCGTGCGCTCCACCCCCCGGCCCGACGGGCGCCGCTTCCTCGCCGCGCTCCGCCACCCGGTGGAGGTCCCCGCCCTCCAGGTGCACGCGGCGCAGGACGGTCTGCTGCGCCGCGACCTCGCGGACGCCGACGGCGCGGCGCTCGCCCGGGACTTCCGCTTCGAGGTCGTGGACGACGCCGGGCACTTCCTCCCCGAGGAGGCACCGGACACCGTGACGGAGCTGCTCCTGGACTGGCTCCCCACGACGCAGCGGCCCGCGGGCTGACCCGAGCGGCCGCCCGGTCGTGAGCGCGTGACCCGGCGGAGCCTCAGCTCGTCTTGACGAGCGCGGCCGCCTTGACCGGGTCGACCTCGCCGACGCCGAACGACGGGCACCACCGGGCGATCGTGCACGCGCCGCACGCGGGCCTGCGCGCGAAGCAGACGCGCCGACCGTGGAAGATCAGCCGGTGGGACAGCATGGTCCACTCCGACTTCTCGATCAGCCCGCCGACCACCTGCTCGACCTTGACCGGGTCCTCCTCCGTGGTCCACCCCAGGCGGCGCACGAGGCGGCCGAAGTGCGTGTCCACGGTCAGCCCCGGCACGCCGAACGCGTTCCCGAGCACGACGTTCGCCGTCTTGCGGCCCACGCCCGGCAGGGAGACGAGGTCCTCCAGGCGGGCGGGCACCTCGCCGTCGAACCGCTCGACGAGCGCCTGGCCGATCCCGATGACCGACTGCGCCTTGGCGCGGAAGAAGCCCGTGGGCCGCAGGATCTCCTCGAGCTCGGCCCGGTCCGCCGACGCGTACGCCGCGGCGTCCGGGTACCGCGCGAACAGCGCGGGCGTCGTGAGGTTCACGCGCTTGTCCGTCGTCTGGGCCGAGAGGACCGTCGCGACCAGCAGCTCGAGCGGCGTGGTGAAGTCGAGCTCGCAGTGCGCGTCCGGGTAGGTGACCGCGAGCTCACGGTTGGTGCGGCGCGCGCGCCGCACGAGCGCGAGGTGCGACTCGGGCTTCGGGGCCCGCGCGCGGGCCTGCTCGGTGGTGGTCACGAAACCCACCGTAGCCGCCGCCCCTGACACCCGAGTTGCAGCGGTAGGGCAGACTTGTCCTGGAACATTTCCGAGGACGAGACGATAGGACACCCCGCGTGGACGACGACGTTGTGCTCTCCGCCCCCCTGTTCGCGACGATGGACGCGGACGAGACGCGCACCCTCTTCGAGTCGATGCAGCAGATCGAGCTCTCGCGCGGGGACGTGCTCTTCCGCGAGGGCGAGCCGGGCGACCGCCTCTACGTGATCGCGAGCGGCAAGATCAAGCTGGGGCGCCGCTCCAACGACGGCCGCGAGAACCTCCTGTCGATCCTCGGCCCCGGCGAGATGTTCGGCGAGCTCTCGCTCTTCGACCCGGGCCCCCGCACCGCCACCGCGAGCTCCGTCGCCGACTCCGTCATCTACGAGCTCGGCCACGACCAGCTCGTCGAGTGGATCGAGAAGCACCCGAGCGTCGCGAAGCACCTGCTCAACGCCCTCGCGCGCCGGCTGCGCCGCACGAACGAGACGCTGGCCGACCTCGTGTTCTCCGACGTGCCGGGCCGCGTCGCCAAGGCGCTCCTCGACCTGTCGACCCGGTTCGGCGAGGAGACGGACGAGGGCATCCGCGTCGCGCACGACCTCACGCAGGAGGAGCTCGCGCAGCTCGTCGGCGCGTCGCGCGAGACCGTGAACAAGGCGCTCGCCGACTTCGCGACGCGCGGCTGGGTCCGCCGCGAGGGGCGGGCCGTCGTCCTGCTCGACATGGACCGCCTGGAGCGCCGCGCGCGCTGACGCACGACGCCGCCCGAGACACCGCACGAGAACGGGGTCGGCGACCGGATCCTCCCGGATCC